>JAAETV010000185.1 GCA_024227975.1 Actinomycetes bacterium
CGGTGTGTTTGGCTACGAAGCGGTAGCTGAAACGCTCACCGCCTTGCAGGGTCAGATTGGCCAGATCCGACGGAACCCACGGATTCCCGTAGTAATCCCACACCCCACCAGACACCACCGGCCCCCCACCAACAGTCGTTGACAGGATCAGCTCGGTCGAGGTCGGGGCCGACGACAGGCTCGTCGTCGAGACCTGAGCCGCCGTGGTCGCCGTTACCTGGTTCTGGGCCTCCGACTGGACATCGCTGGTGTCACTGCTGTTGCCGCTGACTGGTAGCCGCGGGGCTTCTGCACTTGAGTCCGAGCTGTTGGCGGGTGCTGCTCCCGCTGATGAACCTGCCACCCCGTCGGGTGAGCCGCTGGCGGGTGGGCTGGCTCCAGTTGGCAGTTCGAGGCGACTCGACTGCGCGACCGGGCCTGGAGCTGGAGATGATGCCGATGACGAGGCCGAGTTCGACGGACCGGCACCGCCGGCACTGGCATCGAGTTGGACGTCGTCGCCTGACGTCGCCAACAAGGCGTAGGCGCTAATGACAACCACGGCCGATGCTGCAACCAAGGTCATTGTCGCTCGGCTGACGGCAGGAAACCAGGAGACGGGCTGGCGGATCCAGCCGACGATGGGACCTTCCTCGGGCCACCACTCGTCATCTTCGAGACGGAGCCCGAAAGCATGGTCGAACTCATCCAGTTGGTCGACATCTACATAGTCGCCGAACTCGTCGATGAAGTCAGCTTCGTCGAAGGCCATGCCATACGGGAATTCGACTTTGATGTCGCCAGTCATGGTGTCACATTCCTACCCCGGTTGGGATCATACAACGGATGACATTGTTGAGAAACGATGACGAAGGAAAATCTTCTGTAACCTAGCTGCCCCGGTCTCCGGCTGTGGCCGCCTCCCAGCTAGGGTTGATCCCCGCTGTGAGCGGAACAGCCGGCTTGCCCGTCGGTCTCCCGTCGGTCGGCCTTGTGGAGTTGTTGAGGACATGGACTTGAGAGTCGTTGTGTTATCGGGGGGCGGATACCGACGGGGGTGGCCGATGTGCGCGGCCATGCTTGCGACCCTGGCCATGGTCGGCACCTCCTGTAGCGGGATAGAGCTTGATGATGCCGGAGATGAGCCGGCCACGGACACTCTTGAGTTGGTTGCCTCAGGCGATGCCGATGCCGATACCGGTGCCCTACCGGAGTCGATCCCGGCCCGAACCTTTCTTGGCACCCCCTTCTCTGGTGACACCCTGGCCAATCTCGACGTTGGGGGGGTGGCCCACACGAGCGTCGGCTATCGCTTCGTCGCCGAGCGTTCCGGTGTGGTAGCCACGGTCCGTCCCTTCATCGTCGTCAACACCTCACGCTTGGGCTACGCGGCCGGAACCGGGGGGATCGTGCAGGTCTCCCTCGTTGCCGACGATGGAACCGGCTTGCCCGACCTTGATCACGTGCTGGCCCGGGGCCAGATCGAGATGGCACTGGTCGATGGCCATCTACCGCCTCCGGCTGACACCGACCAGAAGCGGGCTCAGAACTATTCTGCCATCAAGCTCGGGGGTCAGCCTGTTATTGCTGGCCAGACCTACCATGTCGTCTTCGAGCAGATCGATCCCGATCCCGTCAACAATTATGTTGGCCTCGATCTCCTCTACCAGCTCAACACCGAGTTGGGCCCTCGGCCCCCCATCAGCGACTGGGGGGTGACGGTCAACAACGATGACGACCCGTGGAGGGAGTTCACCCACCGCTTCGGCGAGGAGCTCTACACCCCGATCATGTCCATCGCCATGGCCGACGGGTACATCTTCGGCAACGGCTATATCGAGGCCTTCCCGGAGGAACACTCCTACCGGCCCGTCGACGAGGCTGCCTCGATCCAGGTGGCATTCTCACCCGAGGAGGATTTCACCGCCAGCCAATGGTGGATCCGAGCCCTGCGTACCGAAGATGAGGGTGTGCTGAAGGCTCATCTCCAAGGCAGCGACGGGACCGATGAGGTGGTCGAGGTCCCTGCCATCGATTTCTCGACCGGCGAAATGCGCTGGCTGTCCATGCCATGGGCGCGGACCTTCTCCGCCGACGTCAACTACACCCTGACCCTCAGCGGTGAGCAGGGGGGGACCTTCGCCCTTCACCCCTTACGTGAAGGGGAGGTCTACAATTACGAGGCCGGTTCCTACTTCGCTGGCGTCAGCCGACCGTCAGACGGGAATGGGGGCTACGCCGGATGGCACAAGGAACTCAGTGACCTCAGTTTCACCAATGCTGACATCATGATGGCCTGGACGAGTTGAGCAGAATCTCTCTTCCGCGTGTAGGTCCTTGGCGACTAGCGGTATCGTCTCAGCGGTGAGGCCGAGGATCTGGCGTTGATCGGCTGTGCCCGGCGTCGTCGGCGTCGTGTGGTCCCTGGGCCGGAGGTAGAGGGATATGCCGGTACGAGTCGCGTTCGTAACCAATGAGATGCTGCATCACAAGATACTGGCCGCTGAGCTGGCCAATTCCGTCAATGTTCGTTGCATCCCGCATCCGCATTGGACCGACCCGAGCCTGATCCATCGTCTGGACACCGTGAATTGCCCGACGGCCATTGACCAGGGCGCTCTCGAAGCGGACTTCGCCAACGGCGATCTGCTGAGCTTCGTCCTGGCCAAGGCTGGTGCATGATGGCCGAGCGCATCTTCGCCATCCACCAGCCGAACTATGTTCCCTGGCTCGGCTACTTCTACAAGGTCGCCAACAGCGACATCTTCATCATCCTCGACCAGGTCCAATTCCCTCGGGGTCGGAGCTTCTCTTCTCGAAACCGGATCAAGACGCCCAACGGGCCGACCTATCTGACGATCCCGGTCAAGGTTCCTAGCGGCAACGAGGGAAGGGCCAACTACACCGAGGTCACCTTCGCCGACGAGAAATGGAAGACCAAGCACGTGAAGTCGGTCGAACTGGCCTACAAGCGGGCTCCGTTCTTCGATGAGGTATTCACCCTGTACCAGCGGGCTCTGGAGAGCAATGAGTCATTGGTCGAGCTCAACGTCGCCTTGATCAGAGCGATCATGGAGTACCTGAGCATCGACACCGAGTTGGTGATGCTGTCGGACCTGCTTTCTGACCCCAACGCCAAGTCCGACCTCATCGTCGATGTCGGCAACGCTGTTGGTGGCCCGATATACCTATCGGGAACCGGGGGTGGGCGCCAGTACAACGACAAGGAGCTCCTGCGCCGCAACGGAATCGATTTGGCATACTCGGCCTACGAGAGTGCCGAGTACACCCAGTTGTGGGGTGACTTCGAGCCAGATCTCTCGATTCTCGATGCTCTGTTCAACTGTGGTCCGTCGACGAGTGAATTCTTGAAAGGCTAGGGAACCATCGCATGTGCGGGATCGCCGGCATCCTCGCGGCTAGGAAACGCCAGCTAGGCGCAGTTTTTGCAATGAATGCGGCCCAGGAGCACCGAGGGCCTGATGGCGAGGGGTATCTCTTCGTCGACGGGACAACGGTCGAGGTCGGATTCTCGGCCGCCGAAGTCGAGTCGGCCTGTCACGGGCAGGTTGCTTTTGGCCACCGGAGACTGGCCATTCTGGATACCTCGTCGGCAGGGCTGAACCCCATCTCGACCGCCAATGGCCAGCTCTGGATCATCCACAACGGTGAGATATACAACTATCTGGAGCTTCGCCAGGAGCTGGAGGGGCTCGGCCACCGCTTCGCCACGGGCACCGATACGGAGGTATTGCTTGGTGCCTACCAGGAGTGGGGGGTCGACTGTTTCAGTCGATTCAACGGGATGTGGAGCACCGCCATCTGGGACAACCGCCAGCGGCGCCTGGTGCTGTCACGCGACCGGTTTGGGATCAAACCCCTCCACGTCGCCCGCACCGACGGCGGGCTGGTCTTCGCGTCCGAGATCAAGGCCATCTTGGCCTCCGGTCTGGTTGCTGCTCGGCTCAATCGGGCCAGCGCTGCCCAGTTCCTGCGCTGGGCCAACCTCAACACGACGAACGACACCATGTTCGAGGGAATCGAGGCCTTCCCCCCAGGCCACTACGCCGTGATCGATCCCGATCGCCCGACGGCGTGGGCGCCAGAATCGTTCTATGACCTGGCTGAGGAAGTCGGGGCGGCCACTATGGCGCCGGCTTTTTCGTTCGAGGAGGCCAGTAGCGGGTTCCGGGAGCTCTTCTTGTCGTCGGTCGACCTGCGGATGCGAAGCGACGTACCCGTCGGCTCGTGTCTGTCAGGGGGGCTTGACTCCTCATCGGTGGTGTGCGCCGCCACCCGACACAGTGGCGCCTCACTCGATACCTTCACGTCTGGATTCGACCACAAGGACTGCGACGAGCGGGAGTGGTCGGACCTGGTCAACGAAGCGGTCGGGGCCAAGCCCCATCCCGTCCAGCCATCGGCGGCCGACTTCGAGCGCGAGTTCTGGTCGCTGCTGACCCATCAGGAGGAACCGTTCGGCTCGACCAGCGTCTACGCCCAGTGGTGTCTGATGCGCGAAGCCCGCCAGAACAGCATCCCCGTCCTGCTCGACGGACAAGGGGGCGACGAGACCCTCTGCGGATATCGCAAGTACTACATGTTCTACCTCCAGACCCTGGTCCGCCAGAAGAAGCTGTTGACGGCGATGAAGCATCTGACGGGCCTGATCCGCAAGGGTGATCGCCAGCAGTGGGACATCATCTCAGCTGGTAGTCGCTACCTGCCCGGCCCCCTTCAGTCGAGGATTTGGGGTCTGGACTCGTGTTTGACCCCAGCGTTCGAAGCCGACTGGAAAGGTGCCGTTTCGGGGCTCGGCCTCGATGGCAACGGGATCGAAGGCCGCCAGATCGCCGACCTGACCCACTTCAGCGTTCCGCCCCTGCTCCGCTATGAGGATCGTAACTCAATGGCCTGGTCGGTCGAAGCCAGAGTGCCCTTCCTAGACCATCGTCTGGTTGAATTCGCGGTTGGCCTCCCGACCGAGTTCAAGCTGATAGACGGGACCACGAAATCGGTGCTTCGTCATGGGCTGCGGGGACTCGTTCCCGACCCCGTTCTCGATCGCGACAACAAGCTCGGGTTCACTACCCCTATGGTCGACTGGTTGTCTGGCGAACTGCGACCCATGATCGCCAGACGCCTGGCCCGTCCCGATTTCGGCTACTCCCTGTTCGACGGGCCCAAGCTGGCGGCTGTGTTCAATGAGCAGGTGACCAAGGGTGAACGCGATCCGATGACAAAGGTCTTCCAGGCTGTCATGTTCGATGCCTGGCTTGAACGATTCGAGGTCGAGCTATGAGCCAACTTCATATTGCCCATCTGAGCTCGGTCCATCCCCCCTTCGACATCCGTATCTTCCACAAGGAGTGCCGCAGCCTGGCCAGCGCCGGCTACAGGGTCTCCCTCGTCGTCACCCACAGCCATGACGAGATGCGAGATGGGGTACAGCTGGTTGCGGTCCCCTTGGCCAGCTCGCGGTGGAAGCGGATGCTGGTGACCCCGGTGCATATCTTGCGCAAGGCCTTGCCCCTGAACGCCGATGTCTATCAATTCCACGATCCTGAGCTGATCCCGGTTGGACTGCTCCTGCGATTGCTGGGTCGCCGGGTGGTCTATGACGTCCATGAGGACGTTCCCCTCGATCTGTTGCACAAGACCTACCTGCCGAGCTGGGTGGCCAAGTCTCTCAGCCTGGTGGCCAAACTGGTTCACAAGGTCGCCGACCTGAGCCTGTCGGGGATCGTCGTCGTCACCCCTGGGGTGGCTGAGCCATTCCGAGATCCAGTCATGGTGCGCAACTTCCCCTTGCTCGAGGAGTTCACCGAACTGGGCCCGCCTCTCGACCAGCGGCCAGAGGCCGCGGTCTATGTCGGTGTCATGGGCCCCACCCGGGGGACGAGGGACATGACGGAGGTAGCGACGATCTTGGCTGCCTCCGGTGAGCGCACGATCGAGCTGGCGGGGAGTATCAGAGATGACCCCGAGCTCCAAGCCAAGCTGGCGGCTGATGGTGAATCCGGCCCGATGCGCTACCACGGGGTCCTCGACCGGGATGGGGTCCGCTCCCTGCTCGACGGGGCTCGGGTCGGGTTGTACTTGTCACCTCCAGAGATTCTGGCCGCGGTCGCCTCCTATCCGATCAAGGTCTTCGAGTACATGGCGGCCGGCCTGCCGGTAGTGGTGTCGGACTTCCCCACCCTCCGTGAGATCATTGGCGGAGCTGAATGCGGGCTCTTGGTCGATCCCAGGGACCCTGCCGCCGTCGCCGAAGCCATCATCTGGATGATCGAGCATCCGCTCGAGGCGGAGGAGATGGGTCGGCGCGGGCGCAAGGCCGTGTTCGAGCACTACAACTTCGCCGGCGAGGCCGAGAACCTGGATCATTTCTATCGCCAGTTGTGCGCCAGTGACCCTGCACCTCACCATCCCTGAAGCGAACCAAGCCCAACGCCACTACATCATCGATGTACTGGTTGGCCGCTGGCTGGGACTGGATCATGTCGTCGAGGTGGAGCCGGGAGCGATGTTGACGACCATGACCCTCGGCCACGAACCCGGGGAGCTCAGGCTGGTCGACGGGCTCCTCGGCCATCCCCTCGACGAGGCCGGACCCCAGCGGGTGACCAGCGATGACGGTTGGGTCGATCCTGGCCCCGTGATGGTCACCGCCTCTGGGGGTGGCAGGGCCGAGGTGAGCAAGCGTCTACCCGTGTTGTACGGCGAGATACCGGCCGCCGCCACCCGGACTATCGATGAGGGGGTCTCGATCGAGATCGATCTGCTCGGTACCAGTTTCGCCATGCTCAGTGGGCTCGAAGATCGGTTCATCACCGAGCGCGACGCCCACGACCGGGTACCGATGACATCGACGTTGGTCCACCGTCGTGGCCTCGTCGGCCATCCTGTCGTCGACGAGCTGGTCGAGCTGTTGTGGGCTGCCATGGCCAGCCTCTGGCCCCGGTTGACCCGGCAGCACCGCCAGGGCACCATCAGGGTCACCCAGGATGTGGACAGGGTAGGCAGGTTCGGCCGAGCGAGCCTCACCGACCTTGCCCTCTCGACCGTGGCCGGGCTGAGGCGGGGTGGTTTGGGCGAGTCCGTGAGATCATTGGGAGCGGGTCTCAGGGTCCGCGCCGCTGGTCGCAGTCATGATCCCTGCTACACGTTCAGCTCATTCATGGATCAGGTCGAGGGCCACGGGTATCGGGCCGACTTCTACTTCATCTGCCGCTACGACGGCCAGGACGGTACCCGTCTTGGGAACTACCAGATCGATGACCCCTTCGTGGGTGAGCTGTTGAGCGAGATCCATCGCCGCGGTCATGAGCTCGGGGTTCACCCCAGCTACCGCTCCCACCTCGATGTGGCCGGCCTCGAAGCCGACGCCGCTGCCCTCACCCGCGCCGCCGCAGGGGTCGGTATCGAGCTCGGGCCTCTCGGGGGTCGCCACCACTACCTCCGCTGGGACTCCCATCGCTCCCCAGGGTGTTGGCAGGCCGCAGGGCTCGTCCACGACTCATCGGTCGGGTTTGCCGAGGCCTTCGGTTTCCGGGCCGGCACATCGAAGCCCTTCCCCCTTTGGGACCATCAGCGTCAGGTGGCGACCGAGGTGGAGGAGCGCCCCCTTCTCTATATGGACACTACCCTGGCCACCCTCGGTCTTGGTTTCGGCCAGAGCGCGACCGCTGATCAGCTCTTGATCCTACGTGATCGTTGCATCCACTACGGGGGTGACTTCACCGTCCTCGTCCACAACGACAATTTCGCCCTGCCCGGCGCCGATGACCTGCTCTCGGCTCTCCTGAGCTGAGAGTACGAACGTTTCAGGGTTGGACCGGCGGGCTGATCTCGGCCTCGGTTCTGACACCGACACCGGAACCGACGAGATCGGCGGGTGCAGGTTCTCGAGCGAGGGAATGGGCCAGCTCCGCCGCCACCACCAGCTCAGCGAGTGACATCGAACGTTCGTCCGGGATGTCATCACCGTCGTCTACGGCCTCACTGTCGGCGTCGGGCGTCAACAAGGGGGCAGCGCCGGCTATGAGCAGGACGACGAGCACCTTGTTGTCGTTGAGCTCGCCGCTGACCATGGCAGTCGTCAGCCAATAGATCACGACGCCGAGGCCCAGGGTGCCACGGAAGTAGTCGTGAGTGAAGATCCTGTCCTGATTGCGGGCCGCGATCCAGAAGGCGGCGATGAAGGCAATGAGTCCGATCAGGCCCGCTTCGAACCAGACTTCGAGGAGCAGGTTGTGGGGGTAGACGATGGGGATAGGGGAGGCCACATCCCAGCTACCCCACCCATTGCCGATGAGGGAACCGGAGAGGTTCTGCCAGGTGAAGTCCCAGGCCTCCTGGCGCGAATCGGTTGATCCGTCACTGCCGAAGAGGGTGAGTCGCTGGCGGCTCAGTTCGGGGATCTGGAACCAGACGATCGTCATGGCTGTCGTCATCACCGCCACCAGGAAGGTCAGCCGGACCGCAGTGCGGATCTCGATACGGTGCAGTTGGAGGATGAGCATGGCGGCCAAAGCGACGGTCATGCCGAGAATGGGGCCCTTGCTGGCGATAGCGAGCACGGTCCACACCTCGAAGCCAGCCACTGCCAATATGAGGGTGGTCTTGGTCGCTCCCGCTTGGCGGGAAGACATCAGCCAGGCGGCAGCGGCGACGACGACAAAGCCGGCGGCTCGCCCGAACGAGATGGTTGTCCCCCCCTCGGTCGTCAGCCGGCCGAAGCCATACTGACGCTGGCCACCGATATTGATGAAGAACGACTGGGCAACGGCCAGAATCAACAGCATCCGGGTGAATCGATAGGCATCGATGTGATTGCGGACGGCTAGTAGAATGGCGAGAGCCGCTGGCAGGGTGACGATGAAGATGCGGGATGCTTTCTGGGCGGCGTATTCGGTCGGTATGGCCACGATTGAGCCGGCAGCAGCCACACACAACAGCAGGAGCAGAACCGCCGCTGCCCGCCCAACCGGTAGGGACCCGATCAGGATGGTGTAAAGCAGGGCCAGGCCAACCGCTGTGATCGTGGTCATGAGGGTGAGGTCGACAGAGGAGAGAGAGAAAGGAGGAACCTCCTTCAGCGAGCCTGAGAACGCCATCAACCCACAGACGAAAAAGGTGACCGACTGGAGGCGACTGAACTTGGGCTCCTCGATCCGACCAACTGCGAGGTCGGTACCAGGGGAGGTCGCAGAGGCGACGATCGAACGTCCGATCACAATGTTGATCCTATCCGCGGGTGTCGAAGCCTCATGAGCGACGTTGCCCACCAGGGACACGAAGGGTTCATCAGCTCTGCTCCGCCGGTAGACAAGGTGTTGGCATCGGGCATTCAAGCTCTGACGAGGAGGGCTGGCGAACGGTGGATACGCGTATCGCTCTGGTTGGTTGCGGCTACTGGGGCAAGAACATCGGCCGGGCTCTGGCTGAGCTCGGCCTCCTGGCCGGGGTGGTAGACGGTGATGAGGAGAGGGCGGCGACTTATGCCGCCGAGTACTCGACATCGGCTCTGAGTCTCGATGAGGTGCTGGCTGATGACACGATCCAGGGCGTGGCCATCGCAACACCGGCCGGAACCCATGTCGAGGTGGCATCGACGGCCATGCGGGCGGGGAAGGACGTATTCGTCGAAAAGCCTATGGCCCTGCACCCTGAGCATGGGGAGGCCATGGTCGCCCTGGCTGAGGCCGAGAACCGGATTCTCATGGTCGGCCACCTCCTCCAATACCACCCCGCCTTCATGACCTTGAAGGATTTGGTGGGAAATGGTGAGCTCGGGCGCCTCCAGTACCTCTACTCGAACCGGCTGAACTTCGGAAAGATCCGCCGAGAAGAAGACGTACTGTGGAGCTTCGCTCCCCATGACCTGTCGATGATCCTGAGTCTGGCCGGTGAGGCCCCCTCCGAGGTTCGGACCGAAGGTCGATTCTTGCTCCATAGTCGTATCGCCGATGTGACCACCACCCACCTGGGGTTCGCCTCCGGACTGGCCGGTCATGTGTTCGTGTCGTGGCTCCATCCCATGAAGGAACAGCGCCTGGTCGTCATCGGCGAGCGGGGCATGGCTGTGTTCGACGACCGTGAACCCCTCGATCGCAAGCTCGCCCTCTACCAGACCCAGGTCGAATGGCTCGATGGGCAACCAGTGGCCCCCAAGGCTGAGCCGACCTATATCACCCTGCCTTCGACAGAGCCCCTGGCCAATGAGATGCTGCATTTCCAGCACTGCATCGAAAGGCGAGAGAGCCCCAGGACTGACGGGGCCGAAGGTCTGCGAGTACTCAAGGTCTTGACCGAGGCGAGCCACCAACTCCTGGCCTCCAACGAGGGTGTACCCGGACCGGGAGCCGTCGTCGCCAGTAATGGCGGAGCATCGACGGTTCCCCAAGCCGCCAACGGACCAGCCCCCGTCGACATCGATCTCACTACAACCGGGCCTGAGGCTGGGGGCGAGGTCCATCCCAGTGCAGGCATTCACCCCAGTGCCGTGATCGACGAGGGTGCCGCTGTCGGCGCCGACACCAAGATCTGGCACTTCAGCCATGTCATGTCGAACACGACCATCGGCTCGGGCTGTTCCCTAGGCCAGAACGTGGTCGCAGGCCCCAATGTCTCGATAGGCAACGGCTGCAAGATCCAGAACAATGTGAGCGTCTACGACGGGGTCACCATCGAAGACGATGTCTTCTGCGGGCCATCAATGGTTTTCACCAATGTGACGAATCCACGAGCCTTCGTCTCCCGCAAGGAAGAGTTCGCCCCGACCCTGATCAAGCAGGGAGCCTCGATCGGGGCCAACGCCACCATCGTCTGCGGGAGCACGGTCGGTGAGTACGCTTTCGTCGCCGCCGGTGCGGTGGTGACCAAAGATGTAGCCCCATATGCCTTGATGGTGGGGGTCCCGGCCCGTCAGATCGGTTGGGTTTCACGCGAGGGCGAGGTCCTCGACGAGTCTCTGATCTGCCCCCGGACAGGCGAAGCCTACGACCTGACCGACGGTGCTCTGCGACCAAGACAAGGGTCTCGGGCCGAGAATGGTTCAGCCGCCCCCACCCCCCAATCGACTCTCTCGTCAGGAGCAGAATGATGACCGGTGTAGCCCTGATTGACGTCCAAGCTCATCGCCATCACATCGGCGACGAGATCGACGCCCGCATTGCAGCCGTCTTGGCCAACGGCAAGTACATCATGGGCCCCGAAGTAGCAGAGTTCGAGCGGGCCATGGAGGCGTTCATCGGCGACGAGAAGGTGGCCGCTCTCTCTTGCTCCAATGGCACTGACGCCCTCGTCCTTGGTATGCAGGCCCTCGGCCTCAGCCCAGGCCAGGCCGTCATCTGCCCTGCCTTCACCTTCGTGGCCACCGCCGAGTCGGTGGCTGCCCTGGGCGGGATACCCGTATTCGCCGATGTGGAACCCACCGGCTTCAACCTGTCGGCCGACTCCGTCCGCCAGGCAGCAAAGGTGGCTCAGGCCGCCGGGCTCGACGTTGTCGGGATCTGTGCCGTCGATCTGTTCGGAGTGTCAGCCGACTATGACGGCTTGTCGCTGGTGGCGAACGAGCTGGGCTGCTGGCTCATGGCCGACGCCGCACAGAGCTTCGGCGGTGAGGTCGATTCGGCCAAGGTCGGGGCCCTGACCTCGGTCACCACTACGAGTTTCTTCCCGGCCAAGCCCCTCGGCTGCTATGGCGACGGGGGCATGGTGTTCACCACCGACGACGCCCTGGCTGACACCATCCGCTCGTTGCGGGTGCACGGCAAGGGAAGCGACAAATACGACAATGTCCGCATCGGCCAGAATTCCCGGCTGGACACCATCCAGGCCGCTGTACTCCTGCCCAAGCTTGCCGTCTTGGCCTCCGAGCTCGATGCCAGGGACCGGGTGGCCGATCGATACCGCACCGGTCTCGATGGGCTGGTTTCCACCCCTGAGGTGCCGGCTGGCTATCGCTCGGCCTGGGCCCAGTACACCCTGGTCACCGAGCGGCGGGACGAGCTGAAGGCTGGCCTCGACGAGGCCGGCATTGGAAACGCCATCTACTACCCCAAGCCCCTCCATTGGCAGAGTGGCTACCAGCACTTCCATCTCGACGAGATCGACCTCGATCGCACCGAGTGGTTGACTTCACGGGTGCTGAGTTTGCCCATGCACCCCTATCTGGGTGACGACGAGATCGATCAGGTCATCGCAACAGTCCGAAATACCCTTGACTGATGACCTGATTGAGGTCGGAAGGAGCCCACTCATGAGCGGTGAGCTCGAGCCGCAAGTGGCAGAGTTGACCCGATCCCAGGTGTCGGCGGAATCCGCCAAGGGGGGAGCGAGTCGATGAGGGTGCTGGTGGTAGGCGGTTCTGGGCTCAGTCATGAGCTGGTAGCCGATCTGGAACTGATTCTTGCCACTCCCGTCACCTCGCTGGTGGCCGAAGGGGCCAGTGTCAGCGAGATCGCCGCGCTGTTGGCCGAGCACGGCCCGGAGAACGTGGTGTTCGCTGTCCCATCGTTCGCCACAGACACTGACCCTGGGGTGAGGAGCCTGATCGCTCTCACCCGCATGCTCGAAGCGACGGCCGCCGTCGGTATCGACCGATTTGTCACCATCACCAGCGGGGCCGCAGCCCAGCTGAACGGACCGGTGAGTGCTATCGAGTCAGCGGCCGAACGGCTGACGGTTGGGTTCCCACACAATGTGGTCCGCTTCGAGCCAGGAGCCAAGGGGGCAGACGCCCTCATGGAGGCCGCCCTCGACCCCGCCCAGTCCGAGCCAGATGCCGAGCAAAAGGGCCTTCTGATCACCGGCCCCGGCATTCTCGACGACGGAACCATCTCGCCCGAGTTGTGGGGTCCTGACGAGATCTTCGTCCCCGGTCGGATTGCCGGTGTGTGGCAGACCCGGCCAGCCCCACTCAGCGGGGACGCCGTGGCCCCGGCCGTCGTGGCCGCCACTGACGGTGACTATGGGCCGTTGATGGCGCTCGTCACTCCACCGGAGCCGGCGGCGGCCATGACGGTCTTGCTATCGACCCCGGTGGTAGCTGGCCGCGAACACGAGCTGGTCAGCGCCACCCTCGATTCGGGCTGGCTGGCCCCTGCTGGCCCCCAGCTCGACCAGTTCGAAGCCGACCTGGCCGCCTGGGTCGACGATCAGGCTGTGGTCGCCCTGTCCTCAGGGTCAGCCGGTCTGCACCTGGCCTTGGCGGTAGCCGGTGTCCAGCCTGGTGACGAAGTCGTGGTCCAGACTGCCACTTTTGCCGCCTCCGCCTTTGCCGTCCACCATGCCGGGGCCATCCCCGTATTCTGCGACATCGATGAGGTAACCGCCAACCTCGATCCTGATCTCCTGGCTGAGAAGCTGACTGAGAGAGCTCGTCGCGGTCGCCTGCCGGCGGCTGTGGTCTCGGTCGACCTCTATGGATACTGCGCCGACTATCAGCGGCTGAAGCAGGTTTGTCAAGAGTTCGGAGTTCCCCTCATTCAGGACGCGGCCGAGTCGCTCGGCAGTCGAGCTGCCGGTCAGGCGGCTGGGGCCCACGGTGAGCTGGGGGTGCTCAGCTTCAACGGCAACAAGATCATCACCACCAGTGGGGGAGGGGCGCTCACCGGGCCTCGGGAGCTGGTCGAGCGAGCCCGCAAGTTGTCGACCCAAGCTCGCGAGCCTGGCCTGCACTATGAGCATCAGGAGATCGGCTACAACTATCGGCTTTCCGGCCTGCTGGCGTCGGTCGGAACAGCCCAGCTGGAGACCCTCGAGGACCGCATTACCCGCAAGACTGCACTGCATGACCGCTATGTCGAGGCCCTGCCTCGCCTCGATTGGTTCCCGACCGGGGTGACCGAGGTCTGGAACCATTGGCTGAGCGTGGCCCGGTTGCCTCGGGAGCTTCCGCCTCACCTGGCTTGCCGTCATCTGGCGGCGGCTGGCATCGAGGCTCGGCCGTTCTGGAAGCCCATGCACCGCCAGCCGATCTTCGCCCAGGCGGAGGCCTGGATCACGGGTCCGTCCGATACCTGGTACGCCAGCGGCATCTGTCTGCCCAGCGGCTACAGCCTGACCAATGAGGCTCAGGACCTCGTGATCGAGGTCCTGGCTTCTTTCCTCGACCACTGATCAGTGTCGCTGACCCAACGATGGTAGGAACCGAAACGCTCTGATCAGCGAAAACGGCGGTACTGGGTTGTTTTGATCATTATCGTCGCTGCTCTCTCTTCCTACGATGACGGCTGAATCGCTCAAACTCCACTCTCGTGGGGTCGGGCAGGAGGGTAGATGACCGTACGTGACGATGTTGTCTTGCCGATGCCACTCCCGTGGTGGAAGCGCGGCTTGGACATTCTGGTGGCTGGCACTGCCCTCGTGGTCCTGGCCCCGATTGCTTTGGTTGTCGCTGCCGTCGTGGCTGTGACCATGGGTCGCCCGGTCATGTTCCGTCAGTCCCGAGCTGGACTTGGCGGCGAGCTGTTCGACATAGTCAAGTTCCGCACCATGAGAGACACTCGCGACGAGAACGGCGACCTCCTCCCAGACGAGCAACGCCGGTCCCGGCTGGGGAACCTGCTGCGCAAGACCAGCCTCGATGAGCTACCGACCCTTATCAACATCGTTCGGGGCGAGATGAGCCTCGTCGGTCCCCGGCCGCTGCTGGCCCACTATCTCGATCGCTACACCCCCGAGCAGGCCCAGCGTCACCGGGTCACCCCCGGGCTCACCGGACTGGCCCAGACGAGGGGTCGCAACACCCTGACTTGGGAAGACAAGTTCGAGCTCGACCTGGAATACGTACGGACCTGGTCGCTGTCGACGGACCTTGCCATCCTCAAGGACACGGTTGCGATTGTGATCGCCGGCACCGGCGCCGACGGCAACGACCACACCACCGAGTTCTTCGGTACCGAGTCAACCCCGGTCAGCCAAGCAGCCTGATCCGCACCGACAAGTCGTCTATCAGATCCAGCTGCCGGTTGAGGTCCAGGTGTTGTCTGGGTTCGGCGTCAGCGTGGCCCGATAGTGCCAGTGCTGATCACGGCGGCGATGCTTACGGGCTTGTTGGAGACAGAGTCGCAGGGGTTGACCCAGTCCGGGGAACCAGTCCTGGCTCACCTCGACCAGTTCCAGCGTGGTTGACTCATCCCCGACTTCGAGTTGCCATCGACCGGCGGCCACTTCTCCCAATGGCGACTCGATCGTGATCCGTCCTGAGGTGTTGGGTGGCGGGGGCTGACTATTGAGGTTGGGTAGAGCAGGATCGAAGCGGGCGGCGAAGTGGCCGTACTCACCGCCAATCTCGATCGATCGGAGTCCCGTCGGCGCCACTTCGGTGACAACCCCGTTCCCCAGGTCGCTCTGGCCCGGGCTGGCCAAGGGCAGCACCAGTTCGTCATGGGCCGGGGCCAGGCTTGCCAGTAGTAGCTCGGCCCCGGTCCTGGCCGAGAGCCAGGGGGCGAACCGGGTCGATGGGATCAGCATCGGCGATGGGGTCACCGCTACCCCGTCGACCACGACCGATACCTCTGATGAGCGGGTCGGGAGGAGGCGGAACTCGTCGAGCACCAAGAAGCGCAGGTTCTGGGGTGTGGGTTGAGGGGGAGCAGGAGTGAACAGGGGCTTGGACCGGCGACTCGATGCGTTCCGGGCCCTGACCACAACGTCAGCCCCGGTGCAGTCGGTGAACAGGGCCGCGGCATCGAGCTCGCCACTGGCCACGTGGCAGCGGATCTCGGAGAATTCGGTCCAACCGAAGTGCACGATATCGAAGTGGGCGAAGGCAGGATCGGATCGGAACCCGGCCTCGTCGACGTCGATCGACGGCTCAACATAGAGCTCGAGGCACCCCGGGGCTCGGTGGACGACGACACTATGGGCGACCTTGGAATCCTGCTCAATCCGCTGAAGCTCGATGGCTCCGAAGGGGGCCCCCGTGACCGGGATCTCGACAAAGGATTGGATGACACTCTCCCGCCATAACAACGGGACAGGTACGGTCGCGCCGGGGTTGGAGTTGGGCGTCATGGGCTAAACCTCACGTCGGGCTGGGCCAGGGTAGCGCCATTCCAATGGCCTGTGTACGGTGGATTTTCCTAGCGGCCGGGCCTCAATCATTGGCTGAGTTGGCAGCTGACAGAAGGCCGGCGGTCGGCTTGCTGACACCAGGGTTCTGCGAGGAGGCCCTTCGATGACGGCTACTGCTCTCCAATCCGGAATGCTCTTTCACGCTGTCGCCCACCCCGGCACCGGCGTCGACATCGAGCAGATATCGATGCGAATCGACGAGCGACTCGACGTCGACCGGTTCCGCTCTGCCTGGGCGACCGTGATAGAACGACACCCCATCCTGCGAGCCCACTTCAACTGGGCTGATGTCGACGAGCCGGAGCTTCGCTATGGCTCGTCGACCGAGGTTGACCTGCACACTGAGGATTGGTCATCGCGGCCACCCGAGTCCCAAGAGGAGCTGATCAGGAGCTGCCTGACGGCTGATCGGCTGAGTGACTTCGATCTCGGCTCGGGCCCCCTCCACCGATTCGTGGTAGCCGAGCTCGGTCCCGAGAGCTGGTGGGTCCTGTGGTCATTCCATCACTCGATTCTGGACGGAAGATCGTTCCCCATCGTGTTGAGGGAGGTCTTCGAGCTCTACGACAACGGCTTCGACCTGCCTTTCGCGGTGCGGCCCGATTTCCAGATCTACGTCGATGTCATTCGAGACCAGGACCTCAGCTCGGCTCGGGCCTATTGGACCAAACGGCTCGAACACTTCGAGACTGCTTCATCTATTGTCGTGGACTCCGGGGCGGAGATTCCGGCCGGAAGCCCTTCGGTACTGCCGGACGAGATCGAACTGGGAGCAGAGCGGACCGGGCGTCTCAAGCACCTGGCTGAGGCCGAGGAGGTCTCGCTGAACACCTGTGTCCAGGCCGCCTGGTTCCTCCTCCTGGGGCACTACAGCCAGCAGCCCGTCATCACCTTCGGTACCACCAGGGCATGTCGCCACGCCGTTGAAGGCGCAGCCGACATGGTTGGCCTGCTGATCAACACCGTCCCCATGAGCGTCGAACGAGACGACGACGAGACTGTTGGCGGGCTCCTCCGGCGCTTGCGACGCGAGCAGTTCGAGTTGCGGGACCATGAGACGACCCCCTTGCCCGTCATCCGGGAGTGCGCCCCCGGCTCAGCATCGGAGCTGTTCGAGAGCATCGTGGTGTTCGACGATGCGTCCCTCGATGCACGGATGGATAGCGCCTTCCCCCAGACAGCGGCCACCCGCCACTTTCGCTACGACGGCCAGACAAACTTCCCTCTGACCCTTCTGGCCTACGGCGACGAGTCCATGCTGCTCCGCTTGGAAGGAGCCCTCGACCGCTACGACCGGGCCACCATCAGACGCCTTCTCGATCAGCTCATCAATCTCCTTGACGGCTTCGTCGATGATCCTGGCCAGCGGGCCGACGCTGTCCCATACCTGACCCCGGCCGAGCACGACCTCTACGACCAGTGGAACCAGACCGCCGTCGACTACGACCTCGACACAACCCTCCATGCCCTGTTCGAGGCCCAGGTCGAGCGAACCCCCGATGCCCCTGCCCTGCTGCGGGGCGATGAGACGCTGACCTACCTCCAGTTCAACCAAGCCGCCAACCAGCTGGCCCATCATCTGCGAGCCCGTGGGGTAGGGCCCGGTACCGGGGTCGGTATCTTCGCCGAGCGGTCCTTCGAGATGATGGTCGGGGTCTACGCCACGATCAAGGCGGGCGGGGCCTATGTCCCCCTCGACCCCGAGCACCCGGTGGATCGGATCCGATTCATGGCCGAGGACTCCGGGATCAATCTCATCTTGACCCAGGCCGACCTGGTGGCCTCGCTCCCTGGGGGTGATGTCGAAGCCATAGTTCTCGATGGAGGTGACCCGCCCTGGTCCTCCGAGCCCATGTCGAACCCGGAACCGGTGAGCGGGCCCGATGACATGGCCTATCTTCTGTATACCTCTGGCTCCACTGGGCGGCCAAAGGGGGCCATGATCGAGCATCGGGCCATCGTCAACCGGCTCTTGTGGATGCAGGATGCCTACCAGCTCGACCAAACCGACTGTGTTCTCCAGAAGACCCCCTACACCTTCGATGTCTCGGTGTGGGAGCTGTTCTGGCCTCTCGAAGTCGGGGCCAGGTTGGTCATGGCTGAGCCTGGTGGGCACCGTGACACCGCATATCTGGCCTCGATCATCGCCCACTATGGGGTGACCACCCTCCATTTCGTTCCGTCCATGCTCCAACTCTTCGTCGAGGAGCCAACGGTTGGGATCTGCGCCTCGGTCAAGCGGGTCATCTGTAGTGGCGAGGCCCTACCCCGCTCCCTCCAGGACCGATTGTTCGAGGTCCTCGACACTGAGCTTCACAATCTCTACGGTCCAACCGAGGCCGCCGTCGATGTGACCTGGTGGGTCTGCGACCCCACCTCTCCATTGTCGACGGTGCCCATTGGCTACCCCATCGCCAACACCGAGGTCCACGTCCTCGACCCTCACCTGCGCCGAGTCCCGGTTGGGGTCCAGGGCGAGCTGCACATAGGTGGGGTCCAGCTGGCCCGGGGCTACCACAACCGTGAGGAGCTGACAGCGGAGAAGTTCATCCCCGATCCGTTTTCGGTTCGATCCGGGGCCCGCCTCTACAAGACAGGTGACCTGGTCCGTCACCGAACTGATGGAGCCGTCGAGTTCCTGGGTCGGATCGATCATCAGGTGAAGATCCGGGGTCAACGAATCGAGCTTGGCGAGATCGAGGCCGTCATCGCCGACCATCCGGCGGTCAGGGAAGTGGTGGTCGTGGCCAGCGGTCCCTCGGTGGCCGAGACCCGTCTCGTGGCCTATGTCGTTGCCGAGCTCGACGGGGCCGAGGCTGAGCCTGAGCAGGCCCTGCGTGACCATTGCTCGGTCGGGCTCGCCGCCTACATGGTCCCGACCCTCTGGATGTTCCTCGACACCTTCCCGCTGAACCCAAACGGCAAGGTCGATCGCAAGGCCCTCCCCACACCCGAGATCGCGGGGCGGGAACGTGAGATCGTGGCCGCCGGCTCCACCACCGAGGCCGCAATCGCCGACGTGTGGCGATCCCTGCTCAGCCAGGATGAGATTGGAGTGACTGAGACCTTCTTCGATGTCGGAGGCAACTCTCTGCTTCTGATCCGCCTCGCCCACCTCTTGACCGGACGGTTCGACAAGCCAGTCTCGGTCCAACAGCTCCTGCGTCACACTACGATTCGCCAGCAGGCCGAACTGATCGCGGCCGAGGCGCCGGAAGCCGACGAAGCGGTCACCGCCGCATCCGAAGGCGTTGCCGCCAGGCGAGGCAGGCGATCGAACCGGCGCCGCCGGATGGAGACTTGAGATTGGGGAGCGAGATGGAACCAATGGCCGATGATGGTGTCGACTTCGATGAGTTCATTGCCGTTGTCGGCATGGCGGGCCGTTTCCCCGAATCCCCCGACCTCGAAGCCTTCTGGGACAATCTCCGTAGCGGGCGCGACTGCCTCCACACCTTCTCCGACGCCGAGCTCGACGAGCTCGACATCCCGGCCCACTACTACCAGCAGGACAACTTCGTCCGCCGGGGCACCATCCTCCCTGAGCGGGACAACTTCGACGCCCGCTTCTTCGGCTTCACCCCGAACCAGGCCGCCATCATGGACCCCCAGGCCAGGATCTTCCTCGAGACCTGCTACCAGGCCCTCGAATCGGCGGGCTACGACCCCTTTGACACCGGGGCCACTGTCGGGGTCTTCGCCGGCTCCAACCCCAATGACTATGCCCTCCTACTCGGGGTTGCTGATCCCACCGACTCCCTCAGCGCCTTCGATCAGCTGATCGGGGTCGACCGTGACTTCATTGCCACCCGTGTGTCCCACAACCTGGGCTTGACGGGTCCGGCCATGACCCTCCAGACGGCGTGTTCCACCTCCCTGGTCACCATCCACACCGCCGTCCAGTCCTTGCTGACCTACGAGTGCTCCATGGCCTTGGCCGGCGGGGTCTCAGTCAATCTCCGTCAGGGGGTTGGCTACTTCTATCAGCCAGGGATGATCCTGTCACCGGCCGGAGAGTGCCGAGCCTTCGATGCCCGAGCGGAGGGGACCACCCTCGGTCAAGGATGTGGGGTGGTGGCCCTCAAGCGTCTGGCCGATGCCGAAGACGACAACGACACCATCCTGGCCGTGGTCAGGGCCACCGCCATCAACAACGACGGCAGCGCCAAGATCAGCTATACCGCCCCCAGTGAGGACGGCCAGGCCAATGTGATCGCCACGGCCCATGGTCTGGCCGGGGTCGAGAGCGACTCGATCGACTATGTCGAGACTCATGGGACCGGCACCCTGCTCGGCGATCCCATCGAGGTTGCCGCCCTGACCAGGGCCTTCCGACCGGGGACCAGCCGTCGCCAGTACTGTGCCATCGGCTCGGCCAAGACCAATGTCGGCCACACCGACGCCGCCGCCGGGGTCACGGGATTCATCAAGACGGTGTTGTCACTGGTGAACGGGGAGATCCCACCCAGCATCCACTTCGACGAGCCGAACCCGGCTATCGAGTTCGCAAACAGCCCTTTCTTCGTCAACGACCAGCTCCGTCCCTGGCCCAAGAGTGACACCCCCCGCCGGGCCGGAGTCAGCGCCTTCGGGATCGGGGGCACCAACGCCCACGCCGTGTTGGAGGAAGCACCCAAGGCCGACCCCACCCCGACCCCCGCCCGGCCCCAACTGATCGTGGTCTCGGCCAAGACCTCCGCTGCTGCCGACCAGCGCCTCACCGACCTGGCCGGCGCTCTCGAGGGGACCGACACCTCCCTGGCCGATGTGGCTCACACCCTGGTCGTCGGCCGGCCCGCCTTCGACCATCGACGGGCCGTTGTCGTCGGTTCCGACCAGGTCATGAGCGCCGTACTCGGTGGCGAGACCGACAGTCGCATCCTGAGGGGAACGGTGTCCACCGCCGGCTCGACCCCGCCACCGGCCCTGGTCTGGTTGTTCGCCGGTCAGGGGTCTCAGTACCCCACAATGGGCCGAGGCCTCTACCAGAGCGAGCCAGCGTTCGCCGAGGCCATCGACCGCACGACGGAGGCCATGAGTGACATGCTCGGCTTCGACCTCAGCGAGGCTATCTTCGGTGGTGACACCGCGAGCGGTAGCGACGCGGCGGCCGCCCGGCTCCGTCAGACTTCGGTGACCCAGCCCGCGCTATACGCGGTCGAACACGCCATGGCCTGCCTCATGCGGTCGTGGGGCCTGACCCCCGATCTGGTCATAGGCCACAGCATCGGTGAATACGCGGCCGCC
>JAAETV010000186.1 GCA_024227975.1 Actinomycetes bacterium
CCGCCTGATGGCCTTCCAGGTCACCCACGACGAGAATGGCAGGGTCGACCGCTGGGATCCGTTCAACGAGGCCAATGACTACCTCGACCTCCAGCCGGGCCAGGAGTTCAGGGGCCGTTTCATTCCTGTTCCCAAAGACATTGCCAAGGGCACGACCGATGTGGCTCCCCAACAGGCGCTGGAGGATTGGTCGAACGAGAACAACATCTTCCAATTCATCCGCCTGGAGGACCTGGCCTACGACAAGGAAGACCCCAACGTCGTGTACATCGCTGACACCGGTCGGTCACGGGTCGTTCCCGACCCCGATACCGGCCGTATGAAGCGTCCCGACGGCGCTACCGGACAAGCCGACAACGGCCGAGTGTTCAAGATGGTGTTCAACGAGAACAATCCTCGCAAGGTGACGAGCTTGTCGATCCTGGCCCAGGGTGATGACTCCGGGGCTGGCGACTACGTGGAGTTCGTCAGCCCCGACAACATGGACACCAGCGAGAACAGCCTCATGGTCCAAGAGGATGCCAGCAATGCCCGGATCTGGCGCTACGACCTCGAAGACGAGACGTGGGAAGTCGTGGCCACGGTCAACGATCTCGGCGGTGAGTCAAGTGGCATCGTCGACGCCTCCGAATGGTTCGAAGACGGGGCCTGGCTACTCGATGTCCAGGCCCACAGCACGAACGTGGCCTCAGAGACCATCGATGGGGTGACTTACAAGCGCGAGGACGGGCAGCTGATGCTGATGAAGATCCCCGACTCGTAACCAGTCTCCATACCAGAGCGCGTGACCGGCATCGGCCCGGTCGGCGGAGCGAACTTCGTCACTCCTGTCGACCGGGCCGAGTCGCGTCCATTCCCAGCCGGGTCCGGGCCTTGCCCCCTCTAGCGGGTCAGCCAGCCGTGAGCCTGCGGCTTGCGCCCCGCCCCAGGATCTAGGCGAACGTGGACGATGGCGGGCCCGTCGAGGGCACCAGCCGCGTCGAGAGCCGCTCGCAGGTTGGCGGGGTCCTCGACATAGAACGAGCCGGCCCCGAAGGCTTCGGCCATCTTCTCGTAGCGGGCAGTGGGAAGATACATGTTGGGAGGCAGCGGTCCCTCCGACGGTAGTTCCGCTCTGCCGCCCCCGATGCCGTTGTTGTTGAGGATCACCACTACGACCGGGAGCTGGTAGCGGCAGATGGTCTCCATCTCCATACCGCTGAACCCGAAGGCTGAATCGCCCTGGACCGCGACCACCCGCTGGCCCGGATTGCAGACCGCGGCAGCAACGGCGAACCCGAGCCCGATCCCCATCGTGCCGTAGCTGCCGGCGTCGAGGCGGTGGCGGGGGTTCAGGTTTGGCATCTGGGTTCGCCCGATATCCATCGTGTTCGCCCCCTCGCCGACGATGAGATCGTCGGGTCGGAGCCACTCGGCGATGTCACGGAAGGCCCGGTAGTAGTTCATGGGCGCCGACTCGTCGGCCTTCATGCCGGCAACCGCTTCCTCATTGGCCGCGATCTTCTCGGCAATCGAGGTATGCCAAGGGGTCTGGGCCGGGTAGCTCCACGGATCGTCGGCCAGTTCAGCGTTGAGCTGACCAATGACGGATCGCCCGTCGCCGACCAGACCAACAGCGGCTGGCACATTGTGGCCGATCTGCTCCGGGTGGGAGTCGAGCTGGATCACCTTCACGTCAGGGTTGAACCGGGGCCTACGACCGAAGTGCATGATCCAGTTGAGGCGAGCGCCCGCCAGCAGGATCACGTCGGCTTCGGCCAGGGCGTGCGATCGGGCTGCTCCCACCGACAGGGGATGGTCGTCGGGAATGACGCCCTTGCCCATGGGTGAGGCCAGGAACGGAAGCTGGGTCCGGTCGATGAACTGCCTGACCTCAGCTTCGGCCCGGGCCCAGGCCATCCCCTTGCCCACGATGGCCAGCGGACGCTCGGCCTGTTTCAGCGCACCAATGGCGGCCCGGACCGAATCCGGCTCGGCGTGCATCCGAGGCGGGTCGCCAACACTAGGGGCGGTGCCGATGGTGGCTTCGTCGACCCGGGCGTCGATGACGTCGGCCGGCATGTCGAGGTAGACGGGCCCCGGCCTCCCGAACAGGGAGGTACGGATGGCCTGCTCGACATAGTACGGGATCTTGTCATGGGACTCGACCCGGTGGGCGTACTTGGCCCACAACTTGGCCGCCGCCACCTGGTCTTCCTCCTGGAAGGCCCCCATCCCGTTCTGATCTGTGGGCGAGGCCCCGCCGATCAGGATCATGGGCCACAGATTCTCCTTGGCGTTGGCCAACCCAGCCAGGGCGTGGATGACTCCCGGCCCCGACACCACCAGACACCCTTGAGGGCGTCCGGTGAGGTATCCGGCAGCCTGGGCTGCATACGACGCTGACTGCTCGTTGCGCATCCCGATGAAGGTGATCCCCTCCTTCTGCATGGCTCTGGCGATGGGAACGACGGGGAACCCGACAATGCCGAAGACGTACTCGACGCCTTGTTGGGCAAGATTGCGGGCCAGTATCCGAGCCCCAGAGATCTCAGCCATCGGTGGCTGCTCCTTTGTTGGTGAGTTGAGCCGAGGCTAGGGTCTGATGCCGATCCAGACCCAAACGGTCGCAGAGCCCTCTACCCGGCCGACGATGCCGGCACTGTGCCGGTTTCGATCTCAGGCTCATGGATCAGGGCCGATTCTTGGGCCGCGGTCAACGCCGTCTGGTCGGGGGACCCGGCCAGACGGAAGATGACGAGACCGACGAAGGCCGCTCCGGCCATGACGAGGAACGCCGTTCGGTAGTCACTCTGATCGCGAATCATGCCGACGGCGAAGGGGCCGAGCCCGACACCGACGATCATCAGCAAGGAGCCGAGCCCATAGATCCGAGGGTATTCCCTGACCCCGAAGGCATCGGCCAGGAGGAGGGGGTGCAACATCAACAGGTTGCCCATCGCCATACCCAAGATGACGATGCCAACCAGGATCGACCACCGCTGATCAGCAAATCCGACAACCGAGATCCCGGTTATCTGCACCACGATCAAGAACGAGGTGAGCCGAGCCAGGGGTACCCGGGTGGCGACCAGCCCACCCGTTATCCGAAACACGATGCTCGTCATAGTGACAACCATCAGGGCCAATTTGGCGGTGTCGACGTTGGTGGCATCCTTCGTCAGCTTGAACAGGTGTTGGAGGGCCCCGACCTGGGCTCCCATGATCAAGATGAAGGCGGCCGACATGAACCGGAAGTAGTGGGTGCGAATGGCCTTGGCAAACGGGATACCGGTCAGCTCCTCGACCGGACCGTCGGCTTCGGGAGCCGGGGCTCCGTCGGGTCGGAGGCCCATGGCTTCTGGTGATGGCCGCAATAGGAGCAGGGTGATGGGGACAACCCCAAGCCAGTAGGCGATAGCCAACCTGGGAGCGGTAGCCACCAACGACTGATCGTCGATCAGCTGGGCAATGACGGGGGTGATGAGGGCTCCCCCCACCGAAAGCCCGGTCGAAGCAATGGACAAGGCAATAGAGCGCCGGACATGGAACCAACGGGTGACCAGGCTGGTCGCTGGGACCAAACCGGCCAACGCATAGCCGCCGCCGTACACCAAGAAGACGGCGAACATCTGCCACACGTTGCGGATCTGGCCTAACAGTAAGATCCCGACGGCGGCAACGGTGGCCCCAGCCACCATCACCTTTCGGACATCGAAGCGACCCATGAGCCCTCCGGCGTAGTAGCCGAAAATCCCAGAGACAACGAAGAAGAACCCGGTACCGGCCCCAGCCAGACCAACACTGAATCCTTGTTCGTCGACCAGGGCATCGAGAAATACACCTTGGGCGTAGAAGGCGAAGCCGGAGCCAACAGTCATGGTCATGAAGATGCCGGCCAGCACCCACCAGCCCCGGAAGATTCGGGTGCTCTCGGTCATCGTCTTCTCGGCCATGGGCCGAGGCTACGGCTGCAGACGAAGTCTCTACCACCCCGGGGCGGTATGGTTTCGGCCGGAGCCGGCGGACGACGGCCCGGGCTGCGCCCGGCCGGGCGCCAACAACAGCATTCCGGTGGACCGAGTCCACCTGGGTGGGGAGACTAGCCGGCAGTGAACAATCGAACGATACAGCTGAAGGGTTCACCGACGGGGCGTCTGCTGTATCTGGTGATCCTGGCTGTCGTCGTTGGCATGGTGGCCGGCGGAGCTGCGTACCTCCTGGTGCGGGGCATCGGGGTCATCACCGGCCTGGCCCTGCTCGGCGAGTGGTCATGGGGCGAGATCCCCCCTCTCAGCGATCTCGAACCATCACCCCGCCTCGTGATCGCAGCCGTCATCGGGGCGCTCATCGTTGCCACCATCGCTCGCTGGGAACCATTGATCCGGGGCCACGGAATCCCCGAAGCAATGGAGGCGGTGCTAAGACGTCAGAGCCGGATCAGGCCCCGAGCCGGGTTGGCCAAGCCGGTGTCGGCCGCCATCGCCATCGGCACCGGCGGGCCATTCGGCGCCGAAGGCCCCATCATCGTCACCGGTGGCGCCATCGGCTCCCTCATGGGTCAGATCATCAAGGTCACCCCAGGCGAACGCAAGATCCTGTTGGCGTCGGGGGCAGCCGCCGGTATGGCCGCCACCTTCGGCGCTCCCCTGGCTTCGGTCCTGCTGGCCATCGAGCTGCTTCTGTTCGAGCTGTCCATCCGCTCCCTGATCCCGCTCGTGGTGGCAGCTAGTGTTGCCGGCGGAATCCACGCCGCCATCTTCGGTGAAGGGCCACTGTTCTCGGCTCCTGATCACGACTATGCGGGACTGGGCGCCCTCCCCTTGTATGCCGTGCTCGGCATCGCCAGCGGTGGGATGGCCATCATCATCGCTCGTGGTCTGTTCGCCTCTGAACGACTCTTCCAACGATCCCCGATCCCCGTATTCTTCCAACCGGCAACCGGGGCAGTGGTGTTTGCCTCCATTGGCTTGTTCGTGCCGCGGGTGCTCGGAGTCGGCTATGACGTGATCGACGACGTGCTGGATGCCAAGCTCGGGCTCGGCACCTTGGCCGTGGTGGTGGTAGCCAAGTTGGTGGCATGGTGGGTCGCTCTCGGATCGGGTACCTCGGGCGGCACCCTGGCTCCCATCTTGTTGATCGGTGCCACCTTTGGTGGTCTGTTTGCCGCCGTCATTCTGGAGTTCTTCCCCGGAATCGGCATCTCTCAGGGTGCGTTCGCCGTAGTCGCCATGGCCGCCGTCTTTGGCGCCGCCACTCGGGCCCCGTTCACCGCCATCGTGTTCGTGTTCGAGCTGACCCGTGACTTCGAGGTCATCCTTCCCCTGATGCTGGCCTCGGTGTTGGCCGCCCTCGTCTACTCGGCCCTGTCAAGTGACAGCATCTACACCGAACGACTCTCTCGCCGTGGAATCCGGGTCGGGGGCGAACTGGTGGCAGACCCCTTGCGGACGACGGCGGTGTCGGACGTGATGAACCGGATGGTCGACACTGTCGAGCCGACGGACCCAACGGGCGAAGTCGCCGATCGGATTGCCCGAGGCGAGCGTGGCGCCTTCCCCCTGGTCGACGAATCCGGCCGTTGTATCGGGATCATCTCGCGCCGGGACCTCCTTGCCCAGAGCATCTCGCGGGACCAGCCCGTCGGTGAGCTGGCGTCGAGCGATGTCGTCGGGATCGCCCCCGACGCCAGCCTGCTGGAGGCCCTACAGACAATGGTCGATGAGAACATCAACCACCTCCCCGTTCTCGACAACGATCTCCTCGTCGGTATCTGCACCCGGGCTGACATCGTCAGGGTCCGTAGCGACGAGCTGGCTTTGGAGCGATTGGAAGCAGGCTGGCTGGCCCCGGTCCTGCAGCGGCGAAACGCGGCCGAGCTCCGCTACCTGGTGGTTGGCTACCAGTCGCTCGGCAGCAGGGCGCTGATGACCGAGATCGAAGCCATGGTCGAGCAGCCCTCCCCGATCTCTTTCCATGTTGTGGTACCCCTGCCCCGGGGCGACGACCTGACGGAGGCCAGAGCAACGCTGGAAAACCAGCTCCACCTGATCGAACAGCTCGGTGTGTCGGCCAGTGGTGAGATCGGGGCCGACGACCCATTCGTTGCGATCGAGCAAACCGTGGGCCGGGCTCCCGTCCACAGCATCATCTTGTCGACCCTGCCCCCCCGCCGGTCCCGCTGGCTCCATGGCGATCTCGTGACCAGGATCCGTCGCCGCATCGAGGTCGACTGTGTCGTCGTCCACGACGATGAATAGTGACTGTTGGATTGGACTGTGACTGATATGCAGGTCGGAATCGGACTCTGGTGTCTCCAGTCGACGGCGACCGTTCCCCGCTCGTTCGGGGCCGCCTATTCAGAGCTGCTCGACGATGCCAGGCTCGCTGAACAGGTTGGGATCCACAGCCTCTGGTTGTCGGAACATCATGGCTATTACGACGGCTACTGCCCGGCCCTGCTCCCAGCGGCAGCCGCGGCCCTATCGGTGACCGAACGACTCCAGGTTGGCACTGGGGTCCTCCTCCTACCCCTCCATCGGCCAGAGCGGATACAGGCTGCGGCGGCCGAGCTCAGCCGTCGGTTCGACGATCGGTTCCACCTCGGCCTCGGGATGGGCTACCGGCCTAGCGAGTTCGAAGCCAAGGGGATGGTCCTGGCCGACCGTGTGCCACGGATGACTACCGGGCTTGACCTATTGGCGACCCAACCCCGCTCCCCGGTATGGGTGGGGGTGACGAGCGAGGCGGCCGCCCGCCGGGCCGGGCGTAGGGGTCTCGGACTGTTCATCTCCGGCGCTTTCACCAAACCCGTTGTGGACTCACTCGTCGCCGCTCACCGTGACGCCTGGACCGAGGCGGGAGAGCCAGGGGGCAAGCGACCACCTGTCGGCCTCCTCCGCAATCTCTGGCTAGCCGATTCCCCGGCCGAGCGCCGCCGCGCCCTGGACTGGGTGCGCTCCAGCTATGTGGTCTACGCCGGGCTCGGTTGGGGAGCCGACGACACCGGGGTCGACTTTGTCGAGCAGATCAATACCTCCATGGACGAGGTGGAAGCTTCGGCCACTGTCGGCACAGCCGACGAAGTGGCGGCCACCTTGAGCGAGTTCGACGTCGATCTGGTGGTATGCCGTATCGGCTACGACCAGCCTCCACG
>JAAETV010000187.1 GCA_024227975.1 Actinomycetes bacterium
AGGAACTGACCAACTAGGTACCCCCTGCCGCACCGGCAGTGCCTGTCCGGTCATAGCGACGGATCGTCGGGCGGGAGCGACGGGGGAGGCGGGTAGGAGTTGGGACTTGGTGACAGACTGCTTCGGTGGAACAACTCCTGAACCCGAAGGTGTCGGCCAACACTGTCCTACTGACCAACCTGGCGTGCCGGCAGCGGCGATCGCTCGACGGTACTTGGCGGGCCATCATCGACCCGTACGACACCGGCTATGTCAACATCCTCGGCCAGCGCAACAAGCTTGGCTACTTCCGAGATCTGAAACCACGAACACCAAGCGATCGGGTCGAATACGACTTCGATCGCTCCCTCGAACTGGTGGTCCCCGGCGATTGGAACACCCAGGATCCTTCCCTCCTCTACTACGAGGGAACGGTCTGGTATCGCACCCTGTTCGACATCGACCGCGCTGAGTCGGCTCGGACGTTCCTCTCCTTCGGGGCCGCCAACCACACCACCCGAGTCTTTCTCGACGGTGAGGAGCTGGCCACCCACGTCGGCGGCTTTGGTCCATTCGCCGTCGAGGTCACAGGGCGGCTCACTATTGGCAGCCACTCGCTGGTCGTCCAGGTCAACAATCGGCGGGAGCCGGACCGGATCCCGGGCATGCGGTCAGATTGGTGGAACTTCGGCGGAATCACCCGCAGCGTCGAGCTGGTGTCGGTCCCCGAGACCTTCCTCCGTGACGCCTGGCTGACCATGGCCCCCGACGGTCGCATCATCGGTGGCGCCACCATCGATGGCCCCAACCGTCCACCTTGCACGGTCGACCTCATCGACGCTGGCATCACGGCCGAGCTGGTCGACGGCGGCGTCGAGATCGATGCCCTCACCGCCAGCCGCCTCGAACGATGGTGTCCTGGTGGCCCCGTCCTCCACCGGATCCGCTGGGCTTGCGGCCAGGATGTGATAGAGGACGAGGTCGGTTTCCGAACAGTCAGGGTCGAAGGCAATCGGGTGTTCGTCAACGACGAGGAGACGTTCCTGCGGGGTATCTCGATCCACGGTGAAGGCCCGAGCGGGGGCAAGCGAGCCCATGGACCAGACGATGCCTCCACCCTGTTGTCGTGGGCCGAGGATCTTGGCGCCAACTTCGTCCGGCTGGCCCACTACCAACATGACGAGCACATGGTGCGTGAGGCCGACCGGCGTGGACTACTGGCCTGGACCGAGCTGCCCGTGTACTGGAACATTGACTTCGGCTCCGAAGCGGTCATGGCCAATGCGGTGGCCCAGGCCGATGAGCTGGTCATCAGGGATCGGAGTCGGGCATCGGTCATCTTGTGGTCGGTGGCCAACGAGACTCTCCCCGATGACGCCCGCCTCACCTTCCTGTCAACCTTGGCTCAGCGGGTCAAGGCCCTCGACCCGACCCGGCTCACCACAGCAGCCCTGCTCACCATCCCGTCAAAGGATCCTGTGGTCCATATCGAGGATCCGCTGGGAGAGGTGATCGACGTCATCGCCATCAACCAGTACCTCGGTTGGTACTACGGCCAACGCCACGAGATCGCCACTACCCAGTTCTCAACCGCCTTCGCCAAGCCCATCATCTTCAGCGAGTTCGGAGCCGGCGCCAAGCAAGGCAATCACGGGACCGACGAAGACATTTGGACTGAGGAGTTCCAGGCCGCCGTCTACACCGAACAGATCGCCATGATCCGCAACCAGGCCGACTGTGTTGGTCTCTCACCCTGGATTCTCAAGGATTTCCGCACCCCGTTGAGGGTGCTGCCCGAGATCCAGGACGGCTACAACCGCAAGGGCTTGGTGTCCGAAGAGGGTGAGCGCAAGCTCGCCTTCGATGTCCTCCGAGCTTTCTACCAGGAACTTCAGTCCGACCAGGAGGCCACACCATGACCGAATTCGAAGATCGTCAACGTTGGGATCTCGGGGCTTGGCCCGAGATGTACGGCAAGCTCAAGGAGCTGCAGGCCGTGATCTTCACCAGCCCGCCTGGCATCGAGTTGAACCTGATGGTGTTCACGGTGGCCAGCCTGGCTGCGGGATGTCGTCATTGCCAGGCCCATGGCGCTTACGGATTGGATCGAATGAACTTGCCCGTCGACAAGATCCAGGCCCTCTGGTCGTTCGACACTTCCGAGCTTTTCGACGACCGGGAGCGGGCCGCCCTGCGGTTCGCTCTGGCCGCCGCCTCGGTTCCCAGCGGGGTCACAGCCGACCATCACGCCGCCCTCCGCACCAACTTCAGCGATGAGGAAGCGCGGACACTGCTGGCGGTGGTATCGGTTGCTGGGTTCATGAACCGCTACAACGACGGACTGGCCACCGTCACCGATGAGGAGTCTTCAACCTGGGCTGCCACCAATCTCTCACCTGTCGGCTGGGAGATCGGCAAGCATGTCGGGGCCGCCCACGAGCAGCGCAGCGGTCCACCCGGACGCTGAGCCGCTAGGTGTGCTCAACCCATGGCGACCGGGACCACAGCGTTCAACCCTGATCCCTCAATCCGAGGTGACCAGGGGGCGATCTGGGTCCTGCAGCCATTCGCTCAGAGAGCCGTCGTAGACGGCGACATCGGTTCGACCGAGCAACTCGGTCAACACGAAGGCATCACTGGTGGCGGCGATGCCACCGCCGCAGTAGGTGATGACGGGCTTGTTGGCGGGGACGTGGTCGAATAGGGCGGCCAGCTCATCAACGGGCCGGTAGAGGTGGGTTTCCTGGTCGAGTAGTGCCACGGCATACACATTGCTCGCTCCTGGGATGTGGCCTGGCCGGCCGTAGCCATCGTCGGTCCCGTCATGATTCTGGGGCGACAGGGAATTGACGATGCAGGTGCCAGCATCACCGACCGCGGCCTCGATCCGATCGAGGCTGGCGATCATCTGGGGTCGAGGCTTGGCCGCGAAACGGGCCTGGGAGCGGATCGGAGTCGGGTCAGTTGTCGTCGGGCGGCCTTGGCCCGTCCAGTTCTTCCAGCCACCGTCGAGCACGGCGCACTGATCGAAGCCAAACGCCTTCAGCATCCAGAACACCCGGGTCGCCCACATCGTCATCCGCCGGTCGTAGAGCACGACCCGCGTTCCCTCCCCGACCCCAACGGCCTCCATGGCTGCGGCGAACTGCTCGGACGATGGCATGGTGAACCGCAGGGCACTGGTTTGGTCACTGAGATCGTTGGCCAGATCCACATAGGCCGAGCTCGGGATGTGGCCCTCGGCCCAGACAGCCGACTGCTCCTGGATCTCATACCCACCGGGTGCCGGCTTCAGCTCGACCGTGCACTCGAGGATCCGCAAGTCCGGGTCGTCGAGATAGTCGCCCAACCAGGCCGCACTAACCAGCGAATCCATTGGATCATCCCCTCCCGGAGTCGACGGCGCCGCCTCGAAGCCAAGCTAGATCGGCCGTACCCTCATCAACAAGGCCCGGTTGACAAGGCCCCAACACCGGACGCATCGGGGGAGAGTGGCAGACTCTGCCCTTCAGTCCAGGGCGGAACCTTGCTGGTCCAGCTAGTGTCCGAGCCAATGCCACTGATCGCAATCACCGGAGCTCACGGCAAAACGGGCCGAGCTGTGATCACTGCGCTCAGTGCCACCTGGGACATAAGGGCCTTGGCCCGCACCGCTGAGCAGTCCCTAGCGCTCGAATCCATGGGCCACGAGACCGTCATCGGTGATATCGGCGATCGTTCTACTATCGAGTCGCTGGTCGGTGGGGTCGATGCTGTTTATCACATCTGCCCCAACTTCCATCCCGATGAGGCGGCCGTCGGTGCTGTCATCGCCGACGCTGCCCAGGAGATCGACCGGCTGGTCTACCACTCGGTACTTCACCCCCAAACCGAATCCATGCCTCACCACTGGCGCAAGCTACGGGTCGAGGAGTTGCTGCTGGCTCGCCGCGGAGGCAGGGTCACCTTCCTCCGCCCCGCTCCTTATGTGCAGAACCTGGCTGCCTACCTGGCAACGACCCTGAGTACTGGGCAGCTACGTCTTCCCTATTCCGTCGACCGCCCCTCAGCCATGGTCGATGTGGCCGACGTTGGGGCCGCCACAGCCGTCGTGGTGGCGGACGACTTCGAGGCTGGTTCGGGTTGGGACCTGTGTGGAATCGGATCGGTGACCCCTCGACAGATCGCCGAAGAGATCAGCACCATCACCGGCACCCCGATCGAAGCAGTCGTCACCCCCGCACCTGATGGCACACCCCCTGAGGTACAGATGATGTTTGCTTACATGGATGCCCACGGGCTACCCGGTTCGTCTCGGCCTCTGCGGGCCCTGATTGGCGAGCCGACCCCGTTGGCTACCAGCCTGGCCCGTCTGATCGAGGAGACGACGGCCACCAACCCGCCCCCTACCGACAGAACAGCAGGAGCCTCACGGTGAAGCCAGTCACCTTCGAGTACCACCGAGCCCAGTCCGTGGCCGAGGCCGCCGCCCTGCTCGACCGCCTGGAGGAAGCCAAGATCCTGGCCGGAGGCCAGAGCCTCATCCCGCTCATGAACTATCGCCTGGCCGCCCCCGCCCACCTGGTTGATATCTCACGCATCGATGAGCTGGGCGACATCGAGGTGACCGCCGACTCGGTCCGGGTGGGAGCAACGGTGACCCACAGCCAACTCCACGCCCATGACGGAGCAGCAGAGGCCATTCCCTTGTTGCGCGAAGCCGAAGGTCTGATCGCCCACGAGGTGATCCGAAATCGGGGGACCGTGTGCGGCTCACTGGCCCACGCCGACCCCTCAGGTGAGTTGACCGCCGTTATCTGCCTGCTGGGTGGCTCGGTTCGGGCGGCCTCGGTCGACGGGGAACGAACAATCCCGGCCTCCGAGTTGTTCGAGGGGCCCCTCCAGTCCTCCCTGGCCGAGACCGAAGTCCTGATCGAAGCCACATTCCCCCGACCCGGTCCGGCCACGACGACTGCCATGCGGGAGGTGACCCGCCGCCATGGCGACTATGCCGTGTGTGGGGTTGCCACCGCCCTCGAACGAGAGGGCGACGGTGCCGTCAGCTCGGCCCGTGCAGCCTTCCTATCGGTTGCTCCAACCCCCCTCATCATCGACCTGACCGACACCCTCGGGGGACGCCAGCCAGCCGAAATCGACCAGGGGGCGCTATACGACTTCGTCACCGCCGCCGTCGATCCCTCAACCGACATTCACGCCACCGCCGACTACCGACGCCACCTAGCCGGCGTCCTCGCCTGCCAAGCCGTGGAGGCATCCCTGTGACCGACCAGATACCAACCCCGACATCCACCCCACCCTCGAGCGGTGACCACGATGGGGCCCAGCTCCACACGGTCGAGCTCACCGTCAACGGCCGCACCTCTACGGTCCAGGTCCCGGCTCGCCGTCTGCTCTCTGACGCCCTACGGGTCGACCTTGGCCTCACTGGCACCCATGTGGGGTGCGAACACGGTGTCTGTGGCTGTTGTACCGTCATGATCGACGGGCTGGCCACACGCTCCTGTTTGACCCTGGCCGTAACCGCCGATGGCCGCGACATCCGCACCATCGAGGGTCTGGCCGACGACGACGGCACCCTCCACCCCGTCCAACAGGCGTTTCGGGAGTGCCACGGGCTCCAGTGCGGGTTCTGCACTCCCGGTTTCCTGATGACGTCAGTCGCTCTGCTGGAGCACAATCCCGATCCCGACGACGAGCAGATCACCGAAGCCATCGCCGGCAACCTGTGCCGCTGTACTGGCTATCAGAACATCAAAGCCGCAGTGCGCAGAGCAGCCGAGCTAACGGGGGAGGGCAACCAATGACAACCGCCAGCTTCGGTCAACCGATCCGTCGCAATGAAGACCAGAGGCTCGTCACCGGTCAAGGTTCCTACACCGACGATGTCGGTCCCGACGCCTGGGCTCTGGTCATCGTCCGCTCGCCCTACGCCAACGCCCGGATCCTCTCGATCGACACCAGCGAAGCCAAGGCCCTCGACGGGGTCATCGCCGTCTGGACCTACGACGACCTACCGGGCCGGCTCAGCGAACCCCTACCCCTCTTGATCCCGCACCCTTCCCTGGTAGCGGCCCGCACCCAAGACGTCTTGGCTCGAGATCGGGTGCGCCATGTCGGCCAATCGGTCGTCGCTGTCTTGGCCAAGGACCGCTATATCGGTGAAGACGCAGCCGAGATGGTCTTCGTCGACTATGAACCTCTGCCCGTCGTGATCGGAATCGACGGGGCTCTGGGACCAAACCTGGTCCACGAGGATGCCCCCGGCAATATCGCGGCCGCCCACCAGGAACATATCGGTGATGTGGATGCGGCTCTGGCTGGGGCGCCAAACGTCCTCGAGCTCGACCTCGACATGGAACGCAGTATGGGTAGCGCCATGGAGGGGCGGGCCTGCCACGCCCGCTGGGACCGCCACGCCCGCAAGCTCAGGGTCCAGAACGCCACCCAGACCCCGACGAGCGTCCGCTTCGCCCTGGCCAACATCTTGGAGATGCCCGACGAACAGGTCGATGTGGTCGCCATCGATGTAGGGGGTGGGTTCGGGACCAAGATCATCCACCCATGGCCCGAAGACATCCTCACCGCCTGGGCTGCCATCAGCTACGACCATGAGGTGAAGTTCACCGAGGATCGAACCGAGCACTTCATCTCGTCGTCGCATGAACGAGCCCAGCGTCATCATGTCAAGGTCGGCTTCGACGACGAGGGACGGATCCTGGCCCTCGATGTCGACTTCATCCACGACAACGGGGCCTACACCCCCTACGGCATCATCGCCCCCCTCATCACGGCCACCCAGCTCCCGGGGCCGTACAAGCTCCCCAACTACCGGGTCGACTTCCGCAGCGTCTACACCAACAC
>JAAETV010000188.1 GCA_024227975.1 Actinomycetes bacterium
CGGGCCGTTCATCCCCACAACGTTTTTCCCCGCAGCAACGCCAACTCGACCGCTTGCTCCACGATCGTGGACTGCAACCGGGCGACCTCGGTTTCGAGCTCGGCGATCCTGGTTCGTTCCTGGCGGGATTGTTTTGGCTTGCCCGGCTTCGATGCCGACAACGCCGCGATGGCCCCATCGCGAGCCACCGCCCGTAACCGAGTGACCGTTGTCCGATCCACCCCCACCTCGGCTGCGGCATCGGCCTGGCTGAGTTGCCCCGACAGCATCCGCACCCACAAGTCGTACTTCTGCTCCGGGGTCAATATTCGCTTCGGTTTCCGTGGCGTCGTCATCGACGAAAGCCTCCTCAAAGAAGGCCAGCAACCTTCTCAAAAGCTGCTTGAAAGAACACGGATCCTGTCGCGCGAAGTCAGCGGCAACGCACAACAATGAGGTCGCAACTGCGTTGTTCATCAGCCCTCTCACAGTCAAGACCCACGTCAGTCGCATCCTCACCAAACTCAAAGCTCGCGACCGTGCCCAACTCGTCGTCATCGCCTACGAAACCGGGCTCGTCGTGCGCGGCACACGACCGTCCCCAAAAGGCTGACGCGGTGCGAAAGAAATGCAGAGCCCCTCACGATCAAGGCCCGACAGCGAGCCCCAGCCGAACGCCACACGCGTCGTGGAGGAAGCGACATGAACCGATCCGATGACCTACTCGCTCAAATGGCCGCCGCCAACCCAGTCCGATTCAGCGACCTCCCTGGACCCTTGAGCCTACGAGCACAGAGAATCTTGGTCGATGCGATGACCAGTACAGACCGTGCTGGCCCGGAGTCCAAGGCCGTGATCCTCGAATTCCGCTCTGCGAATCGACGCGATCGCTGGGGCCGAGAGCACGAGGGCCCGAGCGACCGGTCAGGGGTTGTGCCGCTTTAGACCCTGAACCCAGCGACGCCGCAGGCTGGGCTCACCTACGGCCCTGGCGAGCGACATGCCACGACGGCGGACACTGTCTTCGCCGGGGCCGTCAAGTCCAGTCCACGCGACACCGGGAATACTCGACGCCGATCGATTACCGACAAAGGCACGCAGCGAAGCTTTGAGGAAGGAACAAGACGAATGGAGGCAGAACTGGCGGGCCTGACCCAATCCGAGGTGACGACCCGAATCCAGGAAGGCAAGACGAACGCGGGGGCGGAGACACCGAGCCGGACCGTGGCCGACATCCTGCGGGCCAATGCCTTCAACTCGGCAACCACCGTGCTGCTGTCCCTCGGTGTCGTGCTGACGCTCATGGGCCGCATGCGAGACGGTCTGATCAATGTGGGTTTCATCGTCGCCATCGTCGCCATCGTCGCCGTCGGGAGCTTCCAAGAAATCAGAGCGAAACGCCGTCTCGACGAGATCGTGATCTTGTCGACCCCGACCGTCACCGTCCGCTGAGACGACACGACCAGGTGATCAAGCCAAGCGAGGTCGTTCTCGACGACGTCGTCGTCATCGAGACCGGCGACAAGATCGTCGCTGACGGCATAGTGGTGGGCCAAGGGACCATCGAAGCTGACGAGTCGCTCCTCACAGGAGAATCCGACCCTGTTCGCAAGCCGCCAGGGACCGAGGCTAACTCCGGGAGCTACTGCGTCAGCGGCACGACGGCAAGTCGATCGCTCAACTCGGTGGTCGGCCGAGTGCCGCGACGCGACTGTCGGTTCAGCAGCCAGTTGCCGCCTGGAGGACCCGACAGGCCTCGGCCATCCGGGCCGGCGAGAGTAGAGCCACCTTCCGACGGAAGGACTCGCGAGGAATCGTGTGGATGTTGTCGAAGTTGACAACGCTGTCGGTCGGCACTCCGTCGGCAACCGTCAAGTCGAGTTCGGAGACAAGACCGCGGCGCGTTCGGGTCAAGGCTGCGACGACGACGGCGCCGATCCGATCGGAGACGGGATCGCGGGTCATCACCAGGACCGGTCGATCACCCCCTGGTGTCGCCGCGAACCAGATCTCACCTCGCTGCATCGACGGCCCAGTCTGACCAGTCCTCGGCAGGACCCCAATCCGCGATCTGCGACAACGCCTGCTCTCCGTCGTCGAGCGGCTGGGCCTTCCAGCGATCGGCGTCACCCTCGGATGCAAGCCGGTCGAGGTGCTGGCGCAGCGCTTCTCGCAGGAGCTCGGATCGGTCTACGCCGAGCGCTTCTGCCCAGCGCTGTGCCTCGTCGGCTTCCCGGTTGTCGACACGAAAGCTGAGCATTGTCATACGTCGAGCCTATCTTGTATGACGGCCAGGCTGCAACTGCCTGTGGGTGCCGGAGTGGGTGAACCCGGCAACAGCGACCGGGGGCTCGATTCGGTCAGGAGCGGGAAGTGTGGGCCCTGAGCAGGTGAAAGGCCTAGGCTGCGATCAGCCCCGCGGCCCATGGTGTGCGTGTACTTAGGGTTAAACTCGCCCCTCCGACTTGAACCCCCACGGCGGTAGGGGAGTGCCGCTTCGACTCCGCACTCTCGGGCCACGTCGAGCGGCCACAAAGGAACTTTCGATGTATGCAAAATGTATGCAGAAATGCCACGACGAGCCGGAACG
>JAAETV010000189.1 GCA_024227975.1 Actinomycetes bacterium
AACAACGAACGCGGTCGGGAACTCGTCGCTGCCCACGAGTACGGCCACCTCGTCGAACTGCGGTTGGGCTCGATCGAACAGATCCCGGCAGAGGACGGGAGCTGTCAGCTCGTCTTTGCCCGCGACATCTTGGGACATATCGAGGATCTGGCACTGGCGATGACCGAATGCCGGCGTGTTCTCTCGCCTGGCGGGTTCATGGCCATTTTCGGAGTGTTTGCGACACCAATGCTATATCCCGAAGAGGAGCGACGTCTCTGTGCGGACGCGGCCACGGTGCCGGAGCGGCTGTCGGTAGCGAACTTCGAGACGACTGTGGCCGCCATCGGCTTCTCGGTCGAAAGCCTGGATATTCTCGGCTCGGAGCATGTAGAGGCCTCGCAGGAAGCTGGCACCACGCCCAACTACCTGCTCCAGGTGTCGCGGCTCCGGCGAGCCAAGGAGAGCCTCCTCGAAGAGCTGGGGGAGGTTCCGTACCGGGTGATGTATGCCAATGCTCTGTGGAGCATCTACCGGATGATTGGCAAGTTGGAGAGCCGCATCTACGTTCTCCGCCGGGACGGCAACTAGGCCGATCTGCTGCTTGAGAAACGACACCACTGAAACCTGAAGCGGTACTCGCCCGACAGCTCACCGCTCGCGCACCCAATAGCTTCGGGCGAGAAGTCCGTTGTGACGCTGCCGGGGTATCTACTGCGCTCAGACCGGGTAGCAGCAGGTCAGACGAAGCAAGGCCTGAGACGGGAGTCAGCCGGCGTATCTACGAGCGCAACACCGCGCAGGGGGATCTCGTCTTGGCTTGGCCCACTCACGGGCCCCACCGGAAGCTGGCCTAGTCGTCGTGGTCTAGAGGCGCTCTCATTCCGGCCTCAGGCCTCATGTCGGGCCTCGTGACCGTCAAGGAGAGAAGCACATGCCCCGTGGAGGCGACGT
>JAAETV010000190.1 GCA_024227975.1 Actinomycetes bacterium
CTGCTACTTGGCTGTCCGATTGCCGCCAGCCTTGTCCCTATGTCGATGAGAGCGTGGAGACATGACCACGGATCACACCTTTCAGATCGTCCCGATTTCAGCCGGGGACGCTCAGAGGCTGCGGGAGGCTGGAGGTGAGGTCTACCTTGTCGATGCGGTACCGGGCTATCCCTGCCGCCAGTGCCTCCAAGATGCACAGATCGGCGAGGAGCTGATACTCGTTTCGTACGATCCTTTTGGCTCGGACTCGCCGTATCGGTCTGCCAGCCCCATCTTCCTCCATCGGGTCGAGTGTGCGCCCCCAGACCGAGGCGGAGGCATCGGGCCGTACTCGGCAACCGGTTGTGATCGATCGGGTGGTCTGAGCGATCGGAAACGTGGTATGCACCATGTGCCGTTCCGGGTCGTGGGCTATGCCAGTCAGCCTTCGGTGCAGGTGATGATCTGGTAGTTGGCTGGAATGGCGTCTCCCAGGAGGACGGCGACCACCACGGTGCCGGAGCCATCAAGACCCCACCACTGGAGTGGGTGGCCAGCCTCGACGGTCACGACCTCGGGCTGGGCGGCTGTCGCCAGGCTCTTTGGGGTCTGGCCCTCGTCGGGAGTTCGGACCTCGGTCAGCCCCCGGCCGGTGCAATCCAACCGGCCCCAAGTCTCCGACGGGGGCTTGGGAGGACTGGTCTCCCACGTTGGGCAGTCAGCGTTCACGCTGCCGCTGTCGAGGGTCACCGATTGGCCGTCGGGACCAGTGAAGGTCGCAGTCGCCCCGTTGATGACCACGTCACCGATGAGCGGGTCGATGTCTCGCCATTCGAGCGGGACGCCCTCGGCCAATGCGAACCCGATGCCGTCAACGGTGAATCTGCCGTCGTTGCGGCATTGCGTTCGGTCTACGGTCAGCTCGACGGCATCCAGCGTCTGGGGTGGCGCCGTAGGCGGTGGGGTCGGCGCCGTGAAAGGGCCGGTGCCCTCTACCGGGGACCCCTGCAGGGCCTGGTCGGCCGCGATCACCACGCCCTCCACCAGCTCACGACCAAGTTCGCCTTCGGTGGCGATGAACAGTTGGGAGACGACGTTGTGTCGCACGAGTACTACGAGGTACGTCGGCCGATCGAGGGCGAAGCTCGGGGTGTCGAGCTCGGTTGCCTGGTCCGGAACCGGGTAGGCGCTCAGTTCGATGACGGCCCAGTCAGAGGAGGGTACGTAGTTGATGACGCCATCGTCGGTCAGCGACCGAACCTCGATTGTGGCGCCGTCGATCTCCAAGGTGGGACAGACCTTGGGCAGTGATTGGACCGAGGCCAGATATGCCGGTGCATCCCAGTTGAGTGAGGCCACCCGTTGGGTGATCTCGGCCCCAGCCGAGGTCCACACTGTGATCGTCGGGGTGTCAGATAGGTAGACGTCGGCCAAGCGATCGAACGACGTGCAGCCGGTGTCCCACATTGTCTCCCCACCCTCGATGAACCACTGATCTTGCTGAGTCCACTCGGCCGGGAGATCGTCGATCACTGCGTTTCGTGACTCCAGAACCGCCTCCAGCGGGGGTCGTGTACCCGCTGTCGAGGGAAACGGCTCCACGTCGGACCCGGCGACCACTCGCTGCGACGCGCAACCCGCCGCAATCAATGCCAACACTGCAGCCATCCCTAGCCACCGCATGACGCTCCCCCGATCCGTCGCAGCACCAAGTCTCGCGCTTCCCCGCGCCGTAGGTGCCGCGGGCTCACGCTCCCGGGCCGCGTCGAGAACAGAAGGACCGGCCGTTGTGGCCCCGGCCAGGGCGAGCGAGAACGCTACCACGCTGGGTGAAATGAGCGTTTCCGGCTGAGCGGCCCGCCTGGCTGTCACGGTCAGTGGTGACGTGGCGCCGGCGGCCGGTATTCTCGAGCGGGCCAGTAGTGCCTTCCTCTTGCAGTCGTTCAAGCCCGAAGTGGTCGACTGGGTGGGCCTTCGCAGTCCTCTAGCCTGAACCGTCATGACGGTCGATCTCGTGTGCTGGGACTTCGGGGACACATTGGTCGATGAGCGCTTCATGCGGATTGCCCCGGACGGGGTACCAGAATGGGGCAGGGTGTACGAGGCGGTGCTGGCTGAGCGAGCGGAGTGGCTTGAAGGATGGGATCTCGGCCGAGGCTCGCTCAATGACTTGGTCGCTCCTCTGGCTGACCGTTTGCCCATGACGCAGGCCGAGGTGGTCCGGCATCTACGGATAGTGTGGGGGAGGATCACCTGGTTTCCCGACTCCAAGGCGTGGGTCAATCAGTTGGCCGGCAAGGTCCCTCAGGCCGTCGTGACCGTCAATCCGCACGAGTTCTCGGGCATCGCTCGTGCCTGCGGCCTTGACGTCCGTATTCCGGTGATCGTGACCAGCGCCGAGTTGGGGACCTTGAGCAAGTTGGCGATGGCGGAACGCGCCCGATGTATCCTCGGGCTTCGGCCTGGGCTGTCGACGACGGTTCTCGTCGACAACAAGCAGGCGAACCTCGATGAGTTCACTGTTGGCGGAGGTCAGGCAATCCTCTACGAGCAGCAGAGCACGTGCCTCGATACCCTCGCCACGCTCATTCTGACTTGAGCGTTCCCGAGTGCGCGAGTCGCGCCGTGGTGCGGCGCTTGTATGCCATCGGTTGGGTCGTGTTATCGGGCGCGTTCGGGACTATCAAGGGGAACCATGTACGGGCTCGGAGGAGCGACTGGACTGATCGAGTCAAGGACATCGATCAGCGCTTCGTCGTGGTCCGCCGATCCCTGGAGTTGGACTCCGACTGGTAGTCCGTCGTGCACTGTCGGGACTGCTATCGACGGCTGGCCTGAGAAGTTGGCGAAGCTGCACATCAATCCGCCGAGGAGACTGTCCGGTTCTGGCGTCCCGTTGGGCCACGCACCGCCGGTCAGGATCGGCAGTAGCAGCGCATCGGTGCGACTCGTCCACGACGCTGCGGCTCGCGCTGCGTCTAGCACCGCCGCGTGGGCGTCGGCCACTGTCACGGGTTCAAGGCTGCGGCCTCGCTCGGCTGCCTCAATGATGGACGGCGACAAGTCGTCAGCTGTCACTTGTCGGTTGATCTCATTCTCGATCCAGTCGACGACAGCGGCTCGGCGGGAGTCGGAGATCGTTGGGGCTGCCTCGCCGACCACCCTCCCGTAGTCCTCCAAGAAGTCAGCTGAGATGGCTTCGATCTCGAGACCGATCTCAGCCAGGTCGTTCGCCACATCCTGCAAGGCGTGTTCAGTCTCCGACTCGATTATCAGGCCAAAGGGCATGGCATCGAGAAGACCGACTCGCTTGATCGGGTTCACGTCGACACTCGTCGGTCTCGCCAGCGAGGCGAACGCGCCGGCCAGGTCACGCGCAGATCGGGCCAGGACGAAATCTGAGTGTGTGTTGCCGGGGTTGGGGCTACTTCCTGGGAGCCGTGATGAGATCCGCCCGGCTGAGGGCTTGAGCGTGAGGACACCACAGCAGCTCGCCGGGAACCGGAGAGACCCGGTCGAGTCCGAGCCGTGGGCGACGGCCACGATTCCCGCTGCCACTGCTGCCGCTGAGCCACCGCTGGAACCGCCTACCGTTCGTTCCGGAGCCCACGGGTTCCCGGCTGGGGGCCCGATTGGCGGCTCGGTGGTGATCCCGATCATCAACTCAGGGACCGCTGCCTTGCCAATGACGACAAAGCCAACAGCTTCGAGTTGGCTGGCAAGCTCAGTTGTGACGGTCGAGGTGTATCCGGCCCTCTTCAGGACGGCCGATCCCATCCACATTGGAGTGCCTGCAAGTTCTTGGCCGGCGTCTTTCAGCAAGATGGGTACGCCGGCGAAGGGGCCCGTTGCCTGCTCCGCCATCAACAAGGCGCGATCGGCACACAGCACCGTGACAGCGTGAAGCTCGGCAGTCTCCTCGGCTCTCACCAATGCAGCTTGCACCATCTCGACTGCGCTCACCGATTGCGACCGAACCAGGTCGGCCTGTGCCGTCGCGTCGAGAAGCCAGACTGCATCATCCACCCAACCAGTATCCACGGCACAGCAAGCCACCCGGTAACACCGCTCAGAATCACGACCAGCCCCCACACATCACCGGCGTAGTGGCCTGGGTGACGCGAGCGATAATCCCACTCGGGTAGTCGCGATCGACTGGGGTGTTGCGTCGATCGGCTGAGACCGCCGTCCCATTTACTGGGTCCACACCTGAACGCCGCGACCCTGCAGCCGGGCTCACCGACTACAACTGGGAGGGTGTGTTCTCGGGAGACGGTGCCTACGGCCGC
>JAAETV010000191.1 GCA_024227975.1 Actinomycetes bacterium
AGCACAACTAGCCTGTCTGGGCGTTGGAGCCGTCCTAGTCGCTGCCGGCCGCGAATCGAATGCAGATGCCGTAGTTGGGGTTGGCGGTGCTGCCATTGTTGTTGCGCTTGGGATACTGGCCGCGATCCTGTGGCGGATCCGATCCCAGGCGACCACTCCCCGGTTCGCTCCGGCCATCGATGGCTACCTTGGCGCCATCGGTTTCTCCATCGTGGGAACGGTGCTGGGAGTCACGACCGCCGTAGGTGGTCTTCCGTCGTGGGGGATCAAGGCCACAAGTGCGCACATCGATGCCAATGTGTTGGGTCTCGTCGGACTCATCATCGCTGCGACTGTTCCCTACTTCGTCGCCACCCAGGCCCGGATGAAGATGTCGCCGCGAGCGACGCCGCATCGAGTCCGTATCGCCACCGGAGCACTCGCGGCGGGGACCGCGACCGCCCTATGCGGTCACGGGGTGGACAGCGGGATCATCCTGGCGGTCGGATACGGCACCTACGCGGGTGCGCTGGTGTGGCTCGTGACGCTCCTGCCCCAGGTTCGGCGCCGCCAGCTCGACTGGGCTGGACCCCGCTTGGTGCAGCTCGGCGCCGGGCTCGCCTGGTGGTTCGCCATGGCCATCCTTCTCACCATCGCCTCGCTGGCCGACACACCCGACCGATCCAACGTGATCAGAGCACTTGTCATCGGAGGGTACGCCCAGATCCTTGCCTCATCGCTCGCCTATCTCGGCCCCGTGCTTCGCGGCGGTGGACACCAGCTACTGTCCGAGGGCTTCGCCACCACCCGGTCGTGGGTCTCACTGGCGGCCGGCAATATCGCAGGCTTCGGCGCACTCACCGGACACAGACCGACACTCGCTCTCTCCCTGAGCATCTGGGGGGTTGACATCGCGCTGCGCTGGCTTCGTCTCGCCACCTCCCGATAGTCCCGACAACGGCCAACAAGATCCCTTGTCGACGACGTGAAAGTCGCCCTGGGGTCAATCGTCTTCAGTCTTTCCCTGGGGGTACAACGACCGTTGTGATCCCTGGGTGATGGGCTATCGATGTCGCGACCGATCTGTGGAACAGACGGCGAATTCCGTGATGCCCGCTAGAACCGACAACCAATAGATCTGCATCTTGGGCCACTCTGCGTAGCTCGGCTTTGGCATCGTCTTCGGTGACCGCGATCTCGATGGTAGGGCCCTGGCCGTCTACGCCTCGCACTTTGGCGACTGTCTCCTCGACTCGCTGCCGGGTGAATCTCTCGACGGGATCCACCATTGGGTCGGCTATGTCGGAGCTGAAGATGACGGCAGGAGAGCCGCCAAGGGCTATCACCTTGCCATCGGCATCGACATGGCGGAGGGCCCAACTCAACGCAGCCTGGGAGGCTCGCGAACCGTCAACACCAACGACCATGACCGAGAGTGGCTGTCGAGCCGGGGCCGACCCCGGCACCACTGCCACCGGTACGTGCGCGTGCTTCACACAATACGATGCCACCGACCCGAGGAGTGCCTCTGCCACCGCGCTCCGTCCACGACTCCCGACAACCAGAAGATCGGCAGAACTGGAGGCGGCAACGAGTCCAGGACCGGGTGCGGAATCGACGACAGTAGTGACGTCAGCCAATCCGGGTTGGATGGCATCGAGATAGGGCCTCCATCGTTCATGAGCGTCGTCTTCAGATCGTTTCACCCCGTGTCGACGTTTGGCGGTAGCACCAAATGCTTCCTGTGATGCCACTACAGGCCGGACCGACCCGAACCGGCCCTCCTTGTCAAGAGCCCACAGCAGGCCATGACGAGAACCATCAGAACCATCGACTCCTACGATCACTGAGCCGCAATCCGCTGAGGGGGTGGCCATAGTCGACGTTCGCTCGTCGAACCGGACCGAGGAAGGGCACAAGGTCCCGACATGGCGAGCCCACCCACATCGAGCAGGTCTACTGAGCCGACTCGCCGGCCGGAGTAGCCGGGTGCACTTGGGGCCGAACGCCCCGCACCATCTTGGTCGAGACGTGTTAGAAGGTTGTGATGCGAGATCCCAGATATGACGTTCTGTTCGAACCGGTGACCATCGGTCCAGTCGTTGCCCCCAACCGCTTCTATCAGGTTCCGCATTGCAATGGCATGGGACACCGGGCACCTGAAGCCCACGCAGGGATGCGGGCGGTCAAGGCCGAGGGCGGCTGGGGGGTGGTGTGTACCGAGGAAGCCGAGATTCACCCATCATCAGACCTGACCCCAGCCATCGAGCTTCGGAACTGGGATGACCGTGACATTCCGGCGCTGACACTGATCACAGAGAAGATTCACGAGTTCGGGTCCCTGGCCGGAATCGAGCTGGTTCACAACGGACCCCATGTCGCCAACCGCTCGACGAGGGAGGCCCCGATCGGCCCTATCGCTCGACCAGTGGAGTGGATCGAACCCATCCAGGCCCGCCGGATGGACAAAGCCGACATCGCCGACCTCCGTCGCTGGCACCGCGAAGCGATTCGACGATCCATCACCGCGGGGTTCGACATCGTGTACGTCTACGCCGGCCACTCGATGTCGCTGCTCCAGCACTTCTTGAGTCGCTACCACAACGACCGGACCGACGAGTACGGCGGATCCCTGACCAATCGCGGTCGTCTCCTGAGAGAGATCCTGGAAGATGCCCGTGAGGAGGCGGACGGGCAGGCGGGGGTGGCCTGCCGATTGTGTGTCGACGAGCTTCTTGGACCCGCTGGGCTGGAACGTGGCGAAATCGAGGAGATCGTCGGGATGCTGGCCGAGCACCCCGACCTGTGGGACTTCGAAGTAGGTCCATGGTCGAACGACTCGTCGACCGCACGCTTCAAGCCCGAGGGCTACCAGGAGGACTATGTCCGCGGACTCAAGGAGCTGACAACCAAACCAGTCGTTGGGGTGGGGAGGTTCACGTCACCGGACGAGATGGTGCGCCAAATCAATAGTGGTGTCCTCGACATGATCGGAGCTGCCCGGCCCTCCATCGCCGATCCCTTCCTTCCGGCGAAACTGGAAGAAGGCCGCCTCGAAGACATTCGCGAGTGTGTCGGCTGCAACATCTGTGTCAGCGGTGACAATCTGATGGCACCGATCCGTTGTACCCAGAACCCGACGATGGGAGAGGAGTGGCGGCGGGGATGGCACCCCGAGCGGATCAAGCCCAAGGCCAGACCGGCCAAGGTGCTCGTCGTCGGTGGAGGACCATCAGGTCTCGAAGCGGCTCAGGCTCTGGGGAAGCGGGGCTTCGAAGTCGTTGTCGTCGAATCGACGAGAGATCTAGGGGGTCGGGTCCACCAGGAGGCAGCCCTGCCTGGTCTCGCCACGTGGCGCAGGGTCGTCGACTACCGGCTGACGCAGATCGACCAGCTACCCAATGTCGACATCCACCGGGAGAGCCCCATGGGGGCGGAGGAAGCCCTGGGCTACGGTTTCGATCACATCGCCGTTGCCACAGGCGCCTCGTGGCGGGCCGACGGGGTCGGGCGGTCGCATAGCCGACCGATCTCGATCAGCGAGGGTGCGGTGATCCTCACTCCTGATGATCTCATGGCAGGATCTCGGCCCGCTACCGGCCGAGTGATCGTGTTCGACGATGATCACTACTACATGGGCGGTGTCCTGGCCGAGCTGCTGGTGGCCGAAGGCTATGAGGTCGACATCGTCACACCGGAGCCTCTTGTGTCGGCATGGACCGTCTACACCCTGGAGCAAGAAGCAATCCACCGGCGGCTTGCCATGCTGGGTGTCGGTCTGCGCACCCAATACCTCGTCACCAGCATCGAAGACAACTCAGTTCAGCTGCGCCACCCAGTCACCGACGCTACTGAGTCAGTGGAATGCAGCTCTGTCGTCATGGTTACGGGACGACAGCCCAACGACCAGCTTGCCAACGACCTCACCGAGTCAGCTGATGGTTGGGCCGACATGGGACTCCGATCGATGCAAACAATCGGTGATGCTTGGGTACCCGGCACCATCGCGTCAGCAGTCTGGTGGGGCCACCGTTACGCCCAAGAGCTCGAAGAGGAGCCCGAAGCCATCACCTTCCGAAGGGAGTAGGTGAGCCCACGATCTCATCCTCATCGTGCTTGGAGGCTACGATTCGATACAGATCAGGGGGACACGATGGCAGCATCTTTCCGCGAGGCGGCTGAACCCTATGTTGATGTGTGGGGACCGTTCACCCTGACTCGTGACTCGGTTAGCGAGACGGCTATCCGGCGGTTCTGCGAGGTAGCCGAGGATGGCAACCCGGTCTACTGGGACGACGGGTTCGCCGGGCAGTCGCGCTTCGGACGAGTGATCGCCCCTCCACAGTCCCTGTTCTCGATGTGCTTCCGGGCGTGGTGGACGCCCGATCATCAGAAGAAGAGGAATCGACAGGACGCAGCGGACCTCAGCCCGTCTGGGACTCGAGCGGTTGAGCGCCAGTTCTATGCTCTGTGCGACGAGCACGGCTACACGGTGAACACCGTCGCTAGCCAAGAGGCGGAGTACATCGCACCGTTCGGACCCGGTGATGGCCGACTCAAGTCTCGCAACATGATCACGGAGGTCTCCGAGGAGAAGAAGGTACATGTTGGTCGTGGTGTGTTCGTGACAAGCGTTACCGAGTACCGCACCGAGATCGGAGATCGCCTCGTGGGTCGATCGACGCTCGTCCTACTTCGCTACCGGCCCGACGGCGAGCCAGAGGAAGAACAAGATGGCAGAAACAACTGAGTACTCGACGTTGAGCTGGAACAAGATCGCCAAAGGCGACGAGATCGACAGCCTCAGCTTCCCGATCACACTACGAACCCTGATGATCGACGTTGCCGGTACCCGTGATCTATACCCGATCCATCATGATCGGGACTTCGCCCGCCAGAACGGCGCTCGTGACATCTTCGTCAACACCATGTTCTACGAGGCGCTGTTCGGCCGGATTGCAACTGACTGGGCCGGCCCCGAGGCCTTCCTGCGGAAGCTGAGATTCACCATGAAGAGCCCGAACTGCCTGGGCGACACCATCGTCTCCCGGGGCTGGGTAACGGAGGTCTACTCCGACAAGGGGGAACACCTGGTTGATCTGGAGATCCACCTCGACAACCAGCTGGGGGCCGACGCCACCGTCGCCCATCTGACCCTCGAGCTACCAGGCAGCTGACGACGGGCCAGCGACAAGCCATGACGCCTCGGTCACAGCCTTCATGATCAATCGGCCAGGTCGCTCATCCGGGTATTGAGGTCGGTGACGGTGTCGATGAACTCGTCGACGATGTCCAACAATACTCGACCGGCAGGTCGGACCGAGCTGGCCTGACCGACTACCTGGCCGACGAAGTACTGGGACAACTTGGCTGCCCCCTCGCTGGCGTGGGCGTAGTTTCGGATGCGGGCCTGGGGCCGGGCCACGAGCTGGGACTGGAGAGGCATGGGAAGAGGATCGGGTGTGTCATCGCGATTCCACTCCTCGCTCCATGCCGACTTGAGCATCCGAGCCGGCTTGCCGGTCATGTTGCGGGAGCGGATGGTGTCAGAAGATGTGGCACCTACGAACTTGTCCTTGATCGTCGGGATGACCTCGGACTCCTCGGTCGTCAGCCACACCGATCCGCACCAGACCCCCTCGGCCCCCAGAGCCATGGCCGCCGCCATCTGTCGACCCCGACCGATCCCGCCCGCAGCCAGTACAGGCACGGGAGCAACGGCATCGACGACCTCGGGTACGAGCACCATCGATGCCACATCGCCTGTGTGACCGCCAGCCTCATAGCCCTGGGCAATGATGATGTCAGCACCGGCGGCCGCGTGGCGTACCGCGTGGGCCTTCTTGCCAGCCAGGGCCGCAACCTTCACCCCTAGTTCGCGGGCCCGCTCAACAACGTCCGGCCTCGGAGGGCCGAGGGCATTGGCAATGAGGGCAATGGGGTGAGCCAGAGCGATGTCGACCAGGGGCATGGACCGGTTCTCGGTCAGCGCGAGCCCGGTCGTAGTGGGCTTGTCGGCTCGAGGAGGAAGATCGGGTACCTGATAGCGATCCATCATCTCGTCCATGAACGCCTGGTGCTCATCGGGGATCAGAGCCTCGGTGCCCTTTCGGTCGAGACCGCCCTCCTCCTGGCCCACGTACCTGACCGGGATCACAAGATCGACGCCGTATGGCTTCCCTCCCAGCTCATCCTCGATCCAGGCCAGATCGATCTCGAGGGCTTCGGGACTGTGGCCGATAGCGCCGAGCACGCCCAATCCTCCCGCCTTGGACACGGCGACGACCACATCCCGACAGTGGGTGAAGGCCACGATCGGGAACTCGATTCCCAACATCTCACAGATCTGGTTGGCCATATCTCTCCCTCTCGACACCCCGATCATTCCAGGCCGCCGGCAGTCCGTGCAATCGGGCAACAGCCAATCCCCTGTGTTGTCGGCACTGTGTTGTCGGCACTGTGTTGTCAGCACTGTGTTGTCAGCGCTGTATTGTCGGAGCGGTCCATCTCACCCGCCATCGAGAGGATCGTGATGACCAGACAAGACAAAGAGCAAGCCGCGGGTCAGCCGCCACCATGACCGAGCATCGATTCAGCTACTGCCTCAACACCTCCACCATGTCGAGACAAAGCCTCGACGTCGGCCAGGAGATCCGACTCGCCGCCGCGGCCGGCTACCAGGGCATCGAAGTATGGATGCGGTCCCTCAACCACTTCCTCGATCAGGGCGGGAGGCTGACCGATCTGCGACAGCTGGCTATCGACAATGACATCCGGATCGAGAACGCCATCGGGTTCGCACCTTGGATCGTTGATGACGACGACATCAGGGCCGAAGGCCTCGAACAAGCCGAACGCGACATGGAAATCCTGGCCCAGATCGGCTGCCGACGTATTGCTGCGCCCCCGGCGGGAGCAGCTGATGGCCCCCTCATCGACCTCGATATAGTTGCCGCTCGTTTCGCCGAGCTCATCAGCCGTGGCCAGGCCTACGGGGTCACTCCTCAACTCGAGATCTGGGGATCCTCGACCAACCTGCACGACCTCAGTCAGGTCTTGTATGTGGCAGCCAAAACAGGCCGGCCCTCCGTCAAGGTTCTGGTCGACATCTATCATCTTCACCGAGGCGGCTCCGACCTCAACAGCCTCGACCTGATCGATGGCTCGGCTCTGGAGATCGTCCACGTCAACGACTACCCGGCCGATATCGCGCCAATGGATCTGACCGATGCCGACCGTGTCTATCCGGGTGATGGGGGCGGGCCGGTCCGCGACATCGTGAAGCGCCTCGACTCCAAACAGGCTGACATCGTGCTCTCCCTCGAACTGTTCGACCCTTCTCTCTGGGAACGCGATCCCCTGGAGGTGGCCAGGACCGGCCTCCAGAAAATGACAGACGCCGTCGCGTTGGCGATCGGCTAGAGGCGCGACCTTTCGACTGGAACCGCTGGATGGTGCGATACTGAGCGCGACCACCGAAAGGGTTTGATCCATGGGGAAGATAACGCAGGCTCACCGTGACCTGATCGAGGAGGTCGGCCTCTGCTATGCCGCCTCCGCTTCTAGCGATGGCATGCCGAACGTCAGCCCCAAGGGTTCGATAATGGTTATCGATGATGACCACATCGCTTTCGCCGACATCATGAGCCCCCACACTCGCAAGAACCTCGAGGAGAACCCTCGTGTCGCCGTGATGGTCTGCAAGCGAGAGACGTTCACCGGCTTCCAGTTCACGGGAACAGTCGAACTCACCTCTGATGGTGCCGTCTACGACACCCTGGCCCAAGCAATCGCCGACAAGGGGCTCAAGCTCCCACCGATCCAATACGCGGTGACCATACAGGTAGAGGAAGTTCGCGGCATCGGCGAGAGCTGACGTCAACCCGATTCGCTAGTCGCCAGATGTGCCAGGTCGGATGAGCCCGGTCTCATAGGCAAAGACGACGGCGTTGACGCGGTCGCGCAGGTTGAGTTTCATCATGACCCGTTTCAGATGAGTCTTGGCCGTGGATTCGCTGATGTGCAGCCTGGCCGCGATCTCAGAGTTGCTATACCCATGCGCCACGTTGATGAGCACTTCGCGTTCCCTCTCCGTCAGGGTGCCGATGAGGTCATTGCACGCCGGCTCCGTGATGTGGTGCTCGGCGAACTCCTCAACGAGACGCCGTGTGATGGATGGTGACAGGAGGGCGTCTCCGGCAGCCACGAGTCGGATTCCTTCGACCAGCTCGGCCGGCCGAGTTCGTTTGAGAAGGTACCCGCTGGCCCCGGCCTGCAGTGACTCGAAAACGTACCTGTCGAGCTCGAACGTAGTGACCATGATCACCCTCGTTGGGGTGTCTGGGACACTGAGGATCTGCCTGGTGGCCTCGATGCCATCCCCATCTGGCATCTGGACGTCCATGAGGACGATGTCGGGTTCGAGCCGGGCTGCTTCGGTGATCGCTTGGGTTCCGTTTGATGCTTCACTGACGACGGAGATGTCGTCAGTGTTCTCGATG
>JAAETV010000192.1 GCA_024227975.1 Actinomycetes bacterium
AAGTGTAACAGACTCCGGTAGCGGCACTACAGCCGATGGTACGGTGGCGACTGTAAATATTGCCAAGGCGGATGACGCTATTGACATAATCGTTACTGGCAACACAGTATTATTTACTGAAGATGCCGGAGCGACTACAAGTCTCTTTACGGCTAGCATAGATACGATTGAAACCGGTGACACCATTAGCCAGGTGATCTTGACACTGGCCAACGTCGAGTCAGGTGACACCTTAAGCTTTGGTGCGACCGATATTGATTTGAACACTAATGGTGCGACTGTGGCTGGTGGATTTACATATACGGTAAGCAGTGCGGGGGTAAGTCCGGTGGTCACCATTACACATGCCGGTACAGACGATGCTACCGTCAACACGATGTTGAACTCGGCAGTCTTTAACAATACAGCCAACAATGATCCGGGCACGACGGCACGTACCGTGACACTGACCAGTGTAACAGACTCAGGTTCTGGAACTACCGCAGACGGTACTGTAGCAACAGTAAATGTGGCCAAGGCAGATGACGCGATTGACATCACGGTTACCGGTAACACAGTTTTATTTACAGAAGACGCGGGAGCTACTACAAGCCTCTTCGGCTCTACTATAGATACGATAGAAACCGGAGACACCATTAGCCAGGTGATCCTGACGCTTGCCAATGTCGAAGCCGGAGACACCTTGAGCTTCGGCGCAACCAATATCGACCTTAATACAAATGGAGCGACCGTGGCCGGCGGCTTTACCTATACCGTCTCAAGTGCCGGTGCTACACCGGTCGTAACGATTACACATGCAGGTACAGATGACGGCACGGTCAACACTATGCTCAATAGTCTGGTGTTCAACAATACGACTAATAACGATCCGAGCACAACGGCACGTACCGTGACCTTGACCAGTGTGACAGACTCAGGATCTGGTACCACTGCGAATGGTACGGTAGCAACTGTCAACGTTGCCAAGGCCGATGACGCGATTGACATTACGGTTACAGGTAACACTGTCTTGTTCACCGAAGATGCCGGAGCGACCACAAGCCTATTCAGCTCAGCTGTAGATACGATAGAAACCGGTGACACCATTAGCCAGGTGATCTTGACACTGGCTAATGTCGAAGCTGGGGACACCTTGAGCTTTGGTGCGACCGATATTGATCTGAATACCAACGGTGCAACCGTAGCCGGCGGATTTACCTATACTGTTACGAGTGCCGGTGCAACCCCGGTTGTAACGATCACCCACGCCGGCGCCGATGATGCGACTGTCAACACGATGCTCAACAGCCTTGTGTTCAACAATACAACAAATAATGATCCTAGCACTGCGGCAAGGACCGTGACACTCACTAGTGTAACAGACTCCGGTAGCGGCACTACAGCAGATGGCACTGTAGCAACCGTGAACGTAGCCAAGGCAGATGACGCTATTGATATTACGGTTAACGGCAACACTGTATTATTTACTGAAGATGTTGGAGCAACCACAAGCTTATTTAGTTCTACTATAGATACGATTGAAACAGGTGATACAATTACTCAGTTGATACTGACGATGGCAAATGTTGAGTCAGGTGACACCTTAACTTTTGGCGCCACAAATGTCGACTTAAATACCAACGGCGCGACTGTGGCTGGCGGCTTTACCTATACAGTTTCGAGTGCCGGAGCGACCCCGGTCGTAACGATCACACACGCGGGTACAGACGACGGCACCGTCAATACAATGCTTAACAGCCTGGTATTCAATAACACAACAAACAATGATCCTGGCACAACGGCGAGGACAGTAACTTTGACTAGTGTAACAGATTCCGGTTCGGGCACTACCGCAGATGGTACAGTAGCAA
>JAAETV010000193.1 GCA_024227975.1 Actinomycetes bacterium
CCTGACCACGAACAAGAAGGCCATCGCCGAGTTCCGGGCCAACGAAGGAAGGTGCGGCCCTCCGTTCGAGGACTATCCGATCATTCTCGTGACCATGACGGGGGCCAAGACCGGTCGCACCCTCTGCTCACCGCTTGCCTCCTCCACCGACGGCGGCGATCTCGTTGTGACCGCCTCGATGGCCGGCGCCAAGAACAACCCGAACTGGTATCACAACCTCAAGGCCCATCCCGAGGTCACCATCGAGATCGGAACCGAAGAGTACGAGGCCACCGCCATGCTGACCGAGGGCGAGGAGCGTGATCGGCTGTACGCCGCACAGGCCGAACAAATGCCGATCTTCGACACTTACGCCCAGAAGGCTGAGCCTCGGATCATCCCGGTCTTCCGAATCGTGCGCAAGGGCACCTAGCCACTACCCCCAACGCTAGACGTTGGACCGGACCAGCTCAGGTCCGAAAATCGAGGACTCCTGCGTTGTCCGCAACGTCAGTGCCCCCTACACAATCGACACGACGAACATCCCGTCGGCCGACTGCTCGACTTCGACCGTGTACGACGCTCCGGGTTCGAGACCAGTGATCAAGTGGCGGGTGACCTTGTCGGAAACCTCGTACCGCAGAGAACCGGGCGCTTGCGAAGCATCGACCGGGAACAGGACTAGGTGACCGGCGATGGTCGCTCCCTCGAACGATCCGTCATCAGTTCGTGTCAGCTCGACATCTTGGGCCGTGACCACACCATCCAGATCAGAGTACGGCTGACATGGCCGACCGAATTGATCGATTCGTGGCGTCGCCGGTGATGTGAACGAACCCCTCGCCGAGGTTATGCTCGAAGAACTCGGCCGTGACGATCCCTTGTTCATCAGGCTGCTATTGCTCGTTCCGGCTCGACCAGCTGAGTACGACACGGCGGTCACCACACCGCAGAGCGATAGAACACAACGATCGCTGGCCGACCCGCCCGATCGGTGTGACGTAAACCCGGTGACCCGACTGGTCGGTCTCCACGATGTCCGGCAAGGGCGACCCGACCTCGGGTCTGTTTGTGAAGTCTCCAGGCGGTATCTCGGAATCGATTGCTCCCCGACCTGCTGGACCCTGCACCGGTTTGTCAAACAGTCACCCCAAGGCACAGCTCGCCCGGGAGCCCGGCCAGGGCCACAGCCATGACGGGCGCAGGGGGCGGAAGTCCGGCCGTCCCCGTCCCCGTCGACAGGACGGACGGGGATCACTAGCGTGATCTCGTGACATACGACGATCTCATCGTGGAGCACCGAGACACCGTGGCCCGGGTCGCCATCAATCGTCCCGAGCACCTGAACGCCATGCTCATGGGACGCACCGACCGCTCCCTCATACAGGCCATCCACGACCTGGAGGCAGACGGCACCACCAAGGTGGTGATTCTCACCGGTGCTGGTACGCGGGCGTTCTCCACGGGATGGGACCTGACAGCTATAGAGGAGGGCTCGCTCGCCGATCTCGAACACCTGATCCGCTCGAACCTCGAGCTGTTTTTCGCAGTGTGGAACTCGAGCCTGCCAATAGTGGCAGCCATCAATGGTTATGCCATCGGCGCCGGCTCCGCACTCGCTTTGGCCTGTGATCTGGCGGTGGCCGCCGACCATGCCCGCCTCGGTGAGCCCGAGATCCGACACGGAGCCCTTTCACCATTCCTGATGCTGCCCTTCCTGACCCACAGTCGAGCTGTACACGAGATCTACTACACCGGCGACCTCATCGATGCCAATCGCATGGAGCGGCTCGGCCTCGTCAATCGGGTGGTCCCGACCGAGGAACTCGAAGAAGTCGCGTGGCGATACGCCCAACGCCTTGCGCTCGTACCGTCCTACTCCCTCCAGATGACGAAACGCAGCCTGCGGGCGGCCTACGACGCCATGGGCTTCACCACTACCGTTCGACAACACGGGTTGGCCGACACCCTCGTCATCGGCGCCGACTTCCCCGAACAGCACGAGCTGATGGAGATTCTCGTCACCCAGGGAATGAGGGCGTTCCTCGACGCACGAGACGGTCCCTTCGAACGAACCTTCGAGGAATAGGACCCACGCGTGCCGGAAACCGTTGCTGCGATGCTGGGCCGGCGGGCACTGCTCGATGGCGACCGTCTCGCCATCGTCACACCGGATTCCCGCCTCACCTATGCCGACCTGGATGCTCGGGTCAGTGCCACTATCGACGTGCTGATCGAGCGGGGCCTGACCAAGGGAGAGCGTGTCGCCGCACTTCTTCGCAACGGCGTCGAGCTGGTCGCCCTCTACCATGCTGTTGCTCGCTCGGGCGCCGTCATGGTCCCCGTGAACTGGAGGTTGGCACCAGCAGAAGTGGCGTACATCATCGGCGACTCCGATCCTGGGATGCTCGTCCTGGATCCGGCCCTCGAGGAACTGACCTCTGGGATCGACGTCGACCGGCTCCTCGAACCTCGTCTCGCGCCCGGAGGTGAACTGCACGTCGGGCCACGGCGCAAGGCTGCGGCCCTCTACCGAGACCAGACCGATGTCGACGGTGATGACCCGTTGCTCTTGGTCTACACCTCGGGCACCACCGGCCGGCCAAAGGGAGCGGTCCTCACCCACGGTCAGATGTTCGGCGCATCGGCAACGATTGCGTTCACCGTCGACTACAGGCCCGGCGACGTCAGCCTTATCCCCACCCCCATGTTCCATGTTGGCGGCCTCTCCTTCGTGACCCTTGCCGCCCACATGGGATCGACTGCCGTCGTATTGCCAGCATGGGACCCCGAGCTTGCTCTGCGAACCATCGTCGACGAAGGCGTCAATCACTTCTTCGCGGTTGCCGCCATGTTGGAGTCGCTGACCCGCACACCCGGATTCGAGACCGCTGACCTCAGCAGTCTGCGCTGGGTGATGGGAGGCGGCGCGCCAGTCCCCATCGAACTCATCGAGCGCTTCGCCCAGTTCGGTATCCCCCTCATCCAGACCTATGGGGCGACCGAAACCGCCGGGCCTGCCACCGTGGTCGATGTGGACCACGCCCTCTCCAAGGCCGGCTCGGTCGGCCTGCCCTTCTTTCACACCGAAATCTGCGTCGTCGCCGCAGACGGCTCCGATGTCGAACAAGGCCAGGAGGGCGAGCTCCTCATCGCCGGACCGCATGTCGCCACCAGCTACTGGCAAGACCCGGAGGCCTCCGCCAAGACATTTCGCCACGGCTGGTACCACACCGGAGACATCGGACGACTCGACAACGACGGCTACCTCACCCTCGTCGGCCGATGGCGCGACGTCATCATCACCGGAGGCGAGAACGTCTACCCCGCTGAAGTCGAACAGATCCTCGCGACCCATCCCGCGATCGTCGAGGTTGCTGTTGTAGGGGTCGCCGACGAGAGATGGGGGGAAGCCGTCTGCGCAGTCGTGGTCCCACGAGACAGCGACGCACCACCCACGCTCTCTGACCTCGAAGAGCATTGCACCAACCATCTGGCCGCCTACAAACAGCCCCGGCGCCTCCTGATCCACAACGCACCGCTGCCCCGCACCGCTACCGGCAAGGTACAACGCGAAGACCTAGCGAACGAACCCTGACCGCCCGGGCTGCCAACAAGTCGGGGTTGTTGGGCAGAGGTCCGATTGGTTCGAAGGATGGAACGCTCAGAGGCTGGGTTGGCGGGTCATGCAGCAGCGTGGACCGGCGGCTGACGATCGCGCCAGGGCATTGCCTCCTCGAGCTGGGCTGCGACCCTGAGCAAGGTGGTCTCGTCGCCGAAGCGCGCCGAGAACTGCACCGCCACGGGAAGGCGGTCCTTGGTCTGCCCCGTCGGCAAGGCAATGGCAGGTTGTCCTGACGCGTTGATGGCAGGAGTGAAGGGGAAGAATGAGAAGAGGAGATCGAGGCTCTGGTCGTACGACAGATGGTGCTGTGTTCCCCCCTGGGTACCCAGTAGTGGGGGTGGTGAGGTGAGCACCGGGGTGAGCACCAGGTCGAACTCGGTATGGAACACCCCAATCCGCCGGGCGATCCGGTCACAGGTTACAAGCGCTGCGTCGTAGGTCAGGGCGTCGATCTCACGAGCACGTTCCCACCATCTGAGGGTCACGGGCTCGAGGGTCGACTCATCGATCGGACGGCCGAAACGCTTCGC
>JAAETV010000194.1 GCA_024227975.1 Actinomycetes bacterium
ATCTGCAAGAGTATTGCGGCTCAGCATGGGGGCAGCCTGTCGGCGCGAAGCATCGTCGGTGAGGGCAGCGTGTTCTCCCTCACGTTGCCGGCACTGGCGAGCCTCGAACCCACCGCGGGTGAGCCACCTGCATCTGGACCGACCGTGCTCGTCTGCGATGTCGGCCCGGACAGCAGCAATGTCTTGAACACCTTGTTCCAAGAAGCTGGCTGCCGCGTTCTGAACGTCGCGAGCGTCGAAGAGGCCATTGATATCGCCGAAGACGAACGACCGGATGCCTTGCTGCTCGATCTCGGCAACCAGGATGCGACCGGATCCGAAGCGATCGGTCAGCTGACAGCACATCCGGCCATCTCCGACATCCCACTGGTAATGGTCGTCCGCCAAGAAGCCAGTGATGACGGCGTCGAATTCCACGTCAGAGGGCGGCGTATTCATCCACAAGCCCTCGTGAAACGAATCGTGGATCTCTTATCTCAGACCGCCGAGGATCAGACCCCAAGGAGCAGGACATGAGCAAGCTGACGGTTTTGGTAGTCGACGACGAAGACGACATCCGTGAGGTCGTGCAGATGAGTCTTGAGTTCGGAGCTGGGTGGGAGGTCCTCACCGCGTCGAGCGGCACCGAGGCCATCAGCAAAGCGACCGAATCAGGTCCCGACCTGATCCTGCTCGACGTCATGATGCCCGGAATGGATGGGCCGGAGACCTTCCGTCAGCTCCAGAAGGAGGGATTGACCCGCCAGATCCCAGTGATCTTCCTGACGGCCAAGGTCCAACGGACCGAACTACTCGACCTCCATGAGCTCGGCGCCAAGGGACTGATTTCCAAGCCGTTCGACCCGATGTCACTCACGGCGCAGATTCAGGAGATCGTAGGAGACGGCGCATGACAGTGACCGAGACTGAGGCAGAGTCGATGAGCTCAATGCTCGCGAAGCTGTGGCAGCGCCACAGGGTGACCAACCTCGATCGCATCACCATCCTCGAGCAATCCACCGCAAACGTCTTGCGGGGGTGCGCCGAGGCCGAGGAGTTGGAAGAGGCAGCGAAGGCGGCTCACAAGCTAGCCGGCTCACTCGGTACGTTCGGCCTCGATGCCGGGAGCCGTGCGGCGCTAGAAGCCGAGACAATCCTGGGAGTCACTCCTATTGATGGTCGACTGCTGGCTGAGGCCGTGTCCTCCTTGCGCACGACAGTGGAGCAACGCGGCGACGAACCCACGCCAGCTGCGGAGCCGGCCCCGGAGCCCACGAGCCAAACCGATGCCCTGGTCCGCATCATCTCCGAGGATGCTGACCTGATCTCGCGCTTGTCCCTCGCCGGTGCAGCTGCCGGCGTTGCCGTGGCCTCGTCGAGGCCAACATCGGCCCTGGATGTGGCCGATGCCATGTCGGTGATAATCGACGCAGGGCACTCCGACCTGTCGGCAAACTCGGCGATCGCCGAGCAAGTGGCCGATCTCTCGACCGAGGTACCAGTTGTGGTCCTGACTGAGGAAGACACGTTCGAGCAGCGGATGGTCCTGACCAGAGCCGGAGCATCGGCAGTGATTCCCCGCTCGAACGCTGCACGTCTCGCGATCGGATACCTGCTCGAGATTCGGGCCCAGCGGACTCCTCACGAGTCCCAGGTCATCGTGCTGCAAGCCGAATCCGGGCAGATGGACAAGGTTCTCGAGGCTCTGTCCGAAGACGAAATGGGCTACCGGCTGCATACCAGTGCAGAGTCCTTCTGGACCGATCTCGAGGAGGATGGAGCCGACCTCGTCGTGCTCGACGGCCAGTACGAGGACATCTCGGTCCCGGAGCTGTGTCGGGTCCTGCGATCGCACCCCCGGTGGCAGCAGCTTCCCGTCATTGCCTATGGGCCGCGACGAACAGCGCTCATCCGTGAGGCTCTAGCGTCGGGTGCCGATGACTATCTGTCATCGCAGGTCCCGGCGGCCGAGCTCGGGTGTCGGCTCAGGACCTTCGTTGAGCGGACTCGTACTGCGCTCGCCCGTTCGGACATCGATCCACTGACTGGGGCCGAGAATCGTGATGCTGCTGAGCGGTCCATCGATCACTATCTGAGGCTGGCGGGTCGTCGAGACGAGCCATTTGCGTTTGTTCGCGTGATCGTCGATCAGCTCGACGAGATCAGCGAGGCCGAAGGTGCGGTACTGAGTGACATCGTGTTCCGCCGACTCGGATCGCGGCTGCTCAGCAATTTCCGCAACGAGGATGTCGTCAGCAGATGGACTGGCAACGAGTTCGTCGTCGGCATGTACGGCGCCACCCGAGATATTGGCGCTAGGCGTATTGCTGAGGTGCTCGCCGACTTCCGAAATGATGAGTTCCGGACGACATCGGGGATCCCCGTGCGCTACGACTTCCGAGCCGGGGTGTCCTGCTATCCCACTGATGGATCGACGCTGGCCTCGCTCGAACGAATGAGTGAGACGGCGCTCGAGCGAGCCGTTCGTTCCGGCGATCGAATCGTGGTCACCGGCGCAGGCACCGGTACAGGAGCAGGCGCCGGTACAAATGAAGGGGGCAAGATCGACGTCGTCCTTGTCGAAGACGATGACTCGATCGCTGACATCGTCGAACATACCCTGAGTTTGCGAGGGTATAGCTTCCGGAGATTCGACGACGGGGCCGAGGCGGCCTCGGCGCTCAGTGATGGTCGGATCCAAGGGCGTATCGTGCTGCTGGACGTCGGGCTTCCGAGCTTGGATGGCTTTGGTGTTCTCAAGCAACTCGGATCGCATGGTGTTCTCGACGTCAGCCACGTGATCATGCTCACGGCACGCTCCAGCGAGGCCGAGATGTTGAGGGCACTCGGTCTGGGTGCGACAGAACACATCACCAAGCCATTCAGCGTGCCCCTGCTGTTGGGTCGACTCGATCAAGTACTAGGTGGCACCAGGGTATGAGTACCGCCAGCATCCTCATCCTCACGATTACTGTCCTCGCGGCCGCGCTCATGGCCGTGCTCTGTGCCCTGGCCACCAGCACCGTGGTGCAGTCGCGTCGGCACCGACGTCAACCGTTGGTGGATGCCGCTCGATCGTCGGTTGTTGCCTCGCTATCAACTGACAGCCCAGAGTTGGAGGACGTCATGAGCGTCCTCTCCGAGCTCTTGGATCGCGAAGTAGCAACTATCATCACAGAGCTCGTTACGTCGTTCAATGGGTCGTCGCTCGCCACGCTGAATGCCATAGCCGAGAAGAGTGGCCTCCTACCGAAAGCCCGAGCCGGAATACACAGCCGCCGCTGGTCGCGCCGGCTCTATTCGGCCCGGTTGCTGACCGCCTTCGCCGCCGAACCTGACCATCTCCCCGCATTGCTGATCGACCGGGCCCCGGAAGTGCGAGCTCAGGCGGCAGCGTGGGCCGCGATCAAACCAGACCAGGAAGCTATTGACCTGCTAGTGGTCATGCTTGATGACCCTGACGGCATTTGCCGATTTGCAGCCCAGAACGCGTTGATTACAATCGGCCCGGAAATTGCCCCGGCTCTCACCGGCTTGATGGAAACGGACCGGGGGCGCACGACTCATCTGGCCCTGCAGGTTGCTGCTGTGATCGGTGACGAACGGTTCATCGCCCCGGCAGTCGACCTCACCAAGAATGGGTCACCGACCACGCGGGCCCGAGCGGCCTCAGTGTTGGCCGGGAGCGGTGATCCGAGTACCGCTCCAGCTCTCATCGATCTG
>JAAETV010000195.1 GCA_024227975.1 Actinomycetes bacterium
ACCTCTACGGTCAGCACGCCAAAGCACTCGTTGGGTTGGCGCGACGATCGTCGGCCCCTCTGACGCCGAGGACATCGTCGCTTCCGTTGCCGCTCGGGTCCTACGTTCGTCCGCCCTGCGTGCAGCTGACAACCAACGGGCCTACCCCTACCCCTACCGCTCTGTTCTCAACGTCTCGCGTTCACACCTGAGATCCCGAGACCGGTAAGAAAGCAAAAAGGGTTCGACATGGCCCTTCATACACAAAGGAGAGAGATTGATATGAGTTTCAATACACAACGCAACGTTCTTGCTGGCGGGATCACTGCGATCGCTCTACTCGTTGGGGGATTAGCGGCTGTGGCCTTCGCCTCCGACAGCACCACCAACGAGTCTGAACCAGCCAACACCAGCACAGCTCACAACAGTGAGCCAACCGAACCCACGGTGAAGACAACGACCACGACTCCGACCACGACAACCGCCGTCGTGGTTGATGAATTCGTAGTGGAGATGGTCTGCCACAACGGGCACATCAACGAGCAAACTGTGCCTCACTCAGCCTGGGGCCCACTCGACTTCAGCCCGATAGACGATGTGGTCAACGGGATCGACGCCTGTGAAGGACCCGGCGGTGGCCTCGCCTCGATTCAATTCACGGGCTGTGACCCAAACCAGCGCCTGATAGAGATCGACGCCATCGATGGTGGGATTCCCGACTTCGGCGACTACGACTTGTGCGAAACCACGACCACGACTCCGACCACGACCACGACCACGACTCCGACCACGACCACGACTCCGACCACGACTCCGACCACGACAACCACCGCCGCCGTGGTTGATGAGTTCGTAGTGGAGATGGTCTGCCGCGACGGGCACATCAATGAAGTATCCGTGCCTCACTCGACCCTGGGCCCGCTCGACTTCAGCCCGATTGATGATGTGGTCAACGGGATCGACGCCTGTGAAGGCAGTGGTGGTCTCGCATCGATTCAATTCATGGGCTGTGACATCGACCCGTTCCTGATAGAGATCGACGCCATCGACGGCGGGATTCCCGACTTCCGCGACTACGACATGTGCGAAACCACGATGATCACAAGTGATGAGTTCGTAGTGGATATGGTCTGCCGCGACGGGCACGTGCTAGAGGCGTCCCTGCCCGCACACCCCGCTATGGTCGAGCGAATCGACGATATGGTCAACGAGTCCAACCCCTGTGCTGAAGGATTCGGCGGCCTGTCATCGGTTCAATTCATGGTCTGCGGCCCGAACCAGCGCCTGGTAGAGATCCCCGCCGTCGATGAAAGAATTCCTGACATCAGCGACTACGACTTGTGCGTATTCGGTCACGGTCACTAGCCCGGTTCATGCCACTCGCCGATGAGTCCTATCTTCACTCAGCGACCCGGCCAGCCCGATTCGACCACGAGTCGGATCGGGCTGGCCGGTAGCGCCATGGGTTCTGTGGAACAGCTTGTTGAGATGAGGCTGAGCCCCGAAGAGCTCTACGTTCAATACTCCAAGGCGCTCGTTGGGTTCGCGGCGACGATCGTCGGCCCCTCTGACGCCGAGGACATCGTCGCTTCCGTTGCCGCGCGGGTCCTACATTCGTCCGCCCTGCGTGCAGCCGACAACCAACGGGCCTACCTCTACCGCTCTGTTCTCAACGCCTCGCGTTCACACCTGAGATCGCAAGGCCGGCGACGGCGCAGAGAGCAGCGCTTCGCTCAACAGAATGCACCGCCAGAGGTTTGGAGCCGACAGGAACCGGATCTGACGTTCGCCCTAGATGCACTGAGTCCAAGACAACGAGCGGTGGTCCATCTGACCTACTGGGAGGAGCTGGCCGGTCACGAAGTCGCGGTCAGACTCGGCATCTCGGAAGGCTCAGTCCGCAAGCACCTCGCACGGGCCAAAGGAACGCTACGGGAGCTGATCCAATGACTGATGAAGTAGACAACCTCATCCGCCAAGCAATCGCCCAGAACGTGGATGAAGCACGGTCCCCCAGGCCCTTCTCCGCACTCCCAGGAGATGGTCG
>JAAETV010000196.1 GCA_024227975.1 Actinomycetes bacterium
GAGCCGAGCATGCCGGCTGAAATCTGGGGCATGTCTCGCAGCAGTACCCGGAACATGCGCACCGAGAGCACAGCCAGCTCGGCCTCGGCAAGGGTGGTGACGGTGGCCGAACGAGGGGCAGGGTCGAGCAGGGCCAGCTCCCCGAAGTGATCATTGGGGCCGAGCACCGTCGTCTGTTCGCCGTCCTGCACTACCTCGAGCTCACCGGTCAGCACGAGGAAGAACGTCTCCCCGGCTTCACCCTGGGCTACGACATCGGTGCCTGCTTCGATGGTGGCCACCTCGACATGGCGAGCAATGGTGCGCAGGTCGCGTTTGGTGCAACGACTGAAGAGGGGCACCCCGGCCAGGCTCTCGGCCAGCTGTTTCTTGGTCACCATCATGATCCTCCGCCTCCCGACGATGTTGCGGCCGCCTTTGTCTGAGCCCCACCACTGCTTTCGACTCCCGCGCCTGTGGTGCCGGGCACGATCACGGGATCGGTCTCCCACACTCCCCAGCGGAGGTGGAAGCGGCGCAACGGTCCGGGTGCCCACCAGTTGAGCCGACCGGCCAGCTTCATCAGTGCGGGGGTGAGCGTAGCCCGCACCAGGAAGGCGTCGGTGATCACGGTCAAGGCCAGGCCGAGCCCGAACATCTTCACGATCATCACCCCCGAGGTCGCAATGGCCACGAACACGATGGCCAGCAACACCGCGGCGGCGGTCACAACGGGGCCAGTACGGCCGATGCCGACCCTGACCGCTCGGTCGTTGTCACCACTGAGGTCGTACTCCTCCTTGATCCGAGCCAGGAGGAACACCTCATAATCCATCGACAGCCCAAAGGCGATGCAGAACATCAGGATCGGGGTGAACACGTCGAGGCTGCCGGTGGCGGTGACACCGAGGCGCTCAGCCAGGTTGCCGTCCTGGAACACCCAGACCAGGGCCCCAAAGGTCGCGGTCA
>JAAETV010000197.1 GCA_024227975.1 Actinomycetes bacterium
ATGCTGCACGTGATGGGCACCCTCGATCGGCCGAGCAGCGGGAGTGTCCTGATCGACGGGCGGGAGGTGTCGTCGTTCAGCGATCGGCGGCTGTCGGCGGTACGGGCCCAGCTCATCGGTTTCGTGTTCCAGCAGTTCTTCTTGATCGATGGGATGACGGCCTTGGACAATGTGGCCAACGGCTTGCTCTACTCCGGGATGCACCCGAGCGAGCGGCGCTACCGGGCGGCTGAGGCCCTGATGGCGGTTGGCCTGGGGAACCGGGTCAGCCATCTTCCCAACCAGCTCTCCGGTGGTGAGCGCCAGAGGGTGGCCATGGCCAGAGCCATCGTCCACCGACCGGCCATCGTGTTGGCCGACGAGCCGACCGGCAATCTCGACAGCCGATCGAGTGGCGCCATCCTCGACCTGGTCACCGAGCTGGGCGAGGGAGGATCGACGATCGTCGTCATCACCCACGACACCGAGGTTGCGGCCAGCATGCCCCGCCAGATCATGGTGAGAGACGGCAGGGTCGAGCACGACTCAGGGGCGCCATGAGCACCCTGACCCCGAGCCGGCTTCGAGCTGGTGACGTGTTGGCGGTCGGTGGATCG
>JAAETV010000198.1 GCA_024227975.1 Actinomycetes bacterium
AAAGTGTAGATATGGAGGTAATCCTCGACCCCTTCGTTCGAGTTGCTGGGCGAACGGCGTGTTACCGCAAGAGACTTGGTGATCGGAGCGGTCTACTGATGTGCCTTCCGTCGGACCAAGCCGGGTCGTCCACGTGGTGGTGGAGAATCGTAGGTGGCAGCTAGACACCGAGTGGGTTTGTGTCGGAGGTGTCGACGAGATGCAGATCGATGACGGTGAACCGACCGAGCCCATACCGGGGATCGAGTGCCCCCGGTGTGGGGCTATGCGCTGGGAACTCGCTTCGCCGATCCGCGGGCATCGCATCCGAGTTCGGCGCTGGCGGCACAGCTGGAGCCGGGTGCAGACTATCGCTGCGGATCGTGCAGAACTGTCGCGTCAGTAGGTTGGGGCAGCCCGGGTGTGAAGCCCGACGGCGGCCCGCACTCCCACTTCGACACCGACCGGAGCGAGTGACCAACTCGGGCAGTACGACGGCAGCAAAGTGTCTGACACTTCCCAGAATGTTCGAAGTCTTCTCCCCTTCAGGTGCGACCTAGGTGGTCTCCTACGGACCGGCCTCGTCCACGATTGTGGATATCCGGGCGAGTTCCGAGATGAGGGTTTGGAACTCCGTACGACCGAACGATTCAATGAGCCTTTTCGAGAATGCAGACTGATCGGGTTTGATGCGTTCGACGGCGACGCGGCCCTCGGGGGTCGGTGCCAACAGGGGTGACGTCTTGTGTGCAGGATTGGGCGACGCCTCGAGAAGACCCTCGGCGATGAGTCGGTTGGCGACTCGTTGTACTGCCTGGCGGGTGATTCCCATCTGGCGGGCTATCCCGGCTGCAGATAGGGGTTGTCGCAGAACAGCCCCGAGTACTTGCCACCACGCCACTGTGATCCCGGCGGGGCGAGCGAGCTTTTCGCCGGCGGCCAACATCTGTCCGTTGAGCTTGAAGATCGCGAGGGTGAATTCGCCTCCGAGTTCTGACTCATCCGGCATGCGA
>JAAETV010000199.1 GCA_024227975.1 Actinomycetes bacterium
GCCTCGATCCGACCCCCGTCGAGATAGAGGACCCGGTCGGCCAGCTCGATGGTCGAAACCCGCTGGGCCACTATGAGGGTGGTCGTCTCCAACTCGGTCCGCAGGCCATCCAGGATCTGACGTTCGATGACGGCGTCGACGGCGCTGGTGGCATCGTCGAGGATGAGGAAACGGGGACGCCGCAGGAGGGCCCGGGCTAGAGCCACCCGCTGGCGCTGACCTCCCGAGAGGGTGACCCCTCGTTCACCGAGAATGGTGTCGAGGCCGGCCGGGAGTTCTTCGATCAGCCCGTCGACCTTGGCTGTGGCCAGGGCGGTCCGAATCTCACCGTCGCCGGCCGACCCGGCCAGATCGACATTGGCCCGGAGAGTGTCAGCGAACAGGAACGACTCCTGGAACACAGTGACCACAGCATCGGTCCGGTGCTCATTGTCGATCCGGTCGATGTCGACTGCGTTCCTAGCTCCATCGGAGGCATTGGCGTCGGTCACGAAGACCTGGCCCCCGCTCGGAGGGATGAGACCGGCCAGAACGGTGGTCAGGGTCGACTTGCCAGACCCTGTCGAACCGACGAGGGCCACTACCTCGCCGGGAGCGATGGCTAGATCAACGCCGGCGAGGATTTGATGATTGCCGTCGTAGCTGAAGCGGAGACCGCGGGCTTCGAGGCCAAGGGGACCATCACCTGGAGCCGTTTCAGCCCCGGCGTCGGCCGGGTGGGGCTCGTCGAAGACCTTCCCCAGACGCTCTCTGGCAACTACTGAGGGAGGCAACATCTCGAGGAAGAAGCCAAAAACCCGCATGGGCATGGCCAAGACGGCGAAGATGGCGGCCACCTGGATCAGATCACCGTGGGTCATGGCACCGGCCTGGATCCGGTAGGCCCCGACCACGATGACGGCAACGATGCCCAGGCTGGGGAGGGAGTCCATGATTGCCTCGAATGCAGCCCTGATGTAGCCGACATCGACTCGACGGCTACGGAGCTTCTCGACTGCGTTCCCGAAGCGCTCACTCTCAGCCTCAGACCGCCCCAGCGTCTTGACTACGAGAGCCCCATCGAAGCTCTCGTGGGCGATCGATGAGACCCGACCCACACTGGCCTGGACCTCGGCCGCTGGTCGTTCGATCCGGCTGCTGTAGACCCGGTTGATCATGGTCAGGGCCGGGAAGATGAGGAGGGCCACGACAGCGATGATGGGATCTACGGCAACCAGGGCAATCGCAGAGAAGACGGCGAGAACGGCAACCCCGAGCGAGAACGGAAGGGGGTGGATGACCTCCGTGGTGACCTCGGTGTCGTTGTCGGTGTGGGCCAAGAGCTGGCCGGCTGGTACTCGCTGGTGCCACGACATGGGCAGGGTCAGGTATTGGTCGAGGAGCCGGTGGCGGAGCTTTATCTGGGCCCGTTCGGCGGTGAGAGCGGCAAAATAGCGGCGGCACACGACGCCGGCAGCTCGGATGATCGTGACGGCAACGACGCCGATGATGGCCCAGCGCAGACCCCCGTCGGGGATCTCACCGGTCTCGAAGGTCGGCAACACGACCCGATCGGTGATTCGGCCGAGCACGACAGCGGACATCACTGTCCCGAAGGCAAACACAGCGGCCCCGGTTACAGAAACGACAAACGGTAGGGGAGACAGTTTGACCAGCTCAGTGATCAACCGCACGCCCCGCCGGGTGACACTGGCCTCAGACACCACACTTCCTTCAACTCGACAGAACCGACAACGCTAGGCCAGTGAGAGTGGGCGCGGCACATCATTTTCGACGACGGGCCAGCTATGGCGTGTTGTGAAATAGTTCAACTTTGATCCATCCAGCAAGGTGATCCGAGGCCCGGCTACCCCATTTGGGGTGAAAGGTGTATGTGAATCTCCCCGTTTGCAGCACGTATGGCATCATGCCGCTAGTCTCACAAACGTCCTTCGACTCAGGACCACTTGCAGGTCGATCGAGCTAGGACTCAGACCCGTTTGGGCCGCCGCTCCAACGGGAAATAGGTATGGAGGCTGAGCACGTGACTCCCAGACGTGACCCGAGTTTGACGCGATCCCGCAGGGACGCCGCCCACGCGACCGTTGATACGCCGCGGGTCTGCCCCGCGCTGGAAATCGAGGGAATACACAACCTCAAAGCCATATCGGTTGGCGGAGCGGCAAGTGTCTACCGAGGGGTGCAGACCGCAATCGGTCGTGAGGTCGTGGTCAGGGTTCTCAATGACGAACTGACGCCAGAGACCGGTCAACGCTTCGACCGGGAACGAGCTCTCACCGGCCAGCTGTCTGGTCACGCCAACATCGCGTGCCTTCTCGACACCGGGGTTGCTGCTGACCATGATGCCCCATACTTCGTGATGCCCTTCTACCGGAAGGGTTCGCTCACGGGCCTCATCAACGAGCACGGTCCGATTAGGTGGCGGGAAGCCACCTTCTTGATCGAGTCAATCGCTGTCACCCTGGCCGAGATCCATTGTCGTGGCTTCGTGCACCGCAACCTGAGGCCAGGCAAGATTCTGCTGACCGATTTCCTCCTTCCCCGAGTCGCTGGCTTCGAACGGGCTCTACCGGCTGGCTGCATCCCATCTGGGTCCGAACCCGGGGCTGCACATTTCTTCAGCCCAGCCGACCAAGCAGCCCATGCCTCCCCCACCGAAGATGTCTATGGCCTGGGAGCGCTGCTGTGGGCCCTTCTGGCCGGCCAGGCTCACTTTGACCCCACCCGAGACAGCACTCTCGAGGGGCTCGACGCTCCAACCGCCACCATCCTGGCCCGTCAGGGTCGCATGCCGGCCGCGGTTGAACCACCACCACAGCCAATCCTCGATCTGATGGCCCGCGCCATGTCTGCCGATCTCCTGCGGCGACCGGCCAATGCTGCGGCCTTTGTCACCGATCTTCGCCGTACGGTGGCCGAGGTCGAGCAGCGATCGCCGCAGAACACCTCGACAGGCGTTCGACATCCTCTGGCTACCACGGCTGTTCCTCCGGGCCTGACAGACTCCGACTCTGACTCCCAGTCTGATCATGATCAAGGCGGGTCGGCCGTTATGTCGAACGTGGCGATCTACCTCCTTGCCGTCGTCGGCGGCATCTCGGGGATCGTGTTGGCCGTGGTGACGGCCGCCCTCCTCACCGTTTCCTGACGCGGGGACCCACAGCAGCAAGCCCCTACTGCTGGTCCCAACGGATGAGGCCTTCTTGCATGCAGGTAGCAACGAGGTGCCCATCGGGGTCATAGAACCGGCCGGTGGCCAACCCCCTGGCCCCGCCGGTGACCTCGACCCGCTGGTCATAGAGGAGCCACCCATCGGCCAGGGTCGGACGGTGGAACCACATGGCGTGATCGAGGCTGGCCCCGGTCAGCCGGGCATCTTGCCAGCGGAAACCATGGGGCAGCATCACATTGTCGACGAGAGTTGAATCGGCGAGATAGGCCAGCCCGGCCTCGTGGATGGCCGGGTCGTTGCCGAGGGGGCCCTCGACTCGAACCCACATCCGTTGTGGCTCCATATGGGAGCCGGTGTCGGAGGGAGCGGGAGGATCCAGATACCGGATCTCCATGGGCCGGACGCTTCCGTCCCACGTCCCCGGCTCGAAGTCGGGGTGTTGAGCGGCGAAGCCAGGGTAGTCAATCGGGGCTGCCTCCGGTGGGGGGACCCGCCCCATCGGATAGCGCCCGCCAGACTGGTACTGGAGCCCATGTTCGAGATGGTGGAACGAGGCCATCATGCGAAAGACCTCGGCCTCACCCTGACGAGCCACGACGGCGCAGACAGCGAACGACCGCCCACTCCGAACCGACTCGACCTCGTAGATAGTGGGACTATCCACGGCGCCCGCTCGCAAGAAATAGGCGTGAAGAGAGTGGACCCGACGTTCGGATTCCACCGTCAGTCGAGCTGCCATCAACGCCTGGGCGAGAAACTGGCCGCCGAAGGTCCGACCGAACCGTTCAGGGGCTGCTGGCCCAGCGAACGTGGTCGGACCCTCACCGGGGGCCAGCTCGATCAGTGCGGGGAATGAGGACGGTTCAGCAGCAGACACCCGGCCATTGTGACCCCTACGCCTCGTTCCCGCCGACGTCGGAGGGGACCGAGAGTGGCTCAGCCATTGCTCGACGGCGGATCCGATCACCCTGGCGCTCGACAATCGAGCCGATGGGGAAATGGGAAGCAGTGGCCAGCATTCGCTGAAAAAGGCGACGGAACAGATCAGCCTCTTCGGTGGTCCAGGTGGATCCGATGTGGCCTTGACGCTCCAATGAGTCGCTCAGGGCAGTCCATAGATCCTGGCCGGTCAAGTCAAGTCGTTCAACAACCATGGCTGTCGTAGTCGAAAGACTGCTGGCCATACCAGCGAATCCTCGCCAACACCCACAATCCCCCTCACCAGTAGGGTCGCACCACAATGATGCGTCGATCCCACTTGATCGCTGACAACCACTTACCGGCACATAGACCAGCTCACCGTCGACCGCGCAGGCATAGTCGCCAGTACGATCCCCTTGAGCTTCTGTGGTTGCCACCAGTACCTTGACCATGTTCGTTCTTCTTTCCGTGTTCGGGTTGTGACTTCGTGGTGGCGTTTGATCGAGCCGTCTGCCGCCGGCGACTCATACCCCCGAACCTAGACACGCCCTGTGACATCCAAGGTTCGGATGGCGTCGGACGGTTCGGCGGGATGTGCACTCTACCGAACGTTTGTTCGGACGACAAACAGTCTCCGCCAAAGGTGTGCCTTCGAGATCAATACCCACCGCTCCCTCGCTTCGAGGAGACCAGCAGTGGCAAGATGAGCCCGATGACGACATCCCAACCGACCAATGGGCAATCGGCACGTAGCAGCGAAGTAGAAGGAATTCACCGCGAAAACGTCACGGCTTGGCTGGCAGCTCGCACCGAGATCGAGGACCCCCTCCAGTTCGACCTGATTGCTGGGGGCCGATCGAACATGACGTATACGGTGACCGATGCCAGCGGACGCCGATTCGTGTTGCGGCGTCCACCGATGGGCAAGCTCCTCCCCAGCGCCCATGACATGGCCCGCGAGCATCGGCTGATGCACGCCCTACGCGATGGCCCGGTCCCGGTACCCCTCATGGTTGGGCTGTGCCAGGACGCCGATGTCAACGAGCGAGACTTCTACATCATGCATTTCCTCGAAGGGATCGTGGTGCGAGACGTCGAGATCGGGCGCACGATCGAGGTCGAGGCCCGCACCCGGATGTCGCATGAGCTGGTCAACACCCTGTGCGCCTTGCACCGGGTCGATATCGACGATGTCGGGCTCGGTGATCTGGCCAAGCGCAGCGGCTACATCGAGCGGCAACTCAAGCGGTGGTCAGGCCAGTGGGAGCAGTCGAAGACCCGCGAGATCCCCCTCATCGACAAGGTCCGGGACACCCTGGGCGAACGGTTGCCTCAGGAGACAGTGACCACCATCGCCCACGGTGACTACCGCCTCTCCAACTGCATGATGGACCCGTCGGGTCCGGTAGCCGGGGTACTCGACTGGGAACTGTGCACATTGGGCGATCCCATGGCTGACCTGGCTGGGTTGCTCGGCTACTGGCACGACCCGGCCGACCCCGAAGCCAGGGGTGACAATGAAACGACGGGGCTCGAAGGCTTCCTCGATCAGGAGGAGATGGCCGGCCTCTACGCCGAGGAGATGGGCGTTGACCTGAGCCTGGTCGACTACTACCGAGGCTTCGCCTCGTGGCGGCTGGCCTGCATCGGTGAGGGGGTCTACGCCCGCTACCTGAACGGCCAGCAGGGCAGCCAAGGCGAGGAGCTCGACCTCGACGAGTACAAGGACTCTGTAGCCCGCCGAGTCGACGTCGCCGCCGCCTTTCTGGGAATCACCGTCTAGCTCACCGAGGGCGCTGCCGCTCATGGGTCATCGGGTGGGTTGTCGTTTTTGTGTTTGTTGTGTCGGCTGCAAAGGGTTTGGCCGTTGGTGGTGTTGGTAGGGCCGTTTCGGTTCCAAGCGATGAGGTGGTCGGCTTCGAGCCAGGTGATCGGGGCGTCACAGCCTGGGTGCTGGCACCGCCCCCGACCCTTGACCAGCAACGCCTGTTTCGCCTGGGCGGGGAAGGTCCGGGTTCTGCGTCCGTGTTCGAGGATCTCTCCGTCAGTGGAGAAGATCAGTCTCCGAAATTGGGCGGTGGCCATGGTTGCCGCCGCGTAGTGGGGGTGGACGGGGACCCCGTTGATGAACTCGCAGCGCCCGTCTATGTGATCGGGGTCAAGAGGTACCCGATCGTGGCTGGGGTTGCCGCCCCGGCCGGAGGGGCCGCCCGGTTGATGGGGTGGGTCGGTCCAGGGGCCTTCGGTTCGACCGACGATGGTCAACAGGTGTTCGGCCACGGTTTCGCTCATCACGATATGGATCAACGCCCCCGGCAGGTTCGCGTCAGGGTTCGCAGCCCCGTTTCGGACCAGGATCATGAAGGCGTCAGCCCTCCGCTGGCTGACGGTTCGAGTGGACCCGGTTTCTTGGTCCTCACGCCACAACCGTTGAACAAGGCGGTCCATGGCGGTGGCGAAGGCCTGTCCGGCTAGAGCATCAAGACGAAACCGACCCGACACGGAGCCGTCAGCGTTGGCTGAGTAGTCAACCGCTCGTTTCTCGATCTGGTCTTTGGGTTCCTCACCGTCGGGGTCTGCACCATGAACCCAATACCGGAGCACCGCCTGGAACTGATCCCACCTACACCTGGTCGCGGCCTCCACCAGGTACTCCTGAGCCTCGACCAACGCCCCCACGGTGCGGGGGTTCTCGGCTGCTTTGAACGCCTCGACATGGGCTTGGCTGATCAACCCCCCAGCAAACGCCTCAGCGATCACGGGGAACCCGAGGAGCCATAGACCCCGACGCTGATCAGCCCTGGTGACACGAGGGTTCGTCCCCCCATGGGCAGCAACCGCGCTCGCAGTAGAGGAATGACCATGCTCGCCGGAAGGCAACATCGCCAAATCGACTTTGGCTAGCAGCAGGGCATTCAACGCCCCAACCTTGCCTACTAGCGATTGGACCTCAACCAACGCCGCCAGCACCTCGTCAGGAGACAGCACCGACAGAGCATCAGCAGCCGCTACCCCGGCTTCACAACCGGCATGGATCTGAGACAACGCCTCACTCAGGGCCCCCACAACGAACCACCCCCAACAACAGCCGGACCTGCCCAAGAACAGGCCACATGACCCCATGTCTCAGCCGGCAGAACCAGCGGCACAGAATCAGATCAAGTTGAACGGGCAGCTACCGCTGCGAGCACCACCCCGAGGGGCGGCGTCCCACCATACTATCGAACACACGTTCGAGGTGCAACCCTTGATCCCCGAGAAATCAGTGAGCCCGCCGGAGCACACTCGCCGATCGCTGCATGTAGGCGACGGGATCGTCTCGGGAGAACATCGGCAAGACGAACTCGGAGAAACCATGACGATCGACGAGATCTCCGAGAGCAACCGCACACTCCCGCTCCGACCCTGAAATGACAAAAGGCAATACCCACTCGTCACGCACATGGGTCGCCGCCTCGACCAAACCACCGGCTAGCGCAGTACGGATCCGCTCGACATCGGCCTCCGTCATCCCCAACGCCTCATGTACCGACGGCCGAGCGTCGACGAGCCGGTAGGTCAGATGGGGCCGCACGACCTCGAGGTCATGATCGTCCATGACCAGCGCCGTCGAGTAGCAGAGCAGGGCCCGACGTCCGGCCCCGGCGGCCCCTGACTCGACCAGCGACACCGAGTCAGCCAACGAGGGCTGGTAGATGAAGTCGAGCATCACCCCGTCAGCGATGGCC
>JAAETV010000200.1 GCA_024227975.1 Actinomycetes bacterium
GCTGCCACGGTCAGTGGTGGAGGCACCCAGATCGCCGGCGTACCCGATATTCACAGCGGAGGTAGTGCCGCAGTGTTGCGCTGTCCCAGGGTCGGAGTCGGTTTCCGCTTCAGCCTTTGAAACCGATTTCTTTGTGCGTCCCATCGCACAGTGGTTTCCGGCTTGACGCACCGCACCGACACAGCGCGACTCGGTTTCTAGCCTCGAATGGTTCTCCGTCGGAGCGTTGCACCCCAATACCGCCGGTGACCCATAGCGGGCCGTCTGGCACAACCGCTACCTCGACTGGTAGGTCGGGTTCGATGACCTCGTCGTCGACGGCGAAGGCGAGTGCGCCTGATGGGCAGCGTTTGATCATGGCCATGGCCTGGGCGCGGATGCGACTGTCGCCCGTCTGTTCGGCCATCTTCCAGATACTGGTCAGATCGTTGCCACAGAACCCGGCATGAACACACGTTGGGCGATCATCGAAGATCTCGATGCCGGTGCCGCCGAGGCTGACCGCTCGTTCGTTGTAGTTGTCGGTTGGTGCCTGAGAGGTGTCGTCCCAGTCGGCGGTCTCATGAAATTGGTGGTCGCAGAACGGTTTGGTGGTCGAAGACCCACACCGGCACAAGCCGTAGATACCAGTGGTTGAGCCGTCCTCGTCGCCTGTTGGAACCTCAAACGTATTCACCGAGGTGTCGACAGGGTCCGAGGTCTTCCAGGTCATCGGCTCGCCCGTCTCAGACATCAAGGGCGTCTTAATCGTCAGTGGAACCTCAGCAGGGACGCCATAAGGCGCTCCAGGGTGGGCGAGAATGACTGGCTTCTCTGGTTTGGCATTCATCTGAAGTCCTCATCTCTCGCTGGCCGGAACCGCGTCAAGTCTGCGGAAAGATGGCCTAGTGGTTCAATCATTGCCCGGGGAGGATTCCCAGTCGCTTGTGAACGCCACGACCGGGTCTCGCCCCTCTGGTCTTGGGCTCGATGCCGCCACGAACGAGGGACCACCCCAAACGCTTCACACGCCAACGTCGTCCCGACCAGAAGCTCCCACGAACACACCGAGGGAACCGTCGGCTCGTCGTTCAGTCCCGATCCAATTCCGGGCTGTCCGCTGTCTCGGCGTGCAGCCCCAATGCTTTTCCCTGAGCCCGAACTCGATTCGATGGAGGTCGATTGTCAGTACTCGAATGGATCACCGAGCGAGAACAGGCAGACCGAGCTTGACGAATGTGTTCCATATTCCGGATACGACCACGGACAAGCCGATGGCAGTCCTGTCGAAACCCCACGAGCGGTACATCGAGTAGGTCACGGCAACCCCCAGCGCTCCGCCACCTGGCATCGTGTTCGAGACAGCGGTAGGACTGTTGTTGACCACGAATGCTTGGCGCTGTTTCGCCCAGGTAAGACAGATGTCAGCAACGGCAGGTAGGTCCACAGATTGAAGGCGGCAAGCAGGACCAGAGTGGACACCTCGAGCGCGGTCATTGCCGTGATCGTGTGCCGAACGTCGCCGTAGTCGGCGAACAGGGGCAGTGCGAAACCGTAGATAAGAGCGACGATTGCAATCGACAGCAGGGCACCGGCCCAGGTTCTTCCTGAGGCTCGACCGGGAGGCAGCAGGCTCCGTTGAGCCGCCTTGAGCTGTCGTCACATCAAGGGTCCAGCTCGAGTCGGCCATCGGTGGCGTCTTTCGTGGCTTCATCAAGGACACTACGATCCACGAAGCTGACCATCGGGAAGTCCTCAAATCCGATCGGCTCGTTGGCCTCGAACTCGATCGTGAATTCGAGGCAAAATCCCGAGCCGAACGTCACGACCCGCAGGCCGGGCACGGGCGAGCCAGCGATCGATTCACGGTTGAAGGTGGCACCCGGAGGAAGCAAAAGTTCGGCCGCTTCGAAGTCAAAACTTGGCGTGTCGGCGGTGACGACACCCGATGCAGCAACGCACGATTCCCTGAAGTCGATCCTCAGGTCGCTGACGGGCGGCCGGCTCGAGTCGAAATCGATCGTTACCCCATCACTTCGATAGCTCGTGCCCTCGAACTTCCAGCCTGAGGGGAGTTCTTCGATGCACGGAACCAGCGCCGCTGTCTTTACCGACTGGGCCGCAAGTCCTTGCGAATTGGGCTGGGTGCAGGTCAGCTGGGCGTCAGCATCGACGAACGAGATTCGATTGTCGTCGAGTACGGCGCCGCACGAGCTGCTGATCGCTGCTACGAAAACGAGTATCGCCGCGGCTCGTATTCGAGGGTTTCGCTCCGACACGGTACGAGTCCAGCGAGATGCGCGGACATGAGGAGCACTCCCACCGATGAGATAACGACGGCTGCCAGGCCGATTGCCAAGAGAATGCGGCTGAAGGACCATCGCTGGATGCGCACGTTGCGACGTTCGAGTGCTAAGGCCTGTAAGTCTGCTTTCACGTCTGCGCTTCGGGTCTTCAGAGCATTCTTGAGCTGTGTCGGGACAGCGACTCCATGGGCGGCGGCAAGCCCATCAGCGATCTCGTCCTCGGTGAACCGTTGAAGAGCGCAGTCGTAGACTTGCTGAGCTGGGGCTCCGAGCGCCAGGAGCATCATCATGTTTCCGAGGTCCACAGATTGCCGCCATCGTGTCGGTCGGACCTCGGCAAACGCCACGTACGGCCTGGACACCTCGACAGGACGAAGGCAACTCCGCCCACCCGCGACCCGCTGAACAGGCTCGAGCGGAAGCGAGAACCACGAGACGAGACCAAGGCCATCGCCTATGACGACCTCGAAGCACTGTTGAGCCGTCCCGATGTCGAACTGCGGGGGAGGACACTGTGACGGATGCTGTACGAAACCGGCTGTGATGCGTTGGTGCGGAGTGCCGGGGCGGTGTTGCTTCTTCAGTCGGCGGTCCGGGCCTGAGCGGCCGGCCCTAGGTCGTCGATGAACGCGTTGAAGCCGTTGCCTAGCAGCCGGTCGAGTATTGGCCCGTAGATGAGGGCGAGCGGCCCGCCCTTGGGTTCATAGTCGTAGCTCATGGTGAACGGCGTGGTCCCATCGCCGTCGGAAAGGGTGAACGTCATCGTGGCCTGCTTGATGGGTTGCTTCTCGATCTTGTCGACGGCGATCACCATTCTCTGTTCGGGCGTCCACTCGGTGACGGTCTCTCTGTTCTTGATCGATCCCTTTGAGCCCAAGTCGACTTGTCGCTGGGCTCCGACGCCCTCGATTGCGTCGCCGATGGCGTAGCTGTTCTTGACGGCTTCGTTCCAGTCGACGATGTTGGGGTAGTCGGCCAACACGGCCCACACGCTGTGTCGGGGTGAAGCGACTGTGCGCTCTACGGTGACGTTTCTCATCGAACTTCCTGTCTATTGATATTGATCTAGATCATTCCGCTGGCCGTTGACCGGCCAGACATCGAGCGGGTTGGCGCGGCTGGCTGGAAGAGCCTGCGTACTGTCCGCTTCCCGCGTTAGCGGCCGTGCAGGCAGTGATGGTCGGCTTGGTGCCGGGTGCTCGTTGACGTAGACGGGGCCACTGGCTCGGGCCCCTAGCGGGCTCGGACGCCGTTGAGGAACAGGGTCACGGCGTGCTGGGACATGTCGTCGGGGTCCACCTCGCCAGTGAGCGCCCATCGCTGGAGCACCGCCATGTTGGTTCCGCCCATGAGCGAGGAGATGGTGAGGTCGATGTCGGCTATGTCGGCATCGCCGACGGCTCGCGCTTCGATGAGCAGCTCGCGCAGGGGGGCCATGATTGCTCGTTCGGATGCCGTCAAGATCTCGGCCATGGCTTCCATCCGGCCGGTGGCAAGCATCAGGTTGAGGCAAAGGGCGGGGTTGCTGGCCAGCTCATAGATCGCGGCCCGCATGGCTGCCTCGAAACGTTCGAGGGCGGTGCCCTCACCGGCCTTCGCCTTCTGCACCTGAATGGCGATTCGTTCCATCTTCTCCTGCATGAGGAAGCTGATGAGGTCGTCCTTGCCTGAGAAGTAGTAGTAGAGCGTCGCTCTGGCGATGCCGAGGTCCTCTGCCACCTGGTCGATCCGCACGTCGTCACCCTGAGCGAGGAACTGGTCGCCACTGCGGTACAGCTTCGTTGCGAGGTCCTCAGGCACCTTCTTCATGGCGACAACGATAACACACCTACAAACACATGTCTAGACAACAGTCCAGACATGTGTTAAACGTTACTCTAGACAGATATCCAAACGTTCACTCAAACGCCTGAGTGGACGGGTCCGGCGAGGAAGGAGCGCAACGATGAGCAGTCTTCAGGCGCTCGAACGAGGTGTGCCCGAACCGGCGAGGGCCGAACCACGCTGGCGCTCGGTGCTGACCATCACGTCACTCGGGCCCCTGATGGTATTCCTCGACAAGACGGTGCTGATCGATCGACGAAAATCCAAAAGCCCGACCAAGGAGCACAATGTCTGACCACACGAACCGGACCGCGCTCGTTACGGGTGCCAGCTCCGGCCTCGGGCTTGAGGCCGCGGTCCAACTCGCCACCGCCGGCTACCCCAGAGTGATCATCACTGCCCGAACCGACGACAAGGCCCAAGCAGCAGGTGCCGGTCTACGAGCGAGGGACGCAGTTGACGTGTTCGAAACGTTGACGCTCGACCTCGATGATCTCGCCTCCGTGGCCCACTCCGCCGACGTTCTCGCCGACCGGGGCGGGCAGATCGACGTCCTGCTTCTCAACGCGGGAATGGCCCCAACCAACATTGTGAGGAGAACCGCGGACGGCATCGAGGCCACCACCGCAGCCACTCTCACCGGCCACCACCTCCTCACCATGCAGCTGCTCGAAGCAGGCCTGTTGTCCGACCACGCCCGCATCATCATCGCCGGCTCCGAGGCGGCACGCGGCGACTTCCCCACGTTCAAGCCCATCGACATCGACAACCTCGCGACTGAGAACTTCGACGGCGATCTCGACACGGCCATCGAGGCGGTGATGCGAATGGAGCCATCCATCAGGTACCACGCCAACACCCAGTACGCGACCGTCAAGATGTTCGCTGTCTGGTGGGCAGCCGAGCTGGCCAAGAAGCTGCCGCCAGGAATGACCGTCAACGCCGTCTCGCCCGGGAGCACTCCCGGAACGAACGGCGCCCGCGACGCCCCCTTCCTCATGAAATGGGTCCTGCTTCCTATCGTCAAGCTCATACCCGGCA
>JAAETV010000201.1 GCA_024227975.1 Actinomycetes bacterium
GGGGATGTCCCAGAACCGGTTGATTTTCTGAGAGTTTGAGAGCGGCGGCTCCTTCACCCTCCGTGTATTACGGAGGGGGTCACTACACCAAGAAGGAACCGCCACCATGACCAAGCATGCCAAGAAGTCCGATCATCTCCAACTCGTCGACAGTCCGAAGACGGCGGTCGTGGAGATTCCGCTTCCGCTCCTGGGAGCCCTCGGGAACGTCGAGCGAACGTTCTTCGAGCTGTGTGTCGACGCAGGACAACAGGTCCTGGCTTCGATGATGGAACAAGACCGCGAGGACCTGTGCGGTCCGCGCTGGAAGCGCGACCCGGATCGCCAGGCCGGGAGGGCCGGGACGACCCAGAGCGAAGTCACGCTCGGCGGGCGTCGCATCGCGATGCAGCGGCCGCGGGTGAGGAGCCAGGTGGGGCACGAGATGGAGCTTCCGAGCTTCGTCTTCGCCGCGAAGCGCGACCCGCTCGATGATCACACCGTGAGAGCGGTGGCCTGCGGCGTCTCGACTCGGAAGTACGCGCGCAACCTCGACCCTCTGCCCGAGGAAACCCGGGAACGATCGGTCTCGAAGAGCTCCGTGTCGCGCCGCTACGTGGCGATGACGACGAAGCAGATGACGACCTGGCTGACGGCGCCGCTCGGCGATCGTCACTTCCCGATCGTGATGATCGACGGAATCCATCTCGGAGACCATCTGATCCTGATCGCTCTGGGCATCGATACCGAGGGGAAGAAGCAGGTTCTGGGCCTTCGGGAAGGCCACACGGAGAACGGGCACGTCGCCAAGGCACTGCTCCGAGACCTCATCGAGCGCGGTCTTGATCCCGAACGCGCTCGGCTGTTCGTCGTCGATGGCGCGAAGGCATTGCGTTCGGCCATCGAGAAGATCTTCGGGGATCGGGGAGTCGTCCAACGCTGCCAGCTCCACAAGGAGCGCAACATCCTCGGACACCTGCCGGAGGGGATGCACCAGAGCGTGAAGGTCATCCTTCGCGAAGCCTGGAGCCTTCACGACGCCAGACTGGCCAAGAAACGGCTCGAACGGTTTGCCTCTTCTCTCGAAGCCGATCATCCGGGTGCTGCTGCATCCGTTCTCGAGGGCCTCGAAGAGACGCTCACGCTTCAGGGCCTGGGTATCGAGGGAGCGTTGTACCGGAAGCTGCGGAGCACCAACGCAATCGAGAACCTGAACAGCGGCATCGCCACCTACTCGAGAAACGTGAAGCGTTGGCAGGGCGGATCGATGGTCGCGCGTTGGGTGAGTGCCGCCATCGTCGAAGCCGGGAAGAAGTTCCGTCGCGTCCAAGGGTGGCGCGACATCGAGAAGCTCGTCCGAGCTCTCACCGTGTCCGAAACCAGCGAAGAGGCGACTGCAAAGCGCGTCGCCTAGGATTCAAACCGGAGCCGCCGCTCAGAGAAGATCAACAGCGGACGGGACATCCCC
>JAAETV010000202.1 GCA_024227975.1 Actinomycetes bacterium
ACGGCCGCTCCCAGATCGTGATCGCCCAGCGAGCCCAGGGCGACCCCACCCAATCCGACCAGGACCAATGACTACGTTTAACCCCCCGGCGACGGCTACCGTCTAGGTGTGTGTGGCAACCCTGTGGGTTGTTCGAGTTCGGCCTTTGGTCAAACATCGTCGAGGAACCGAGCGAAGCTAGCTGCGCTGGAAACCTCGACGGCGGTGGCTGCTCACCTCTAGGAAGTCGAAGGAAAAGTAATGGCAGTGGCGCTATATCCGGGATCGTTCGATCCCGTTCATAACGGACATGTGGCGGTCATCGCCATGGCTGCCTCGATCTTCGACGAGGTCATCGTTGGTGTCGGCCACAATCCGGCCAAGCCTTCGGGCTTCTTCACCCCCGATGAGCGGATAGATCTGATCACCGAATCGGTCTCAGACCTGACCAACGTCATGGTCGTCCCCTTCACCGGCCTGGTGACGGCAGCCGCCGCTGAGTTGGGCGTGACCTGTCTGATCAAGGGGCTCCGCAGCGCGAGTGATCTCGATGTCGAGATGCTCCAGGCCAAGATGAATTCGGCCACCGGCGACGACCTGCCGACCGTGTTCCTGCCTGGCATTGGGACCAACGCCCTCGTCTCGTCACGTTACGTTCGGGAGATCGCGTCGGTCGGGGGTGATGTGTCGTCGGTGGTTCCAATCGCGGTCCAGCGAGCACTGGCCGTCAAGAGAGATGGATAGGGCGAAGCCATGAATGGCGAAGACGATTACGAAGACGACTACGAGGAAGACGAGGAGCTCGATCTGCCGAACCCTTATGCCGTTCCCGAAGTCGAGGCCCTGCTGGAAGAGGCCATTGAGATGCTGGCCGAGGCCCGCCCCCTGCCCATGTCGACCACGGTCAAGATCGCTCGGGACGACCTCCTCCATCTGCTCGAACAAGCCCAGGACCAGCTTCCCGAAGAGGTGCGAGCGGCCCGCTGGCTACTCAAGGAGCGCGAGGATTTCGTGGCCAAGGCTCGCCAGGAGCAGCAGGCCCTCATCGACGAAGGCCGGGCCCAAGTCAGCCGTATGGTCGAGCGCCAACAGGTGGTCAAGGAGGCCGAGGCCCGAGCCCGTCAGATCCTCGACGAGGCCCGGACCGAGGTCACCACGATGAAACGACAGGTCGAGGAGTACTGCGACCACAAGCTGGCCCGCTTCGAGGCCGTCTTGGAGAGGACGACCGAGACGGTCCGCAATGGTCGTCAGAAGCTGCTCGGCATGGCAGAAGTGAGCGGAGCCATGCCGGGGGAGTGGGCCGATGGCAATGGCTGGAATGATGCTGACATCAACCTCTCCGGTTCCGGAACCTTCGATGACGAGGTTCACTCTTGAGCGCCGAGTCCAGCCCTTCGGAGGGCGCCGACTCCATCGCCGAGCCGGACCCATGGGATGACGACCCGGCCCATCATCGGGTCAATGTCGTGGAATTGCGGCGCCGGCTCGGTCAGCGCATCGACCTGACCATCGATATCGTGCTGGCCCGGCAGATTGTCGTCGGCAGCCGCACCCTTCGTGAACCGGTGACCGGCAACCTGATGGTCGAATCGATCGAGCGCGGAGTCTCAGCCACGGGAACCGTCAGCTTCGAATGGGAAGGCGATTGCCGGCGTTGCCTCGAAGTGGTCGCTGGCAAGATTGAGATTGACATCGCCGAGATCTTCCTCATCGGGGCACCAGAGGACGCCGATATCATCGACTTCGACGGTGAAATGATCGACCTCCTCCCCATGGTTCGAGATGCCGTTGCCCTGTCCCTTCCCCTCGTCCCCCTATGCCGGGATGACTGTGCCGGGCCGGACCCCGATCGCTACCCAACCCTGCTGGCTGATACCGACGGCAGAGGCAATGACGGGGACAATGGCGAAGATCAGTTGCTGGCCCTCGATCCTCGTTGGGCTGGCCTCGACCAACTCGATCTTCGCTCCGAGCCGAGTGAGAGCTGATCAAACCGTGCCGACCCGATACTTCACCCCTGGCCTGTTCGCCTTCCTGAACGACTTGAAGAACAACAACGATCGATCGTGGTTCAAGGCCAACCAGGAACGGTACGAAGCGCAGGTTCGCCAGCCGGCGTTGGACTTCATCACTGACTATGGGCCAAAGCTGGCCAAGATCTCACCCCACTTCGTTGCCGACTCTCGCACGGTCGGTGGATCGCTGTTTCGTATCCAGCGCGACACCCGCTTCAGCAAGGACAAGACGCCCTACAAGATCAACACCGGGCTGCAATTTCGCCATGAGATGGCCTCGGACGCCCATGCCCCTGGTTTCTACCTCCATTTGGAGCCGGGCAACTGCTTCATGGGATGTGGTCTGTGGCGGCCAGAATCGAAGGTGGCCTACCGCATCAGGGCTCGTATCGACGAGCACAGTGCTGACTGGAAGAAGGCCTCCCGGGCCAAGCGGTTCAGTGATGTCTTCACCCTCGAGGGTGACTCGCTGAAACGCCCGCCCAAGGGCTACGACCCCGAGCACGCCCTGATCGACGACCTGAAGCGGAAAGACTTCATCGCCTCAGCCAAGCTCACCCAGGCCGAGATCACGTCGCGCCACTTCATGGCTGACTTCGATCAGCGCCTCAGACGAACCGTCCCCTTGATGCGATTCTTGTGTAGCTCACTGGACATCGAATTCTGACCGTAGGCCGCCGCAACAGGGGCTATTGCAACAGGTCGTAGCTACACACCCGCCACTCGTCATTCTCACGCACGAGACTGAAGTTGACGTTGCGGGGCTCGTCGTTGATCTCGATGGTTCCACTGACCGTTGTCAGTTCACCAATGGCTGAGGAGGCTGGTGCGAGCGTGTAGCCAGTGATACCTCCAGCCGCAGAGTAGTGATCGGTGAACTCGTCGAGCGTCAGCTCCGAACGGGTGGTCCGGCACAGCGAATTGTATGCAGCCTTGATTTCACCGTCGTCGATATGGGCGACGAAGGAGTTGGCCGCTTCGACGGGGGCCCGAACCAGGTTCACCACGACGGCGACGCACCCCGTCATTACCACCAGGATGATCACGATCAGGGCTGACACCCAGGGCCAGAGCCGCGGTTTCGATCGCCGGCGCGGCCCAATCGGTGGAGTGACTGTCGGCTCTGGCTCGATGACAGACGGGGCCACGGCGGCTCCCGGGCTCTGGGCCTCGTCAGCGGCTCTGTCTGACGGCTTGCTGACCGTAGGATCGCTTCTGGGCTGACCCCATTCATGCGGCGGTTGATCGGTCACTGCTTGCTTGCCCCCCTTGAAGCCGGTGACTGCTCATTCTCGCCGCACCGGACGACATGGTCCACTCGGATTCCACCTTTGGCGTTTCTGGTGAATAGCCGAACCGGTAGCCTTCAACGTTCGTGTCCAGTTCGGTTGGGCACCTTTCAGCACGCACCAGCAGGTTCACATCATGGCTGTTCCCAAGAAGAAGAAGTCGAAGGCAAAGACTCGCAGCCGTCGAGCATCGGCATGGACCGTGTCGACTCCTGCTCGCAGCACCTGCCCTCGATGCGCAGCGGTGAAGCTGCCCCACCGGGTCTGTGGATCATGTGGCTGGTACCACGGTCGCCAGGCCGTCGACGTCGGCTGAGTTCTCACCTGAGTCCACAAGCGGCTGAGAGGCGGGCCCCGAGGTGACCGAACGACTGCCCGTCGCGGTCGATGCCATGGGCGGTGACGATGCGCCCTCGGTCATGGTCGAAGGTGCGCTGATGGCGCACCGGAATTTCGGGGTACCCGTGGTTCTCGTCGGTGATCCCGGCCGTCTTGGTGACACCGGCCCCCTCGAGGTCTTGCCGGCCTCCGAGGTGATCCCGATGGGAGCCGAGCCGGCCACCATGGTGAGGCGCATGAAGGATGCATCGGTCGTCAGGGCGGCTGAAGCAGTGCGAGACGGTAGGGCCTCGGCCCTGCTCAGTGCCGGAAACACCGGGGCCGCCATGGCCGCGTCTCTCCTGCGCATGGGGCGGATCAAGGGGGTGGCCCGGCCCGCCATCGCTGTGCCTTTCCCCGTCGTCGCCTCCACCCCGACCATGGTGCTCGATTGTGGAGCCAACGCTGATAGCCAGCCCGAATGGCTGGTCCAGTTCGCCATGATGGGTGCGGTCTATGTCCGCGAGAGCTACGGGGTGGCAACTCCCCGAGTCGGGATCCTGACTATCGGGGAAGAGGCGGGCAAGGGCAACAGTCTGGTCAAAGCGGCCTGCGCATTGCTCGAAGATGGTGAGTGGGCCAAGAGGTGTGGTGCCGACTACATCGGCAATGTCGAAGGCCGTGACCTTCTGATCGGCACCGCTGACGTTGTCGTCACCGACGGGTTCACGGGCAATGTCGTGTTGAAGTCGCTCGAAGGCGGCTACGCCGTTTTCGAGGACTCGGTTCGGGCCACCCTGGCCGCCGTGGCCCCCGAGATCGCCCCAGCCGAGGTCATCGACAGGATCGTGTCCAGTGCCCTCAACCCCATGTTTGCTGGATTCGACCCCGTTCTGACCGGAGCGGCCCTCATGCTGGGAACCCGGGGAGTGGCCCTCATCTCCCACGGATCGTCGACGGCGGTCGCCATCTCCAACGCCATCGTTACCGCAGATGGGCTTGTGGATATCGATATTGTGAGCAGCCTTCGACAAACGCTCACATCCAGCTCCTGACAGGGCTCCCATCGATCCAACGTTTTCCACAACCCCGCCTTCTGTGTTGATACCCGCTAGGCTCAGTGCCCCAGTAGGGCGACGTGACGTGGCCCGGGAGCCGCGAGGGTTTGAAGGAGATGGCATGCCCGCAGAGACGCACATGGAGCAGACGCCTATGGAGCGGGATGACGTTTTCGGGCTGGTGAGGGACCGCTTGGCCGACATCCTCGAGATCGAGCCCAATCAGATCGCTGAGGGCAATTCCTTCGCCGACGATCTAGAGGCGGACTCACTGGCTCTCATCGAATTGGTCGAAGCACTCGAAGAGGAGCTGTCCGACCGAACCGTTGGTTTCCGCATCGAAGACGAGGACCTTCAGGATCTGAAGACCGTACGCGACGCGGTCGACTACGTACACGCACAGGTTGGGACATAGCGCTGACAGAGCAGGGGCAGGTTGACGATTTTTGCCGACGTCTGGGTCACGAGTTTGTCGATCCCAACCTCCTGAATCTTGCCCTCACCCATCGCAGCTTCTGCGCTGAGCACCCCGCCAACATGCCGAACGAACGGCTGGAGTTCCTCGGTGACTCGATTTTGGGGCTCGTGGTGACTGACCACATCTATCGCACATACCCCGATCTGCCGGAAGGTCAGCTGGCGAAATTGAGAGCATCTGTAGTCAATACGGCGACCTTGGCCGATCTCGGTCGGCACCTCGACGTCGGTCCTCTCCTGCGCCTGGGTAAAGGCGAAGACCAGTCCGGAGGGCGGGAGAAGGAGTCGATCCTGGCTGATGCCCTCGAAGCCCTGTTCGGGGCGGTCTATGTCGACGGCGGGTTCGGCCAGGCCAAGCAGGTGATCCTGACCCTCAGCCACGACGCCATCGTCGACGCAGCTGAGCAACCGGGTCGCAAGGACTACAAGACCCAGCTCCAGGAGCTGACCGCACGCCTGGCGCTGGGATCCCCCGTCTACCAGATCGACGGTTCGGGTCCGGATCACGATAGGCGGTTCACGGCCGTCACGATCATCGACGGGGTCCCCCGCGGTCGTGGCGACGGCACATCCAAAAAGCGAGCAGAGCAGGTGGCGGCTCGCTCCGCCTATACCGCCGTTCTTGCATCGGTTGCGAAAGAGGAAGATCTCGATGGTGAAACTTGAGCTACCGGAGATAGAGACGCTCCGTCGCGATCTCGAACGTGAAACGGTGGGACGCAAGATCAAGGCGGCCACGGCCGTCGTCTTGAAGTCGATGCCTCGGCACAAGACCCGCAAGAGCTTCGAGGAGAACCTGGTCGGAGCGAAGGTGGTCTCGGTCGAACGTCTCAGCCTCCTCCTGTTGTTGCATCTCGACAATGAGCATGTACTCGTCATCTCCCTCGGCGACGGGGGACTATTGCAGCGGGTGGCTTCGAAGGACGCCCAGGGCGACGACACCGCAGCCGTGATTACCTTCACCCAGGGTGGTGACCTGCGGATACTCGATGAGAACGGCACCAGTGCCATCCACGTGGTCAGCGTCGAGGAGCTCCCTGAGGTGCTTCCCGATCCGAGTGAGGTCGGGCTCGACCTGCATGAGCGCCCAGTGTCTTGGGTGGAGTTCGGACGTCTCGTGATGAGCCACAAGCTTCCCTTGAAGCTGCTCCTGACCGACTCTTCGATCTTCGTCGGAATCGGCGATGTCTACTCCAACGAGATCCTGTTCGACTCCGGCCTCCGTCATGATCGGCTGTGCACCGAGTTGTCGACCCAGGAGATTCGCCGGCTCTACCGCTCGGTGGTTGGCATCCTTCACGACGCCATCAAGTATGGGGGCACCTCGCTCGAGGACCGACCCTTCGCCGATCTGGCCGGCAAGACCGGGGAGTACACCGAGCATCTCTCGGTTTACGGGCGAGCCGGTCAGCTGAGCCCCCGATCCAGGGTCCCGATCCAGAAGACGAGCTTCAAGCACCACGTCGTCTTCTTCTGCAACACCCAGGTTTGAAGCGAGATACGTGTTCCTGAAGGCATTGACGATCAAGGGCTTCAAGTCGTTCGCTGACTCGGCGAGCTTGGACATGGAGCCTGGTATCACCGTCGTCGTCGGCCCCAACGGGAGCGGCAAGTCCAATGTTGTCGACGCCATGGCCTGGGTGCTGGGGGCGCAGGCCCCGACGGCGGTCCGCTCCCAGAAGATGGACGATGTCATCTTTGCCGGTACGTCGAACCGCAAGCCTCTCGGCCGGGCCGAGGTGTCGTTGACCATCGACAACGAAGACAACCAGATCCCCATCGAGTTCAGTGAGGTCACCTTCACCCGGACCCTGTTCCGCAGCGGTGACTCCGACTACGCCATCAACGGGGTCTCGTGTCGCCTGCTCGACATCCAGGAGCTGCTCTCGGACTCCGGGGTCGGCCGTCAGCAGCACATCATTGTCTCTCAGGGCCGGATCGACGATGTACTCAATGCTCGCCCTGAAGAGAGGCGCGGCATCATCGAGGAAGCAGCCGGGGTCCTCAAGTACCGCAAGCGCAAGGAGCGGGCTGAGCGGCGCCTGGCTGCAACCGAAGAGAACCTGAATCGACTCAAGGACCTCCTGCGTGAGGTCCGCCGTCAGGTCCGGCCGCTGGAGAAGCAGGCCGAAGCTGCCCGCCGTCATGAAACCCTGGCTGAGGAACTGCTGAATCTCAAGATCCACCTCAGCGGTCGCCAGCTTCGCTCGCTCACCAGTCGCCTCGAAGGAAGCCAGCGGGGTCGGCGGGAATCCAACCAGCGTGAGCATGAGCTGACCTCGACCCTGGCCTCCCTCGATGCCACCGTGCTCGATTCCGAAGCACACCTGGCCTCGCTCGGAGCCTCTGACATTGCTGATGTGTCGGGCAGGGCTCGCAGCCTGCGGGAACGGATCAGGGGCCAGCGCAATGTGATTGCCGAACGTCGCCGCCGCCTGGAAGGTGAGCTCCAATCGGCTGTCGACGAGGGGCTGGTGGCAAACCTCGAAGCCGAGTCGGCCAAACTGGAAGGCGAGCTGCGGGCGGCCACCCATGAGAGTCGGGCCTTGCGTCCCGAGTTCGCCCATCAGGAAGAGGTCGAGGCCCGCCTCAGCTCCGAACAGTTGTCGTTCGACACGGAGTGGGGCGATGAGTTGGCCCCCAAACCGACCAAGGCCCCCGAGATGCGGGCCCAGATCGAAGCGATGGAACAGGCTGATCGTCGGAGCCGAGCTGACATGGGTCGGCTCGATTCCGATCTCCAGGCCGTCGCCGCCCGGGTGGCCAGAGTGACCGAGGAGCAGAGACTGGCCACCGAGACCTTGGAGCGGTTGCAGATCGAGAACCCGCGCCTCGAACATGGCCTCGATGCCTCAACGGCCCAAGCTTCTCGGGCTGAGGCCGACCTGGAAGAACGGACCGAGCAACGGCGCCAAGCCGACGACGAGTCGAGTCGCTGGCAGGCTCGTCGCGACGCCCTGGCCCAAGCTCTCGACGACGCCCGCTCCCGGGCCGGAGCCGATGCCCTAGACGGGATCGACGGTGTCGTCGGCGCCCTCCTGGACCTGGTTGCCATCGACGAAGGTTGGGAGCTGGCCGTGGAAGCAGCGGCCGGGGAAGCTCTCCAGGCCGTCGTGGTCGACAGCCCGGATGGGGCCGTGGGTGCGCTTGCCACCCTGGAAGCCAAGGATCTAGCTGGTGCCGTGTTGGCCCTGGGCCGTCCCCGTCAAGCCGCAACCGCCGGCTTGATCACTGGTCCGCTCCATCAGCCTGTGGTCGGTCGACCGTTGCGAGACCGGGTTCGGGCTCGCAGGGCCGATGTCGACCCCCTACTCGACGCCCTGTTCGGCTCGGCCATCGTGGTCGACGGGGGCTGGCGGGTCGCCATTGGTGTAGCCATCGATCATCCCGACGCCACTGTCGTGACCAGGGCCGGAGATCGGTTCGGGCCCGGCGGGTGGAGGATCGGGCTCACGGGAGCAGGGGCCACCGGCGCCGCCCTCGACGAAGCGGAAGCGGCCGCCGCTTCGGCCGCCGCTGCTGCCACCGCAGCCAGTGAGCGTTTCGAGCAGGCCAACCAGGCCACTCGGACAGCTACCAAGGCGACGCGAGAGGCCGAGGAGGCGATGCGGACAGCAACTGTCGATCTCGACCGAGCCAGCCGGAGCCGAGATCGGGCCAGTGAGCAGCTCGAGCAGTTCACCGAGGATCGGGATCGGCTCCATGAGCAGCGCCGTCAGGCCGCCCATCAACAGGGAGCCGACCGGGCGGTGGCCGAGCAGTTGAAGCAAAAACTGCCGGCGGTCGAGAATGAAGAGGCCGAGTACCTCAACCGGGTCGAGGCCCTGAGCCTGTCTCGGACCTCGCTGGAGGAACGGGCCCGTGCTGCGGCTCAGAGTCGCAAGGATCTCGAGGTTCGAGCCGCCGCTATCGAGCAGCGGCGTGAGATCCTCGTGAACCGCCAGACCGAGACCGAGTCCCGCTTGGAACGCCTGGTTGTAGAGCGGGACAAAGCCCGGGTCAGAAGAGAGGCCATCGAGGGGGCCATGGCCGCGGTCGATGGGCTCACCACGAAGCTCGACGCCTCGGCTGGCCTTCTCGACCATTGGATCGAGCTTCTGGGGGCCGAGCAGCAGGTCCAGTCGGAGGCCGCTCGACGGGTGTCGGCTGAGCTGACGGCGCGCCGCAATGAGCGACAGGCAGCCGAGCGGGAGCTGGTCGAAGTGAGGGAGCGCCGATCGCGCATCGAGCTGGAGGAGACCGAGAATCGCGTCAAGCTCGAAGCTCTGACCGAGGCACTACGTCGGGAGCTCGATACCGAGCCCGATGTTGCTATGGCCACCGAGCAGCCCGAGATCGAAGCCAATGTCAGCCCCGAAGCTCGAGTCAGGGATCTCGAACGTGAGCTGAAGCTCCTGGGGCCCATCAACCCGTTGGCTTTGGAGGAGTTCGAGGCGCTGAAGGAGCGCCATGAGTTCCTCGACGGGCAGATGAACGACGTGAAGAAGGCCCGCAAGGACCTGAACACCCTGATCCACTCGATCGATGAGGAAATCGTCGTTGTGTTCTCGGCCGCCTACGCCGACGTTTCGACCAACTTCGTCGACTTGTTCGCCACTCTCTTCCCCGGTGGCACCGGGGGAGTGAAGCTGGTCAACCCCGACGACGTTTTGAACTGTGGTATCGAGATCGAGGCCAAGCCATCAGGCAAGAACGTGAAGAAGTTGTCGCTGCTGTCTGGCGGGGAGCGGTCATTGGTAGCGCTGGCCTTCCTCTTTGCCGTGTTCCGTAGTCGCCCTTCGCCGTTCTATGTGATGGACGAGGTCGAGGCCGCCCTCGACGACGTGAACCTCAGCCGGTTCCTGTCTCTGGTCGAGGAGTTTCGCAAGGAAGCCCAGCTCATCATCGTCAGCCACCAGAAACGGACAATGGAGGCGGCCGACGTGCTCTACGGCGTCACTATGAAACCTGGTGGCTCCTCGAAGGTGGTCAGCCAGAAGGTCGAAGGTCGTCGCAGCAGCGAACCCGTCCTCGACCTCACTGATGGGACAACCGCTACCGCCAGCTGAGTGCCCTGGATGCCGACGCAAAGGGCCTCATCATCTCTCAGGAAATCAGGTCACAGGCCTGCTCCAACTGCCCCGGCGACACAGCAAAGCCCCT
>JAAETV010000203.1 GCA_024227975.1 Actinomycetes bacterium
ATGTCGGCTGCTCGCTCGGCCATCATCATCGTCGGGGCGTAGATATTGCCGTTGCTGACCACGGGCATGATCGATGCATCAACCACCCTCAGCCCTTGGACCCCATGGACCCTCAACGATGACGGGTCGAGCACACCCATCTCGTCGCTCCCGAGGCGAGCCGTGCACGAGGGGTGGAGGGCTGTCTCAGCATCGCGGGCGACCCAAGCCAGGATTTCCTCGTCGCTCTCGACCAACGGGCCGGGCGAGATCTCGCCCCCATCGAAGGGCTCGAAGGCGGGCTGGGCCAAAATGGAACGAGCGACCCGGATCGCCTCCACCCACTCCCGCCGATCTTGCTCTGTAGACAGATAGTTGAAGCTGATGGCGGGATGAGTACCGGGGTCGGTGGAGCGGATCTTCACCGAACCTCGGGAGTCGGAGTACATGGGGCCAACGTGAACCTGATAGCCGTGGCCCTCGGTCGGGGCCGTACCGTCGTAGCGCACCGCGATAGGCAAGAAGTGGAACATGAGGTTGGGGTAGACCTCGTCGGGGTTGCTCTTGACGAACGCTCCCGCCTCGAAATGGTTGGTGGCCGCCGGCCCCCGTCGAAACAACCACTGGAGCCCGATCCAGGGAGCTCGCCACTTGGCCATGTGGGGTTGCATCGATACGGGTTGGGTGCAGGCATGTTGGATGTAGACCTCGAGGTGATCCTGGAGGTTCTCCCCTACTCCGGGTACCGAAGCGACCATCTCGATCCCGAGCGGCTCCAGGTGAGCGGGGTCGCCGACGCCCGACAGTTGGAGTAGCTGGGGGCTGTTGAAGGCTCCCCCACAGAGGATGATCTCAGCCCCCCGGGCCTGATGGGTCCGACCCCTGCGGGTGTAGGTCACCCCTGTTGCCCTGGCGCTGGTCGTGGTCTGGTCGAAGTCGATTCCGGTCACTGACGCCCTGGTGATCAGATCGAGGTTGGGCCGACCGAGGACAGGATGGAGGTAGGCCCGGGCCGCACTCAAACGACGACCCCGGTTGACGTTCTTGTCAAAGGCGGCGAACCCCTCCTGGCGCCACCCGTTCACATCGTCGGATCGGCGGTAGCCGGCCTGGGGGCCGGCCTCCAACCAGGCCTTGAAAAGGGGGCTGGCAGCAGGACCTCTCTCCAACACCAGGGGCCCCTCGTCGCCCCGCCAGGCGTCAGCGCCGGCCAGGCAGGTCTCCATCCGCCGGAAGTAGGGAAGGCAGTGGGCGTAGTCCCAGCCCTCCATGCCTGGTGCCTCGGCCCACTGGTCATAGTCGAGTGGGTTACCTCGCTGGAAGATCATCCCATTGATGCTCGACGACCCTCCGAGCACCTTGCCCCGTGCGTGATAGACCCGCCTCTGGTCGAGATGGGGCTCCGGCTCACTCTCGTAGCGCCAATCGTAGAAGCGGCTCCCGATGGGATAGGTCAGGGCCGCTGGCATATGGATGAAGACATCCCAGCGGTAGTCGGGACGCCCCGCCTCGAGAACCAGGACCCGGTGAGCGGGATCCTCGCTCAGCCGGTTGGCCAAGCAACATCCGGCCGAGCCCCCGCCGACGATGATGAAGTCGTAGACCTCGTCATCATCGACGG
>JAAETV010000204.1 GCA_024227975.1 Actinomycetes bacterium
CACGGCGAACTCACGGGTCTCGGCCACAGGATCGCACAAGCAACAGTGTGGCAAACCCTCAAAGACAACAACATCAAACCCGCGCCGAAACGCTCGGAGGTGACCTGGACCGAGTTCCTGCACCACACCGGCCAGCTCACCAGAGCTCGGGTGTTGGTGCGCGATCGAGGCAGCCAGTTCGTCGATACCTTCGACGAAGTCTTCCGAACCAAGGGCTTCAAGATCGTTCCTACCCCTGTACGAACACCGGTGGCCAACACCTTCGCTGAACGGCGGATCGGATCCATCCGACGAGAACTCCTCAAGCAACCCGAAGGGTTGCCCCGCACCATCATCTGGAACCAGCGACAGCTCGAACGCCTTGTCACCGACTACGTCGATCACTACAACAGTCACCGACCCCACCACTCCCTCGAACAACGGCCGCCCGAAGCGCCGCACGACCAACCGCCATCGGCACCAGCCAGTGTCACGGTGCTCAGAGCAACCCGATGCGACGGACTCATCAACGAATACGAAAACGCTGCCTGAACAGCCAGGACAGAGTCTCCGAGCCCCCCAGACCTTGGCGCACGACCAGCGCGGCTCAGACCAGTTGGGTCGGATAGTCGCGCAGCGGGTTGGGCAGCTCGTCGACGGGACTGATCTCGTAGGGGTCCCAGGTGAAGCGCGACTCGAGCCCGCGCCGGCGAACCCGCTCGAGCCAGTCCCGGGCGTCGGCGTCGGTCAGTCCGGCCTCCATCAACGCGTCGTACAATATGTTGTACTCCTCGATCAGGCTGGAGGCGAACATCAGCGGATCGTCGGAACCGACACCGATGGCGACCGGTGGGAGCTCGGAGTCGCTGACCGGCGGGTCGAGCCGCCACATCGGGTGTTGCGTGAGGCTGCCAAGATCGCCGATGAGGAGGTTCGACGTCGGGTTGATCTCCACCGTCAGGGCGAGCTCGCCGACCTTGCGGCGCAGGCCGTCCTGGAGGTGTTCGAGCGCGCTCGCCTCGTCGGTCGGATCGATCCACTCCACCCGCCGGCCGCGCCGGAACACGAGTGGATTGCTGAGGTACTTGTACAGCAGGCGCAACCGGTTGTTGCGGATCTCACCGATCGGATGGTCGCCGTTGGGGAACCCGATCGCCCACAGCTTCGCCCCATCCAGCAGGTCGTCACGTAAGAGCTCGAGCCGGTATGGCTGAATGATCTCGCCGAACGCCAACTCGGTGAGCCGTGAAAGTTCGCGCTCGATGAAGGCGTGCCTGGGAACGCCACCACCCCCTCGACTACCGATCCAGGACCACTCCCAGAGGAGGTCCCACATCCTGACCTCGCGGGGGATGGCGACCCGGCCGACCGTGTTCGCCCATGCGGTCGCGTTGACACCGAGGGCGAGACCGTGACCGATGCGGTCGCCTTCGCGCAGCCCGAGGTGGTCGATCGCCTCGTCGACATTGCGCAGCCCGGTCGCCAGGTGGACGAAGTCCTCGCCGGCGTGGACGGTCGTCTGCAGCGGTGGGGCCGGGCCGCGACCGAGGCGTTCCAGGGCGAGCCCGCCGAGGAAGGCAGAGTGCCGCACCCGGTCGAGCAGCGGCTTCATCACCCACGACGGGACGCCCAGCTCGTCGGTGCACACGTCGAGCCCGCGGATCACCATGAGGCTGCGCGGCCACCGCTGGAGCGTCCGGGCCAGCGACACCGCCTCGGCCCGCTTGCCGAGGTAGAACCTCGAGTACCGCAGCCCGGACGAGTTCACCCGCAAGCGCGGATCGCCCGGGTCGGGGTCGGAGTGCGTCCCCGACCAGTGGCCGCTCGGCAATCCGGCCCGGGCGCCCCCGCCGCGGTCCTTGGTGAAGTGCAGGACGATGCCCACCTCCAGCCGTTCGGGACGGTCCTTCCGGGCCGCCTTCTTCCTGGCCTCGAGGACCCCGCGCAGCCCGCGTCGACCGAACGAGTCCCACCGGTCGGCGGGCCGGGTCGGGTCGTCGCGGCGGGCCCACTCGGCGGTCTGGCGGATGAGGTCGAGGTTCTCGTCCAACCGGTTGCTAGGCGACGTCCGCACCTCCAGCGACTTGAGGCCACGATCACGACCGCCGAGCTCCGCCGCCGAATCAAGGTAGGCAGTCCACCGCAGCCGACTGCGTGCCGGCTTGGCGCGGGCGAAGAACCGGACGAACCACTGCAGCCCAGGCGTCATCGGACGTTGGATGAAGTGGCGGTAAACGAGGCAGCGCACCCGCACGACCTGCCAGAACAATGTCGAGTACATCTCATCGCCGGGACGGTCGCGGATGTACTCCAGCGACCGGCCGACGAACCGCTGCTCGGGCGTGCGGAACGCCCTGGCGTCACCCTGTTCGGTCCGTAGTCGCCGGGGGACGTGGAAGATCTGTGACAATGGATCGAGCAGCTCGATCTCGTCCAGCGATGACACGACCTTGCCGTCGGGGATCTCCGACACCCGGCGATAGAGGTGTTGCAGCCACCGGAAGTTGATGTCGGGCCGCAGGCGCCCGGTCAGCAGGTCGCCGATCGCAGCGTCGGCCACCACCCTGTCGGCGTTGCCCGCAGCCGGCGCCAGCCGGCGCCAGTTCGCGGTGTCGTCGAGGTAGTCGCGTAGTCCGGGGTATTCCTCGAAGGTGATCGCCCGTCGCGCACCGGCTTCACCGCGGTTCGGTCCGCCGAGCCGATCACGGAGGTACGCGGCGAGGATCAGCCGGACGACGGCCGCTCGGATCAGCCACGGCCCCAACCGGCGGCCCTCGTCGAGCTCCGCTCCCGGGCTGAGGAGCATGTCGGGCCGGAACGAGGCGCGGCCGAGGTTGGCGACCAGGGCCTGCCAAATCGTGTTGAAGTCGACCGCCGCTCCGAGGTGAAGGTGGAGCTCGGCAAACCCTCCCTCGCGCAACATCTTGTCGAGTGTCGGGTTGGTGAGCGCCAGCTCGAGCGCGTCGTCACCGCGGGCCGCCGCGGCACAGAGCAGATCGGGCGGAAGCGCCATCGTCAGCCAGCGCAGGGTCCGCCTGCTCTCCGCCGACGTCGGCGGGCGGCTGCTGCGACCGAGATGGCCCGCCGGCAACCGGGGTGACACGACCGAGCCGCGGGACTCGAGGAACATCTTCGCCATGTCGCAGACGTACTCCCCGATCGAGGGGGCGGACTCTGCGCCCTGCTGGAACCACAACATGTCGCGGATCGCGACGAACTCGTCGAGGGAGACCGAGGGGAACGCCTGCAGCAACTCGCGTTCTGTCCGCCGCCACAACTTGGCAGTGGTCGCCCGATGGGACCGGATAGCGCGACGGGACGCGTCAATGTCGTCGGGGAGACGGGGGTCGAGGTGCGTGACGGCAAGCTCGAGTGCGGCCTCGGAGGCGATCGGCATCGCCGCCATCTCGGCGATGAGGTGGTCGACGGGCGTACTAGCCCGCCGGAGGGAGCCTGCTGAGTCCGGCATGTCACTCGGCGACGATCACGTCGCGCTCGACTTCGGGTCCTTCTTCGCTGCCGCCTTGGGGGGGCTCTTGGTGCCCGGGAAGTAGGGACGAAGTTTTGGGTCGTCGAAGGCGGCGGGCCGGTCCCCCGGTGGCAGGTACTTCGTCGCCAGCGACGTCACGGTTTCCAGCCAGTCGGTGGCGGTCGTCACCTGCCACCGATTCGCGGAGCCCAGTCTGACGGTCTCGGCGAACAGCTTCAGCGTCTCGACGGCGGCCCCAAACTGCGTTTCGAGACCCTCGGTCCCCGTCTGCTGGAACGCCATCGGCGCGCAGCCCAGGAGGGTCTGAGTGTGGATCACGATCCACGCCGTGGCGAGGTCGCGGGGGTTCACCTCCTGCTCGGCCGTAAGGTAGCTGTTCCACACGTACCCGAACTGCTCGATCTGGCGCATCGTCCGGTACCGCGGGATCCGCCAATGCCCGACGTAGCTGTAACTGTCCGGGTTCGTCTCCCGATTCGCCTCGACGACCCATTGGAGCTGCACCCGGTGGCGGTGGCTGGTCGACTCCGACGAGGGCGCCAAGGCCTGGGTCGCCCAGAGATCCTCAACCAGTACGAGCGCGCCAGCCTGGTCCTCAGTCATGGTGACCTCCTCGG
>JAAETV010000205.1 GCA_024227975.1 Actinomycetes bacterium
TACGCGGCACCTCCCGGCCATTCCGGCAATGGATTGTGGCTGATGGCCCCCGACCAGGTAGCCGACATCGTCGAAGCTTTCCACCGGGCCGGCCTCACCGTCCACGCCCACTGCAATGGCGACCAGGCCACTGAGGTCTTCATCGACGCCGTCGAGCAGGTGTTGGAGCGCTACCCCCGCTGGGATCACCGTCACACCGTCCAGCACTGCCAGCTGACGACCAAGGCTCAGTACAAGCGGATGGCGGCGCTGGGGATGGCGGCCAACATCTTCAGCAACCACATCTACTACTGGGGTGACCAACATCATGATGTCACCGTCGGCCCCGAGCGGGCCCGGGGGATGGACGCCTGCGCCACTTCCTTGCGGGAAGGGGTGCCGTTCTCCATCCACTGTGATGCTCCGGTGACCCCGATGGGACATCTCCACACCATGTGGTGTGCCGTGAACCGGGTGACGGCATCGGGTCGGGTGCTCGGCCCCGAGGAGTGCATCTCGGCTTCAGACGCCCTTCACGCCGTCACCCTGGGGGCCGCCTGGCAGCTCAAGCTCGACCACGACATCGGCTCCATCGAAGCGGGCAAGCTGGCCGACTTCACCGTCCTCGATGACAATCCCCTGACCGTCGACCCGATGGCGATTCGCGACATCAGGGTCTGGGGCACCGTCCTCGGGGGCAAGCTCTTCGAGGCCGACCCCGCTAGCTGACCTGGAAAGCTGAGAAAAGAGTGGCATCCTGATCACCGAGATCGGTCAAAGTGGAGGGGACTACAGTTGACCAAGAAACTGATCAATGCGCTCGCGGTTGTGGTGATGATGGTGGGGGTGATGTCGTGCGGAAGCGACGCCGGAGGGAGTGGATCGGCCGATGACTCGGGCGGGAGCGACAATGGCAATGAGGCCACCAACGCCGCCGACACCGGATTCGACGAGTCACAGCTTCCCGACAACTTCCCGACCGAGCTGATCCCCCCGGCCTACAGCTCCGGTACCTATCTCGACATCGACGATCTGAATTCGGCTGCGTTCGAGAGCTCCACCCCGATTAACGAGACCATCGACCACTACACCGACCTGATTGGCGAGCCAAAGCAAACCGTCGAAGGCGACACGGGTGAGAAGACAGCTATGTGGGAGGACGGCGGTTGGATCGTGTCGGTGATCGGCTCACCAGAAGAGTCGTTCATCGGGATCGCCGAGGCATAGGAGTGATCATCGGCCCGGTGGCGACATGAGCCTCCATCTCGGACCTCTCCGCCAGAACGGGTATGTCGTTCCCGATCTCGATGCCGCCATCGAGGGGTGGCTCGATCTCGGAGTAGGACCGTGGATCGTGTATCCCAACGCCCCCTTCGAGGACTTCGTCTACCAGGGGCACCCCGGTGAGCTCGATGTGTCCATTGCCTTGGCCAACAGTGGGCCGCTCCAGATCGAGCTGATCGACCAACACGACTCATCGCCGTCGCTGTATCGGGACTTCCTGGAAGCCAATCCGGCCGGTGGGCTCCAGCACCTCGGCTACTGGGTCGACGACTACGACGATGTCCACCAGCACTGCCTCGACCTTGGCTGGACCGTGGGTCATGAGGGCTCGATCGCCGATTGCCGTTTCACCTACTTCGACACCGAGTTCCACGGCGGGACGATCATGGAGATCGCAGCCATGAACGAGGAGCGCCGAGCCAGCTTCGCCCGCATCGAGCAGATGGCCGCCGAGTGGAACGGCGTCGATCGGCCGACCAGAGTTATCGATCTCAGTAGCAGCTAGTCCGGCAGCCGGTCGAGGGCCATCTGTGCCGCTGCCGTCATCGTCGCCGGCAGTGCAGGGACATCGACGATGCCAAACGGGGCGGCGGAGAGGGTGACGAGCCAATCGTCTTCGACAACTTGGAGGTCGACTCCCCCAAACGTCTCCTCGACGACGATGTACCCCTCATCACCGAAATCGAGAGGCTCGGCCCCGGGGGACTCGCCACCACCGTAGAACTGACGACCCTCGAACACCGTCACCACGAGCAAAGCATCCGACTCGGTGACCCATGAGCAGGCCGATGTCTCACCAAAACCGCCGGCGGGGGTCGTGTCGACGGTCGCCGGGGCCCCGAGAATACGTTCGGCATCGGCCGCGTCGACCAGGACACATGCATCGACGTCAACCGTCTCGGTGGCAGCATCGGTAGTTTCGGGCTCTGGTGTTGAGGTGGCATCGGAACTGGCAGCAGTGGTGGATGCCTCTTCAGATGGCTCGTCGGGCTCAGCCGAAGGGTCGTCGGAGCCACCACATGCCCCTGCGACCACCATCAACACCATCAGCACGCCTATCCACGACCAACGCATGTGCTCCGACCTCCCCAGTCCGATAGCGATCCCAGAACTGTACAAGGCCATATCTGGCGTGACGGCCGTCGCCCGTCTGTGCGCCAGCTACGGGAGCCTCTTGCCGCCGAGGACGGCTACGACGGGGACGGGGGCCAGGTCGAGCTGGTGGGCGTGCACGTCAATGAGGCCAGCGCTGTTCAGCTGATCGACGAGACGCCGACTGGCGGCATCGGTGTCGGCGGCAGTCGCTCCCCGGGCTCGGGGCTGGAGACCAATAGCCAGGATCCCGTCGTCTTGGAGGTGGTTCTCGATGAGATTGGCCACGATCGTGTCCTGATCCGGCCAGAACTGCCACACATTCATCGAGAAGATCCGGTCGAAGTGACCGAGGTCGGTCGGTAGGCGTTCGACCGTCCCTTTGCGCAAGACGACTCGGCCCGCTCCGACAGCTCGCCGGTTCCGCTTCGCCGCCTGGCTGATCATGGTGTCTGAATGGTCGAGCCCGACGACCTCTCCGTCAGTGATGATGTCGGTCGCCGCGGCCAGGGCAATCCCCGGACCTGGCCCCAATTCGAGCACCCGCTGGGTTCGATCGAGCTCGAGCAGGTCTACGAACCAGAGGTTGCGTTCGACGTTCGATCCCCGTGTTGACATGATGCGACCAGCGACCGATCCCAGTACCCCACGAGGATGGGAGAACTGGGAGATGACGGTGTTCTGTATCCGTTGACTTCCCATGCCATGAGTCTGTTTGCGCCCGCTTGTCAGCCACTGACGACCCGCTGACGAGGTGACTTGCGCACGAACATTCGGCCTGATCGGGGTTACCAGTCGACGGCTATGTACTGGGTCTCGCAGAACTCGTAGATGCCCTCACTCGCCCCTTCGCGACCAAGCCCCGACTGCTTCATACCCCCGAACGGGGCCGCCGGATCCGACATCGCTCCCCGGTTCAGACCGACCAGGCCCGACTCCAACCGCTCGGAGACCGATAGGCCACGGGCCAGATCTCGGGTGAACACATAGGCGGCGAGGCCCATCTCGGTGTCGTTGGCGTTGGCGATCATGGCGTCGGTGTCGCTGAAGGGGATGACGGGGGCGACAGGGCCGAAGATCTCCTCCCGGGTGATGGCCAGGTTCGGTTCAACATCGCCCAGCACCGTCGGCTGGAAGAAGTGACCGGGCCCTTCAATTGCCGATCCGCCGGCTGCCACCCTGGCCCCGGCTTCGACCGCACCACTGACCAGGCCGGAGATGTTGTCGATGGCTCCCGCGTTGATCATGGGGCCGCAGGTGACGCCATCGTCGAAGCCACTCCCCACCTTCACCGCCCCCATGGCAGCAGCCAGCCGCGAAGTGAACTCAGCCGCGATCCCGGCTTCAGCGAAGAAACGGTTGGCGGCGGTACAGGTCTCGGCTGAGTGGCGCATCTTGGCCACCATGGCTCCCTCGACGGCAGCATCGAGATCAGCATCATCGAACACGATGAACGGGGCATTGCCCCCGAGCTCCATCGCCACCTTCAACACCCGGTCGGCACAGCGACGAAGCAGCACCCGTCCGACCTCGGTCGACCCGGTGAACGAGACCATCCTGGTGGCCCGGTGCTCGGTGGCAGCGTCGAACCAGGAGCCCGACGATGTCGTCGGCACCACATTGACCAGTCCCGCTGGCACTCCGGCTTCCTGGAGGAGATCGGCTACTCGCAGCGCCGTCAACGGGGTCTCCCGCGGCGGCTTGATGACGACGGCGTTGCCGGCCCCGAGGGCGGGAGCAACCTTGCGGGTGATCATGGCCGCCGGGAAGTTCCATGGGGTCACCATGACCACGACTCCGACGGGAGGATGACGGACGATGATCTTGTTGGCGCCGCCGGGGGCGGTGCCGATCATGCCGTGGATGCGAACGGCCTCTTCGCTGTTCCAGCGGAAGAACTCGGCCGCGTAGGCGACCTCGCCGCGCGCATCGACGAGGGGCTTGCCGTGTTCGGCCGTGATGAGCTCGGCCAGCTCATCAGCATGGCTGAGCAGGCTCGACCAGCACTGACGCAAGATCTCGCTCCGCACTCGGGGTGCCGTGGCCGCCCACTCCTTCTGGGCCGCGGCGGCGGCATCGACGGCTGAGGTTGCATCGGCCGGTGTTCCTGCTGCTACCGAGGTGATCTCCTCACCGGTGGCAGGGTTGAACACCTTGACTCGTTCACCGTCGCTACCGTCGCGCCAGGTGCCACCGATCAGAATCTGGTCTCGCATGTCGCTGCCTCCGGGGTCTGCTGGTGACACCGTAGCAACGTGATTAACATGTGCACCATTATGACGACGACAGACGGAGAGGACATCGTCATACGACCATTCACTGAGTCGCTACCGATGGCTCTACTCCAGGCTCGGGAGTCGGCCATGCGGCTCTTTCGACCCTTGCTGGCCGAACATGATCTGACCGAGCAGCAATGGCGGGTCCTGCGGGGTCTGGCTGGGGCTCGGCGTGGAGTGGAGGTCACAACGCTGGCTGACCACACCTTCCTCCTCGCCCCTAGCCTGTCTCGGATTCTGTCCAACCTGGAAGACCGGGCCCTGATCGAGCGGACCCGTGTGGCCCAAGATCAGCGCCGGGCCACCATTACTTTGACCGGCGCGGGCCGAGAGCTTGTCGGCCAGGTGGCCCCCCGGTTCGAGGCCACCTACAACCTCATCGAGGAGGAGTTCGGGGCCCAACGTCTGGCCCACCTCCTCGACGAGCTTCACGACCTGGCTGCCCTCGGTGCCAGCCGCCCCGGGTCGGCATGAGTCTGGGGCTCAACTGCTCCTGGCCCACCTTCAGCCTTGACTTTGGCCCGTAGCCAGAGCTGGGTCAGGGCGAAGTCGCCAACCCCGATCCCGAGGACGATGGCGGTGACAGTGCCGACCGTGGTCAGGATTCCGAGAGCGAGGATGACGATGGTTGCTGCCACCCAGATGGCATCGGCCGCTGAGATCAGCAAGGTCTCGGCCATGAGCTTGGGGTGGGGCCGGGTGGATATGTACCAGACGTCGACAGCGAAGAGTACTAGCCCGATGCCGATCAGCCGGGTGATGGCGACATGGTCGATGCCAAGGGTGTCGGAGACCCAGCTGGCCCCGATGGCGGCGATGAGGCCACCTACAACGGAGGTGGTGGCGTTGAGACGGAGGATTGTACGGAGTCGTTTGGTCCACATGATCTGAGTTCCTTTCACAGGGGTGATGAGATGACGGTCGCATGGACAGGTCATTGAGGCGATTACCTGCCAGGTAGTCGAAACCGGTTCGTCCCGGCCCCTACGCTCGAACATGTGGCAACCAAAACGGCAACGTTCGGTGAGGAACTGCGACGCTGGCGAACAGCCCGCGGGGTGAGCCAGCTCGACCTGGCCGGGGCGGCCGAGGTCTCTCAGCGTCACGTCAGTTTCTTGGAGACGGGTCGCTCGAAGCCGAGCCCGGAGATGGTGGTCCACCTGGGGCGGACCCTCGATCTTGGGTTGAGGGATCAGAACCTTCTACTCGGTGCCGCCGGCTACGCCCCCGTCTACGCCGAGCGCGGCCTCGACGATCCTGATCTTGACCAGGTGCGCGATGTGCTAACCACCCTGGTCGCCGCTCATGGCCATTTCCCGGCCTACGTCGTTGACCGTCAGTGGGATCTGGTGCTGGCCAATCCCATGGCCCAGCTGATCGTGGGTGCCGTAGACCCTGCTCCACCAGCTTCGGTGGCAGCCAACATCTTGCGCCTCACCCTGCATCCTGAAGGTCTGCGACCGATGATCGTCAACTGGGAGCAACTGGCGACCACCCTGATCCACCGTCTGGAGCGGGAGGTGACCCACTCTCCGAACGACTCCGGGCTACAGGCTCTGTACGACGAGGCCCGGGTCTATCCGGGAGTCGATGCCCTGCCGACCCGATCGCTGCTCCCCGACGGCAACGATCTCCTGGTTCCCGTGCACGCCAACCTGGGCGGAGTCGAACTGCGCTTCTTCACCACCATCACCACGATTGGGGCCCCGTTCGACATCACCCTGGAAGGACTTCGACTCGAGACCCTGCTACCGGCCGACGCTGAGACCGATACCTTCCTCCGTCAGACCAGCGACAGCCTCAACTGACGCCTGATGCCTGATGCCTCACGGTGACGACGGGATATCGCCTGGGCCGCTGGCGTACTGGTCGGAATGGTTCAGCAGGTAGGCGGGGCCGTGGGGTCGGTTGAGGATGGCGTTCTCACCGTAGAGGTGTTCCTTGGTCCAGGCCGTGATCTCCCGGTTGCGCGCCACACGGAGTAGATCCTCGGCCACCTCCATGGCCGTCGGCAGGACCTTTTCCAAAGGCTCAGTCCGCTGGACCATCCCCACCCCTTCGGCCTCTGATCCGCTCCACCGCTTGGCCAGGACGACCGTTTGGTGGAAGGCCTCGGGCGAGAGCTTGTGATTGAACAAGGCCAGCTCGGGCTCGGGGATGGCAAAACCGAGCTCCAACTCGTTGGCACACAGGAAGCCGCGGTCCTGACGCATCACGCGAACGTCATGGCAGAGGGCAATCATGAGCCCGGCCCCGAAGCAGTGACCGTTGATGGCACACACCGTCGGCAGCGGGAACGTGATGAGGCGGCCGAACAGGGCCATCACCTCAGTACCGAAGACCTTGCGATCACCGCCTCGGTGTTCCCCGCGACTGGTGACCCATTCCAGGTCGAGCCCATTTGAGAAGAACTTGTCGTTGGCCGATGCCGTCACCAGGGTTGCCGCCCCCTCGGTGGCCTCGACCTCATCAAGGGCAGCGTCGAAGGCCCGGGTGAACGTGGTGTTCCAACGGTTTTCCCCATCGGTCATGGTCAACACGACCACAGTCCCCTGGTCACGCTCGTGGCGCTCAACACTGATTGGCTGGTCCATGGACCCCATCGTCGACGAGACAAGCCCGGCTCGTCCAGATCTAGGAACGATGATGGGGTTACGATTCAAAGGATGAGCATCCTGATCGAGCTGCTTGCGGCCCAGGAGGCCCGGACTCCCGTGGTCCTGGCCATCGTTGTCGATACCAAGCACTCAGTACCCCGTCGGGCCGGATCGAAAATGCTGGTGTATGGCGACGGCACGATCTCGGGGACTGTCGGGGGCGGCGAGATGGAGACCAGGGTGGTGGCCGAGGGGCTGGAAGCGATGGTGGACCGAAAGCCCCGGCGCCTCACCTACCCTCTGGTCGACCCCGCCGCCGGTGATCCTGGTGTCTGCGGTGGCGAAGTCGAGCTGTACCTGGAGCCGCACATGCCGCAGACCACGATCTATGTCATCGGGACTGGCCATGTCGGCCAGGCTGTCGTCGAGCTAGCGACCTGGCTCGGTTATCGGGTTGTGGCCTGGGACGACCGCCCGGCCCTGGCCGAGGCCGTCGAGGCGGCACACACCACCATGACCGGACCCATTGCCGAAGCCATCGAAATCGAACCGATCGATGAGCACACGATGGTGATCATGGCAACCCGCAACGTCCAGCTCGACACTGAACTGCTTCCCAAACTGCTGGCTACCCCCACCCCATATGTGGGGCTGATGGGGAGCACCCGCCGGTGGGACACGACCCGTAAGCGCCTTCTCGACGCGGGCATCTCAGAGGCTGACCTGGACCGGGTCAATGCCCCTATCGGGATCGAGATCCAGGCCGAGACCCCAGCTGAGATCGCGGTGTCAATCCTGGCCGAGGTCATCGGCAACGGCCACGGACCCTGAGCTGATCGGTGATACCCGACCCACACGTGCTGGCCGTCATCAGGGGCGGGGGTGATCTTGCTACCGGTGTCACCTGGCGCTTGACCAGAGCCGGGGTTGATGTGGTGGTGGCCGAGCTCGAAGACCCCTTGACCGTGAGGCGAACGGTTGCCATGTCGAGTGCGGTGACTGAAGGGGCTGTCGATGTCGAAGGGATGGTGGGGCGGCTGGCTTCCGATCCCACCGAAGCAACCACCATCGCGGCCGGAGGTGAGGTTGCGGTGCTTGTGAGCCCGTCGCTGCCACCAGTTGACGCGGACGTCGTCGTCGACGCCCGTTTGGCCAAACGAAACCTCGACACCACCATCGACGATGCTCCGCTGGTCATCGGGCTCGGCCCAGGCTTCACTGCCGGTGTCGATTGCGACGGGGTCGTCGAGACCTTGCGCGGGCCGCGATTGGGACGACTGTTGCTGACTGGATCGGCCACCGCAAACACTGCAACGCCGGGGATCATCGGCGACCACGGGCGGGCGCGGGTCCTGCGGGCGCCGGTCGAGGGGTCGGTCTGCTGGCAAGTCGCCATCGGAGATCGGGTCGAAGGCGGGCAGGCCCTCGGTCGGGTGGCCAAGGTCGAGCTGGTCGCTCCCTTCACCGGGGTCGTGCGGGGCCTGATCCGCCCGGGACGCCAGGTCGAGGCCGGACTCAAGATCGGCGATGTCGACCCCCGCCTCGATTGCTCACCCCACGAGATCTCGGACAAAGCACTGGCCGTCGGCGGTGGAGTACTGGAGGCGGTGACGGCATGGCTGAACCGGTCGCCCTGAACCAACTGGCGGCCGAGTTGGGACTCGGAGCGCACGAACACATCGCCATCGTCGGCGGTGGGGGCAAGACAACGATCCTCCACACCCTCGGCCAACAGCTGACGGGGACCGTGGTGTTGACCTGCACCACGAAGATGGGCAGTAGCGAGCACCGGGGTCTGCCGGTGGTGTACGAGCCGACTGTTGACCGGGTCCGAGAGGCGGTGGCGAAGGGGCGGGGTCCGGTCATGGTGTGGAAGGCAATTGATGGACCGAAAGCGGTCGGGGTCAGGCCCGAGCACTGTGACGCATGGTTCGAGGTGGTCGATCAGATCGTGATCGAGGCCGATGGATCGAAGCAGCGGCCGTTCAAGGCTCCGGCCAACTATGAACCGGTGGTGCCCTCGACCACGACCGTGATGGTGTCGGTAATCGGGGCCGACGCCCTCGGTCGGGTGATTGCCGACCGGTGCCACCGCCCCCTGCGAGTAGCGGCTCTGGCCGGTTGCCACCCGTTTCAACGGCTGAGCCCAGCGGCGGCTGCCTCCGTGCTGCTGCACGAGCGGGGGGCCCGCAAAGAACTGCCGGCGGGGGCCAGGTTCTGCGTGGTGGTCACGAAAATCGACCCGGTGTCGGAACCCTTCGTCGACCAGCTGGTCGACGAGCTCCGAGATCGGGATTCGTCGGTACCAGTTGTGGTAGTCGGTTCCCAAGGACCTGGTGAGGGAACGCGGTGATCTGGCGTCGTCGACCTGTGAGTCTCTAACGTCGGGTGGGTGAACCAGATTTCCGACGCAGCCCCGACCGGCGAACAAGATGCCAGCCGGTGGCTTCAGCCAACCGAGTTCCTGGACTTCGAGCAGCCGGCGGTGCGAGCCTTCGCCGAGTCGACGGTTGGTGACGCGGCTAGTGACGTGGAGCGAGCGGTGCGGCTGTTCTATGCCGTTCGCGATGGCTGGTGGTACGACCCCTATATGTCGGACCGGGACCGGACCTCATTCCGGGCCAGTGCCATCGTCAGCCATGAGCGGTCGTGGTGCGTGCCCAAGTCGGTCCTGTTGGCGGCATCCGCTCGGTCCGTTGGGGTCCCGGCTCGTCTGGGGTTTGCCGATGTCCGCAATCATCTCCAGAGCGTGAAACTGAGCGAGAGGATGAGGACTGACCTGTTCATATTTCACGGCTATACCGAGTTCCTCCTTGGTGGGATCTGGCTCAAGGCATCGGCGGCGTTCAACCTGAAGTTGTGCGAACGGTTCGAGACCAAGCCACTGGAGTTCGACGGGACTGGCGACGCCCTTCTCCACGAATTCGACCAGTCTGGAAACCGGCACATGGAATACGTGAACCAGCGGGGCAGCTTCGACGACCTTCCCTATGACGAGTTGATGGCTGCTTTCGATGAGTTCTATGGGTCTGACTCATTTCGCGGCAACGCTGACGGAGCCGCAGGCGGCGACACCGCCTTCGAACCACCGGCTGACTAGCTTTGACCGGGCGTCATGGTCCTCCGCCTTCTTTATCGGGTGGGTTGTCGTTTTTGAGTTTGTTGTGTCGGCTGCAGAGGATTTGGCCGTTGGTGGTGTTGGTTGGTCCGTTTCGGTTCCAGGCGATGAGGTGGTCTGCTTCGAGCCAGGTGAGTGGTGCGTCGCATCCGGGGTAGCGGCACCTTCCCCGGGCTTTGACTAGCAACGCTTGTTTGGCGTGAGGGGGAAAGAAGCGGGTTTTGTGTCCGTGTTCGAGGATCTCTCCGTTGGTGGAGAAGATCAGCCTCCGGAACTGGGCGGTGGCCATGACCGCAGCCGCGAAGTGGGGGTGGAGGGGCACACCGTTGATGAACTCACAGCGGCCGTCAACGTCATCAGGATCAAGAGGCACTTCGTCAGCCGGTCGGTGGGTCTGGTCGGGCTGAGGCTGTGGCTGTGGTCCTTCGGTTCGGGGGACCTTGGTCAGGAGGTGTTCGGCCACGGTTTGGCTCATGACGATATGGATCAGCGCTCCGGGGAGATTCCCATCAGGGTTGGCGGCCCCGTTCCGGACGAGGATCATGAACGCGTCAGCCCTTCGTTGGGTGACGGTACGGGTTGACCCAGTTTCTTGGTCCTGGCGCCACAAGCGTTGAACGAGACGGCCCATAGTGGTGGTGAACGCGTGTCCAGCTAGGGGGTCGAGCCGGAACCGGCCCGAAACTGATCCGTCACCATTGGTTGAATAGTCGACCGAGCGTTTCTCGTTCTGGTCATTGGGTTCCTCACCATCGGGGTCTGCACCGTGAACCCAGTACCGGAGCACCTGTTGGAACTGATCCCACCTGCATCTGATGGCGGCTTCGACCAGATACTCCTGGGCTTCGAGCAGCGCGGTTGTGGTGCGGGGGTTCTCAACTCCTTTGAACGCCTCCACGTGGGCTTGGCTGATCGACCCCGAACTGAACGCCCCAGCGATGACAGGAAACCCCAGGAGCCACAGGCCACGTCGCTGATCAGCCCGGGTGACACGCGGGTTCGTCCCACCATGGGCCGCGACCGCGGCCCCAGTGGAGGAATGGCCGTGCTCATCAGAAGGGAGCATGGCCAAATCAACCTTGGCCAGAAACACCGTGTTCAACGCCCCGATCTGAGCGACCAACGACTGGACCTCAACCAACGCCGCCAACACCCCATCTGGACTCAGGGTCTGTGTTGCGACAACGCATCAGCGGCCACCACCCCAGCCGAACAGCCACCACGAATCTCAGCCAACGCTTCGAACAACGGGTGCACGCTCGAACCACCTCCAACAACAGACCCAGTCCCCAGCGATGTCACACCAGCCAGACAAGATCA
>JAAETV010000206.1 GCA_024227975.1 Actinomycetes bacterium
CAGTGCGGTAGGGATCTTGCTCCTGGCAGGGTCGTAGCTGGATAGTCTCTAGAGGTCGGTGAGCTTCCGGTCTCCTGTTCTGCGACTGACCTGCGCTGCGACTTCAACATGAGCATGGCCACACCCACTACTGACCACGAGCTAGAGGAACAGATCGCAGCCGAGTTGCGTGCCGCGGAGGAGTCGGCTTCACCGATCGAGCCTTTCGCAGCGCGACTCGGCGAGGACGACGTGGAACGCGCGTACCGGGTCCAGCACCTCAACACAGCGTTCGCGCTTTCAGCGGGCCGGACGCTCCGCGGCCGCAAGATCGGGCTGACCGCTGAGGCCGTACAACAACAGTTGGGGGTTGATGAGCCTGACTACGGTGCCCTGTTTGCCGACATGCGCATCCCCGACGGTGGATCGGTCGACGCGGCGATGCTGATCTCACCGCGAATCGAGGCTGAGCTTGCTCTGGTTGTCGGCACCGGCATCTCCGAGCCCGACCTGCCTCTTGACGAGCTTGCCGCTTGTGTCTCCTACGCAGTACCCGCTTTGGAGATCGTCGACAGTCGATTGCGTGATTGGCGGATAGGTATCGTTGACACGATTGCTGACAACGGGGCTTCGGCGAGGTTCGTCCTGGGAGAGAACCATCACGCTGTTGATGGGCTCGATCTCTCGTCGTGTGGAATGGAGCTGTTCCGCAACGGTGAGCTGGTTTCGTCTGGCCAAGCAAGCGCGACCATGGGCGGCCCGTTGCAGGCGCTCAGGTGGTTGGTGGACACGTTGGTCCGCCACGACTTGCCTCTAGGACCGGGCGACGTGGTCTTGACAGGGGCGTTGGGTCCAGTCATCGCCATGGCGCCCGGAGATAGATTCCAAGCGCACTTCGACCCGCTCTCGAGCGTCTCGCTCAATGTTGAGGAACCAAGGTCATGAGAACCAAGCCAGCGATCACGGCCGATACCAGCTGATGCAGCCACTCAGAACCAGCACTCACGACCTGGGACAGGGGGACGGCGCCGCTGTGATGGAAATCACCAGCGAGGGCCGCTCGACAACGCTCGTCCTGGCGTCGGCGGAGGCACAGCGCTGCGGCACTACCTCCGCTCGGGTACACCTGCGATCTGAGCGCCTCCACCACTGACCGTGACAGCCAGGCGGGCCGTTCGGACGGAAACGCTCATCGCACCGTGCGTGGTCTCATTTCCGCTTGAACCACCCTAGGACGCCGGTACCAGGGCGTGAGCGTCCGCAGCTACCGAGCGGTGTTGTCGGGTACTGCACTTGGGCCGGAGTGTGGTCCGAGTGATGCGCTGGTCGGCGTGACTATGCGGCTGCGATCTCGAGCAGGTCGACCAGGATGAGATGCCGGGTTCTTTCAGCGTCATCTTGCCGGGCGGATGCAGGAACAGCGCAGCGGCATTGGTTCGGATCAGGCTTGTCTTGGTCAGAGGTTGTGCTTTGAAGTATTGAAGGCCATGTAGGGGAGGAGCATCGCGACGGTTGCGCTCCCGAACAGAAAGGTTGCACGGATCGTGACGGTGGAGGCGATCAGGCCGCCGATGGCCGCGCCGGCCGGGTACGCGCCGTAGGCGATCACGCGAAATCCGGCCATCACTCGTCCCATCAACCGGTCGGGGGTGATCGATTGGCGGTAGGTCATTGACACGATGTTCCAGATCTCGGCGGAGAATCCGAACACGCTGAAACCAGCGGCGGCTGCCAGGAGGGAGTCGGCGGCCCCCAATACGGCGATCCCACTGGCGATACCGACGATCGACAGCAGTACGCTGTAGCGCCGCCCGAGCCGCTCGATTGCCGCCGGTGCCAGCTGTGCGCCACTGAGACCTCCCACGGCGGCAGATGCCAAGAGAAGGCCGAATTCGAACGCTCCCAGACCGAGGTTGTCCTGGGCGTGTAGCACGAGCACCGCCGCTGCCGCGGTGAATCCAAGATTGATTGCTCCCGCTCCCACGGCGAACGCTCGGATGAGCGGTTCCCTCCAGACAAAGCTGAGGCCGGCACTGATTTCGTCCCGGAACTTTCCCCGCTCGACCTGTTCTGGTTTGTACTGCCCCGGCACAGTGATCAGGATTGCTGCTGACACGGCGAACGTGATGGCGTTGAAGCCAAACGGAGCGGCAGCGGCTACCGCGAACACAACCCCTCCGAGAGGCGGTCCGATGAACTCATTTGCAACGATCTGCGCGCCGTTGATGCGAGCGTTCGCTTGCTCGAGTTGATCGACGTCAACCACCGCTGGAGTGATACTCATCGCAGCGGTGTCGAAGAGTGTCTCGAGGATTCCGACGCCAAATACTGCGACGTAGAGCACGATGAGTGTCATATTTCCAGACGCGATGGCTACGGCCATCAACGTGAACATCACAGCCCGGCCGATATCGGTCGCCACCATCAGCCGGAGTCGGTCGGTACGGTCAACCATGACGCCTGCGAACAGGCCGAAGACGAGCCAGGGAAGCCGGATGATGATAGTCGTCGCCGCGACGCTGAACGGGTCTCGAGTGAGCTGGGCTGCCAGCAACGGGAGTCCGGCAACGACTATCCCATCGCCGATGTTCGACGCGGTAGATGCCGTCCATACCCTCCAGAATCGCGTACCGAGCGGGCCGCTGGCGTTGCTCACCAAACCCACCGTTGCGCGGTTAGAACCACGCCACAACGAACTGAGATGGGCGACTGCCAGTAGGCAGTCTGACACTGAGTGCCACGATCGGGGTCGTCCGGAATTGGCTATCCATCGGAGTCGTCCGGAATTGCTGAGATGTTCGAGCCGGCCTGAATCCAGTCACCATCGACGCGTCTATAGACATCGAGCGCCCGTATGAGAGCCGTTGTCGGCGTCGATACATCGCCCTTGGGGTTCGAAACGTCCAGCCAATCTCTGGCGATGTAGTACACCAGTGCGACGTCGCCGAGGACCTCAACTTCGAAGTCCAGGAACTCGTAGCGCTGTACCTTTATCGCGCCAAGCGCCTTGTCCAGTTCTCTCGCGTAGTCCTCGACGCCTCGAATGAGGTGGGTGCTTCGCAGCTGGAACCCTTTCCATTCGGGTAGGCGGCCACGGAGCAGCGCGTCGCGATCTTCAGTGAGGTAGGCCTCGAAAAGGAGCTCCACGTGTTCGCGGATCGACGCGACGTCGGCATCTGCGGTGTCGGTGTGATCTTGCATGGTATGAGTGTGGGGCTGGCCAATCCGGACTCGCTTGGATTCCTGTGCGATGTTGCGCCGTGGACGATGCACTTGATCCGGGTGAATCACAGCCTCGGTTAGCATGTTCGGATGCTCGTCGTGAAGCCTCTCATTCGCACTTGCACCCTCTTCGCGGCCGAAACAGCATGTCGACTCGAATCGAGGGACCCGGGGGCAGAAGAAGTGGAAACCGATTTCACCGTGGTATTCCCGAGATCAGGTCACTTCGTTCAACACGTGGAAAACGATCGTGTGGTCGCGAACCCGGCGGTAGCGCTCTTTCTCAACCAGGGCGAAGTCCAGCGGATCAGTCATCCTCACGGTGCAGGCGATGAATGCTTCTTCATGGCCATGGCCTCAGGCTTCGTCGATCCTCTACTGGATCATCGAGCGGATCGGTTCAGGAGCCGGACAGCAGTCACGTCGGCGAACCATGATCTGGCGCTATGGCGACTCGTCGTGGACGCTCGGCTTGGCCTCGCAACCCCCCTGCAAGCCGAAGAGACTATCTCGATGATCGTGACCGACCTGGTTCAAGGTTCGCGTCGGCGGCGATCGACACCTCACCAACGAGCGCTCGCTGCAGACGCTGAGGAGTATCTGGCAACTCACTACGCTGACAACGCCGGGCTACCCGACGTGGCCCGAGCCGTCGGCAGTTCGTCGCACCATCTGAGCCGCGTCTTCCACGCCGTGACAGGGACGACCCTGTCTGCATATCGAACCCAGCTACGGGTTCGCGCTGCGCTTGCCCAGATAGGCGAGGGCGCTCACGATCTGGCCTCAGTGGCCATCGGAACGGGCTTTCACGACCACGCTCACATGACGAACTCGATCCGTCGTCATCTAGGTGCAACCCCCTCTGAGATCCGACAGCAGCTTGGGACACCGTCGCAAGAAGAAAGGACGAGCTTCACAACAGACTTGTGAGGTCGGCGCTAGCTCGATCTAGCCGACGGACCGAGATCGGCAACCAACAGACGATGGGACATCTGCGACGGTGTTGCCCTGCAGGGACTCGATGAGATAACGGTTTCGGATCCTGAAACCTTGACGCTCCAACAGCTTCACAACTCTGCCCCTGGTCGCATCGGCGGCTTCGCCGCGATGGTCCCACACCACTCATAGTCGCCTGGTCGGACGCCGCAGCCCGCGCAGCACTGTCGGCGAAGTCGCCTGGTGCGAGGAGTGAAGAGGCCACCCGATTTTGCTCGATCAAGCTGTCACCACAGGGGCCGCTATCGGTGACCAGAAGCCCGCCGGGCACTTGAGCAGCTCGAGGAAGAAGCAAGGCCGCTCAGATGGCCAAGCAGCTTCTGGATCTACACGCCCGGTAGTGTGCTGAAGAGCGCAAGCGAGCTCCCGCTCTCAATCCTCACTTGCCGAGCGCCTAGAAATCTCGCCGTCTCGATGCTCTGTGGCCAAGATCGCAGAGCGTGGTGAGCCCGGATTTCCGATCGCTCAGGCCGTCCGACATCGATGCTCCTATGGGTTGTCAAGTATCGTTGCTCAGCGGAGTTGTCGAGCGGTGAGTAGCTTCGAGAGGCGTTGCGGATTCGACTGCCTAGGTGATGGCCGCCGGGACATCGTTCCGGTGTGGCCACTCCCGGCACCACCCGAATGCTGACAAATCTTCAGGACAGCCGGCCCTCGTTGTGCGCCCGAGCACGGCCGATTTGACCCTGCGTTATGCGAAACTCGGGGTGTGACGTCATCTGAGACTGCTCCTGCGACCTGGTCCGACATCGCCAACTGGTACGACCGTTTACTCACCTCCGGGAGCGGACCTCACGACACCGCTCTGAACTGCCTTGCTGATCTACTGCTACCTGTAGAAGGCCTGGAGGTGGTCGACGTGGCATGCGGGCAAGGCATCGCCACTCGCCTGACCGCCAGCCTCGGGGCATCCGTTGTCGGTGCCGATTCCTCACCAACGATGATCGCCAACGCTCGGCGGCACGGCACGCCTGAAGGCTCCGAGATCCGATACGTGGTCGCCGACGCTCAAACCCTGTCACCATTCGATTCGGGATCATTCGATGCCGCGACCTGCCAACTGGCCCTGATGGACATTCCCGACCTCGACGCTGCTTTGATGGCGATCGCCCGAGTGCTCCGTCCACAAGGCTGGTTCGCGTTCGTCATCGGCCACCCCTGCTTCCTGGTGCCTCACGCCCAGCGCGTGACCATCGATGAAGACCGACCAGCCGTGACGGTCACCGGCTACTTCAATGAGCGATTCTGGCGCTCGAGTAACCCGAACGGCGTCAGGCGGGCAGGCAACCACCATCGGATGCTCTCCACCTACCTCAACGCGCTCACACGGGCTGGGTTCGATGTTGAAGAGTGCCAAGAACCGCAAGCCAGCGATCTCCTCGCCCGCCAGCAGCCCCTCTACACCGAGGTGCCCATCTTTTTCGGAGCCCGTGCACAACTTCGGCGCGACACCCGATAGCACTCAAGCGACTGCACGACACCCACCGCAGCAGTCCTCACTACCTCCGCAGTCGGGTACACCGGCAATCTGAGTGCCCCC
>JAAETV010000207.1 GCA_024227975.1 Actinomycetes bacterium
GATCACGGCCTTCTCGGCGGCCGCAACCCTGTTCGGCAATGTCGGCCCGGGGCTGGGCGAGGTCGGCCCGTCTTCAGATTTCTTGAACCTGGGCCGGGTGGCCCGACTGATCGGGATGGGGGCCATGTTGTTGGGCCGGCTAGAGATATACCCCATCCTGTTGGCCCTTGTCGCCCTTCCCTATGGTGGTCCCCGGCGCTGGTTCCGGCGCCTCATTGCTCCCTTGCGTTGAGTGAGCTGGGCGGCCGTCCCGAACTAGCGCTACGTTCAGTGCGGTGAAGGACAATGGACTGAAGACCATATGGGCCAGTGGCGGAGCGGCGCTCGGGCTCTGGCTTGGTAGCGCCAACGCCGCCGGGGCCGAGCAACTCGGCGCGCTGCGCTACGACTACATCAATATCGACCTCCAGCACGGCCTGATTGACTACAGCCAGGCCGTCACCCTGCTCCAGGCCATGCAATCGTCGTCAGCCACCCTCACCTGCCGGGTGCCGTGGAACGAACCAGGCATCATCGGCAAGGTCCTCGACGCCGGGGCTCAGGGGGTGATCATCCCCATGGTCAACACGGTGGCCGAAGCGGAGGCGGCGGTCAGTGCCTGCCTCTATGCCCCTCGAGGGTCACGCAGCTTCGGCCCGATCCGGGCTGCCCGGTCGCTGGGGCGCGACTATGCGACTGAAGCCAACGACAAGATCGTCTGCATCCCCATGATCGAGACGGTCGAGGCCATGTCGAACCTCGATGACATCCTCGACGTCCCTGGGATCGACGCCGTCTACATCGGCCCCGCCGATCTCAGCATCAGCCTTGGCCTCCCTCCCGGCTCGAACAATGCCGAGGAGAGCTTCCAGGACGCCCTGGCCACCGTGGTCAGCGCCTGCCAGAAGAGGGGGATCATCCCGGGCATCCACTCGGTTCCGGAGTGGGCTCCGACCCGGCTCGAGCAAGGATTCCGCATGGTCACCGTGACCTCCGATCTTCAAGCCCTCGGTGAGGGAGCCAAGGTGTCGCTCGACTCGGTCAACAACGCGAGTCCCGGCGCCTCCAAGGGGGAGATGTACTAGGGAGGTGTGCTAGGAGCTGTCCTCGGCCGATAGGGCCCAGTCGATGGGTTCCCGCCCCGCAGCGACCAGGGCCTCATTGGCTCGGGAGAAGGGACGAGAACCGAAGAACCCCCGGTGGGCTGAGAGGGGAGAGGGGTGAGGCGATTCGATGATGATGTGGCGCTCGAGGTCGATCAGCTTCTTCTTCTGTCTGGCGTATGAACCCCACAACAAGAACACGATGGTCTCAGGCTTGTCGTTGACGGCCCTGATGACCTCGTCGGTGAAGGTCTCCCAACCCTTCTTCTGATGAGATCCCGCCTGGCGGGCCCGAACCGTCAGGGTGGCGTTGAGTAGGAGCACGCCCTGAGCAGCCCAAGATTCGAGCGATCCATGATCAGGGATCTGCACTCCGACATCTGCTTGGAGCTCTTTGAAGATATTCTCCAAGGACGGTGGCGGCGGGACTGGCGGACGGACTGAAAAACAGAGTCCGTGAGCCTGCCCTGGGCCGTGGTAGGGATCCTGGCCCAGGATCAGCACCTTCACCTCCCGGAAGGGGGTGAGCTTGAGGGCGGCAAACACCTCCTCATGGGCGGGAAAGACCTGGTGACGTGACCGTTCCTCATATACAAAGGCTTGGAGCTCTGACCAATACGGCTTCTCGAACTCAGCCCTCAGCACCGGGTTCCAGTCAGTTTTTGCCATCGTGAGATCCTACGCTCACAGAGTGCATCCGAGCCTCGAACTCTTCGTCGCAGCGTGAAGTTTCGTCTCTCGATGCTGATGGTGGCCCTGCTTGTTGCCGGGAGCTGTTCGACCTCGCCGGCCGGCCCGTCGGCCACTGGCTCGACGACGACAAACCCCGTGCTGCTGTCTGAGTCTCTGCCGGTGACCGCCCCGACAACGACCACGACGTTCGTTCCCGATCCTGCTGTGGTTGAGCAGGTCATGGCGTCATTGACGCTCGAGGAGAAGGTCGGTCAGCTGTTCATGCCCGTGATGTCGGGCAGTGATGCGACGTCGGTCAGCTCGCTCGAAGGCCAGAACAATGAGACCGTCTTCGGCCCACGGACCCCAGCCGAGATCGTTTCTACCTACAAGCTGGGTGGCGTCATCTACCTCACCCAAAACATCATTTCCGCTGATCAGGTCGGTTCGCTGTCGGCTGGTCTCCAGAATGCGGCTCGCGACGAGACCGGTATCGGCCTCCTTGTTGCAGTCGACCAGGAGGGGGGCCGGGTCAACCGCATAACCGATGGTGTCACCGTGTTTCCACCCGCTGCCATCCTTTCCGGTGACGTAGCTGCTGTGCTCGAAGCCGGCTATCTGACCGGCCGGCAGGTCTCGGCCCAGGGGATCAATGTGGTCCTGGCCCCGGTGGCCGACATCGCGGCCGCCGGGACCGAAGGTGCCATTGGTTCCCGCTCCTATGGGGAGGACCCGGAGATCGTGGCCGACATGGTGACCGCTGCGGTCGACGGGCTCCAGGGCTCGGGAGTGGCCGCTGCGGTCAAGCACTGGCCAGGACACGGAGCGACCCAGGTTGACAGCCACGAGGAACTACCCGAGATCGATGTCACGCGGGCTGCTTGGGAGGTGCGGGAACGGGTGCCGTTCGAAGCGGCCATCGACCATGACGTCGCCATCGTCCTGGTTGGACACCTGGCCATCCCCGCCCTCGACCCCAGTGGGGGCCCAGCCACCGTCTCCCCGGTTCTGATCGATCAACTCCTGCGTGATGAGCTCGGCTTCGACGGGGTTGTCATGACCGATGCCTTGAACATGCATGCAGTCTCCGGCATAGATCGAGGAGAGGTCGTGGTTCAGGCGGTTGCGGCCGGTGCTGACATCCTCCTCGTTCCCCCCGATTTGCCCACGGCCTACGAGGCAATGGTGACAGCGGTCGAGAGTGGCCGACTCGATCAGGCCCGCTTCGACGACGCGGTACGGAGGGTGCTGACCCTCAAGCAGCGGCTGGGTCTGCTGCCCCCGGTTTCTGGGCCCTAGCTGAAGAAGGGGACGGGAATCGATCCTGAGGCCATCCTGGCCGCCCAGATGGCAACCAGAAGGGCTCCGTTGGCCATCAGAATGCGATTGGTCATCCCCCTGATCTGGGCTCGTCTCGGCTCCGACAGGGCGGCGTAGGCCACGGCCAGCACGCTCAGCTGGGCCAGGGCCAACAAGATGAAGGGGTGATGGCGCCAGCTTCCGGCCAGGTCACCACGGAGGAGCTGGCCGCTGGAGCGGGTGAGGCCACAGCCGGGGCAATAACCACCACTACAGCGCCGCAGGGGGCACAGGATCAACCCGTCGTCGTTCGAGGCGGTGATACCGGCGACCAGGAAGGCGCCGGTGGCTGCGGCCAGCTTCGTCCACGGAGAGACGATCAGGGAACGAACCCGGGGGTTCAGAAGGAGGGTGGTCAACTCGACGATCCTGACAGTGCGGCCACCACTACCAACAGTATCCACACTGCCACCATTCCCACGAATAGCGTTGTCGACACGGCGCCGACGATGAGGGCGGCCCTGGCCGTACCCCTTTTCTCTGGGTCGGTCCGTCCCTCGTCGATGGCTCGCAGGTCGATGTAGCCCATGATCAATCCGATGGGAGCCGTTAGCCCGCAGCAGGCGATACCCATGACCGACAAGACCATGGCTGGGACGGCGATGCTCTGGCGGGGATAGGGCTGGCTCGCCCCACCGGAGTTCGGTTCCGTCGGGACCCAGGTGGTCGGGGGGCGATCGTCGCGGTGTTGGCGAGGTGACGCTCCGGGCCCGGGGCCGAATGGTGATGGGGCAGGAGCCTTCCCCCAAGTCGGCGGCTCCTCGATAGGGACATCACCCGGCGGATATACCGGCAGGCCGAATTCCGGCTCGTCTTCGGGTCGTCCGGGAGGTGAAGAGAAGTCTGTCATGTCCAGCGCCAAGCCTCGTGTGTGTTCCCCGCTCCCGGGCTTGGTGCCAGCCTAGCTACCGTTCGACAATGAGGAGTTGTCGGAGTCGGGATGCCGCCTCAGCGACCCCTGCCTCCATGGTCAGGTAGCGCTCGGCCGTGCCGGAGGTGGAGGTGATCCACTCCAAGGCCTTGATCATGGCCGGACCCGGCGCCGACAGGGCCGGCCGGTAGCGATCGATGTCAAGACCTTGGGCCTCGAATGTCGGCCGGAGCTGTTCGATCCGGCGGCTGGCGCGGTACTTGTTCGACAGGACGAAATCGGAGATGATGTCGTCGTCGCTGACCCCGACCGTACCCAGCACCAGCATCGAGAGGAGTCCCGTTCGATCCTTGCCCGCCGTGCAGTGGAAGAGGGCGGGCCCTGGGGCCAACAAGGCCTCGATGGCCTGGCCGAACTGGTCGGCGTGGGTATCGAGCATGGTGACGTAGCTTTCGGCAACGTCATCGTCACTGATCCCCTCGAGGTCGCCGGCCAGGACTCGTTCGACGAAGCTGCGCTGATCGGCCAGATCGCCACCCATTGGGATCTCATGGTGGTTGGTCACTGATGACCACAGCCGAGATGGGTGTTCGTTTACCTCAGCCTCGTAACGGAGGTCGATCACGGTCACGATCTCCCGCCCTTCGAGGTGGCGATGATCGGCGTCGGATAGTCCGCTGAGGCGATCGGATCGATAGAGGCGTCCGTAGGCCGTAGCACCACCGGTTGCCGGCCAGCCCCCGAGATCCCGGAGGTTCATGGTGCCGTCGAGCTCGATCAGGGCACCGGGAGTGCTAGGAGACCAATCGGGCGATGCCATGAACGACATGAACGAGAGGTGCTCGCCTAGGTAGTCGAGGTCGAACTGGTTGTCGGCGGGACCGTTGTCGTTGGTTCGGTCGTACTGGTCGAGGTCGACGAGGATGTCGATGAGCTGGAGGTTGACGAGCCGGTGGTGGTGCTCGTTTGTTCGCTGGTCGAGGTCGACGAGGCGTCCGGATCGGTCGTCGTCGTGTCGAGGATCGAGGTCGACGTCTGATCGTCGGCGGGAACGGTCGTCGTCGGGTTGGTCAAGACTGAATCCTGGGATGCGGGTGAGGTCGCATCGGCACCGTCGGCTGAATCGGACTTGGAGGTCTGAGCCTGGGCCTTGGCCGGCTCCCGGGAGACGATTCCACCCTTGGCGTCGGCACCATCGGGAGTCAGTAGATGGCTGTCCGACGAGTCGGCGTCTGGTGTCAGAGAACTTTGTGAGCCGTCTTCTACCGGAGAGGTGTACGCAGCCAGGGGCTCATCGGCCTTGACGGCCTTGACGGCCAGGGGCGCGGCAACACCCAGAGCTGTCACCGTCGACAGCGTGAGGGCGAGTAGGAAACGCGTCCGACCAGACGAGTCTCTTTGTTGATACAGGGCCATTAGTTGTGAATCAGAGTATTACAGAACCATTTCGGTAGGTACTTTCTATCGGATCAAATCGTCGTTGTCTCGGCCCGCGGGAGAGATCACCCAATGAGCTAGATCGTCAGTTGTGAATCGGACGCCAAACAGTACGAAGGGTCAGCATGTGAACGCGTAGAGTGTCGGCGGTCGGTTGCTCACACTCCCGGCTCGTCCGCCTCACCGGCCAGTGCTGGAGAGGGATTGGAGCCACTTCTCGGGGCTGTCAGCCATTGCTCGAAGATGGTCGATGCTCGTGCTAGCTCGGAGATCTCGATCCACTCCACCTCCTTGTGGGCCTGATCGATCGAGCCAGGGCCGAAGACCACGATCTGGTCGGCGATCTCCCGGTAGACGAGGGCGTTGCTGCCATAGGTTGCGGTGTCGGGAGCAACCCCGGCAAACGCGGCCAGGGTTGCAACGAGCTCCGAGTCAGGCTCCTGGTAGAAACCGGGGCTGAAACGACCACTGGGCAAGACGACGTCGACCGGGAGTGGCTTGGCTGCCTCGATGGCCAGCTGGCACAGGTCGTGGTAGATAGCCTCAGGATCCTCGCCCGGGGCCACCCGCCGTCCGGCATACAGGACGCATTCGTCGGGGATGATATTTCGAGCCCGACCCCCACTGATCTCGGTCACGCTCAGCGTCCCCGTCCCGACCGGGGTCGGAGGAGCGAGGCTGATGATCCGTTCGTGCTCGAGGCGGAAGGCCTCGATGATTCTGGCGGCACCAATAATGGCGTTTTGGCCGAGGTGGGGCTTCGACGAGTGGGCGGCTTCGCCCTTCACTGTCATCTCGAGCCCGACCCCACCCTTGTGGCCATAGACGGGGGCGCACAAGGTGGGCTCGGCCACCACGATCTCGTTGAAGCGGCGTTTGTGCTCGATGGCCCAGTCGCGGAAGCGGTAGGCCCCGGCCAGGCCGCCAGCTTCTTCGGCCACCGTGCCGACCAGCATCAGGTTCGGCTCGAGCCCGAGCTCGCCGGCCCTCATCCTGTCCAACAGTGGGAATATGACGGCCAGAGTGGCCTTGGTGTCGACCGCACCGCGGCCGTAGACGCGGCCGTTCTCGTGACGCCCATCGAAGGGGTCGTCGGTCATGTGCTCGACACCGACCGTGTCGAGGTGAACATCCACCACGACCGTGCGGTCTCCGGAGCCGCTGAAATAGGCGTAGACATTGGGGCGGCCAGGTTCGGCTTCGTCGAGACAGACGTCGGCTCCTAGCCCTCTTGCCCGCTCAGCGACCCACTGGGCCAGCTCCTCTTCGCCCCCGGGCCCCGACCGCTCTCCGGCCTGGAGAGGGTTGACGCTCACGATCTCGACCAAGGTCGTCAGGAGTTCAGCCTCGACAGAGACGGGTGGAGCGATGTCCATCAAGCAAGAATAGGACTTGGGGTTGGATCGAACCCATTCCAAGGCCGGCCACCTGTACCGTCGACGGTCATGTTGACCAAGGCCGACTGGCGGCAACGGGCCAAGCAGGCCAGGGTCGGGATCACTCTCGACCCGGTGCGACACTGTGAGGGCCTGGCTCGATTCCTGGCCTCGGATGCTGTCGGTGAGGGCTGGGTGCTCGGCTACCAAGCCATGACGGGCGAGGCCGACCTCTCACCCCTGTTCGCTATGCCAGGGCTTGGACCCTTCGCCGTGACTCGCACCCCCGACGACGGTGTGGACTTGACGGTGCATCCCCTCGACAGCCCGAGCGAGCTCCACCCCTACGGGTTCCGTCAGCCGGTGGCCGACGCCGCGATCGTGGCCGACGCCGAGATTGCTGCTGTACTGGTGCCGGGCCTGGCCTTCGATCGGCTCGGAGGTCGGCTGGGGCGAGGCAAGGGCTACTACGACCGGCTCCTGGGTCGCCTGGGACCTGGCAGCGTCTTGATCGGGATCACCGGGGGCTACATCGTGGCCGAGTTGCCGACCGAGGCCCACGATGTCGTCATGACCCATCTCTCAGGCGATTTTGGTGTCGTTCCCGTCCCCCTCGACGAGCCTCTGGACTAGGTGTGTCGGGACGAGGGTGCTCGATCAGCGGGCCGCGGCCGCCAGATCGGCCAGCACCTCGGCGGCGTGGCCACCGGGGTCTTCCACCTCGTAGGTCTTGACGATGGAGCCCTCTCCATCGATCAGGTAGCTGATCCGCTGAGCGAAGTCAGCGAGACGGTCGTCGGGGTCGCGCAAGACCTCATAGGCCGTTCCCACCATCTTGTCGGGGTCTGAGAGGAGGGAGAAGGGGAAGTCGAACTTGGAGCGAAATGCTTGGTTGTCGGCGGGGACATCGAACGAGATGCCAAACACGGTGCAGTTGGCGTCGGCAAATGCTTGGGCCTGATCACGCAGGCCCTGACCTTGAAGCGTTCAACCGGGGGTGTCAGCCTTGGGATACCACCACAGCAGGACCCAGCTTCCTTTCTGGTCGGAGAGAGAGGTTGGGTTGCCGTCCTGGTCATCAACGGTGAAATCGGGGGCTTGGGAGCCAGCATCGAGCATGAGGCCGAGGATAGTAGCCATGGGGGTCGTGTCGCCCGATCGGGCCTGTGCGAGGATGGGGCCATGACAGATGTGGATGTGGCCCCAACGGTGCCAGACACCGATCGACTACTGGACGACGGCGGTGATCATGATCGCTTCGCCCACTACGTCCGCAAGGACAAGATCGTGTCGAGCGCAGTCGAGGGCAATGCCGTCATCGCCTTGTGTGGCAAGAAGTGGGTCCCCAGCCGGAATCCCGAGCGCTTCCCCGTCTGCCCGGAGTGCAAGGAGATCTTCGAGAGCTTGCGGGGCGAATGAAACCGCGGGTCATAGTCGATTGTGATCCCGGCCTCGATGATGCGGCCGCTCTCGTCGTCGCCAACCATTTTGCTGATCTGGTAGGCATCACCACCGTTGGCGGCAATGCCCCCCTGGCCGACGTGACGACCAATGCTCTACTCACTGCGCAGGTGTTCGGGATCGACGTTGGGGTCCACGCCGGAGCTGAGCGTCCACTGGTGGCTGAGCCCCGTCATGCCCCGGAGATTCATGGTGAGCACGGCTTCGATGGGCCGACCCTGCCTGAGTTGGACCATGTCGTCGTCTCCAGTGATGCCATCGACTACCTGATCGAGACGATCAGGGGGGAGGAGGGATTGTGGCTCATCCCCACCGGACCCATGACCAACATCGCCCTGGCTTTGCGGTCGGCCCCTGACCTGGCCCCACGGTTGGCTGGGATCAGTTTCATGGGCGGGTCGGCCACCTTTGGCAACCACAGTGCGGTTGCTGAGTTCAACATTCTGGTCGACCCGGAGGCGGCGGCAGCGGTGCTGGCCACCGACACCACCATCGTCATGGCTGGGCTCGACCTGACCCACCAGTTCGTAGTCGATGATGAGCTGGCGTCCAGGCTCCGAGCTCACAGCACCGACGGAGCCGCCATGCTGGCTGACCTGGTCATGGCCTACCTGGACCAGTTGGAGGCAATCCGCGGTGTGCGCCGCGGTGGGCTCCACGATCCCTGTGCCGTCCTGGCTGTGACCCACCCCGAGATCGTGGGCCGAACCCGTCGTCGGGTTGAGGTCGAGCTGAGTGGGACTCACACCAGAGCCATGACCGTGGTCGACCAGCGACTCCCGCCTGGGGTCGATGACCCCACGGGCAATGTCTGGCATGGTCACACCCTCGACCATCCGGCTGCTCTGGCCGCCCTGATGGAGGCCGTGGCCGCCCATGGCTGAGCCATCGGCCACTGGGGCCAAGCTCGATGTCGTCGTGGTCGGCAGCGCCAATATCGACCTGTCGATTTCCGTCGACGTTCTCCCCGGACCGGGCGAGACCGTGCTCGGCGGCGATGTGCTGAGAGGGGCCGGGGGCAAGGGAGCAAACCAGGCAGTGGCAGCAGCCCGGCTAGGGGCAAAGGTCGCGTTCGTGGGACGAGTCGGCGACGACGAAGCCGGACGCTGGTTGCGGGACAAGCTCGAAGGGGACGGGATCGACCTGCGGGGACTGCTGAATACACGAGATGTCTCGACGGGGCTGGCCGTGATCGCGGTCGACGGGGCGGGGGAAAACAGCATCGTCGTCGCCTCGGGAGCGAACAACCGGCTGAGCCCAGACGATCTGAACAAGGTCGCCAGCCTCATTGGCTCAGCGTCGGTGGTTCTGACCCAGTTGGAATCCCCGCTGGAGGTCGTCAATGGGCTTCGAGCCGTGACACCAGGCCGGCTCGTCCTCAACCCGGCGCCAGCCCGGCTCGGGATCGACCTCAGCCGTTTCGACGTGGTGGTGCCGAACCGGGGAGAGCTTGCCCTTCTGGCCGGAGGCACCGCCACCCCAGATCTGGCCACCGTTGCCGACCAGGCCCGATCACTCGACGTAGCGGTGGTCATCGTGACACTGGGGGCGCTGGGAGCGATGGCGGTGTTCAATGAGCGCCCAGGGGCCGGAACTGGAACGGGTTCGGAGGCCGGGACCGCGGCCGAGGTCGTCGTCCTGCCGGCTGTGCCAGTGACTGCCGTCGACACCACAGCCGCCGGTGACACGTTCTGTGGTGCCCTCGCCGTTGCCATGGCCAATGGGGCGGGCATGGTCGACGCCATGGGGTGGGCCATTCGGGTCGCCGGTCACACGGTCGCCAAAAGGGGGGCCCAGGACTCCATCCCGTACCTGGCCGATGTCGGGTCCTGGGAGGGTCAGGTCACTTCCTAGCGGGCCAGAGGTGCTCAGCCCAGGGCCGCAACCGAGGCGAATCCCTCGGGATGTCTTGATTGCCAGTTCCAGGCATCGACCAGCATGGCGTCGAGGCTCCGATCAGCCCGCCACTCCAGCTCACGATTGGCCTTTGACGGGTCAGCCAGTGAGGTGGCGATATCACCGGCCCGGCGATCGACGACCTCGAACGGGACCTCCTTGCCACTCACGTTCTCCGTGGTCTTGATGATGTCGAGGACCGACGAGCCGGTGCCGGTACCGAGGTTGAAGACATCACAACCGTCCGGGGGGTGGTCGAGGGCCGCTAGATGGCCATTGGCCAGGTCGAGGACATGGATGTAGTCGCGAACCCCAGTCCCGTCGTGGGTGTCCCAATCGTCGCCGAAGACCTGAACATGGTCCCGACGGCCGACCGCCACCTGCATGATGAAGGGCACCAGATTGTTCGGGGTCCCGCGGGGGTCTTCACCAAGGTCGCCACTGGGGTGTGCTCCTACCGGATTGAAGTACCGGAGAAGGCTGATCTGCCAACCGTCTCCGGTGGCCCCGACATCACGACAGATATCCTCGATCATCAGTTTGGTCCGACCGTACGGGTTGGTGGGGCCGGTGCGAGCTGTCTCGGGCATGGGGAGTACCTCAGGCTCGCCGTAGACGGTCGCTGACGACGAGAACACCAGCTGGCGGACGTCGTGAGCGTCCATCTCGTTCAAGAGGTTCAGGGTCGAGGTCAGATTGGCTTGGTAGTAGCGGAGGGGGAGCTCGACGCTCTCACCAACGGCTTTGAGCCCTGCGAAATGGATGACCGCCTCGATCGGGTAGCAGTCGAACAGTTTCCTGACTGCTTCGGAGTCGGTCAGATCCAACTGTTCGAAGGCCACCGGCCGATCACCCAGTCTCGACACGACGTCAATCGCTTCGGCCGAGCTGTTCGAGAGATTGTCGGCGATCACTACATCGAAGCCGCGTTCGATCAGCCGCACGCTCGTGTGGCTGCCGATATAGCCAGCTCCACCAGTCACCAGAACAGTTCGAGTCATGGTCTTCCTATCGGATAGGCGGGCGAGGACAGGAGGGCGGGGCCAATATCGTGGAGAATCAGCCGTTCTAGAAGCAGCCAACCGTAGCGCGGCCTGGGTCAGACTTTTTTCGCCCCGGGGTGCACGGTGGGCCCGATCTGGTCTACCGCAGTGGGGTAGGGAGCCTGGGTGGAGGTGAGGAGCGGGTCACACGATCGCAAGCCATCCGCGTTGATGCACCAATACAGTCGCTAGGATCCAGGCGAGCTCTTGGGAAGAGGGAGATGACGTGACTGACAGTTCTGCGACGCAGCCGCCGGGATGGTACTACGCACAAGGCGATCCGCCAGGCACGCAGCGCTACTGGGATGGTTCGCAGTGGGTTGGCAGCCCACAGGCCGCCCAGGGGGCTGGCGCTGGCGAACCGGCCTCATATGGCCAGGCCGGATTTGCCGCCGGTGGGGCTGGTAATCCGGCCGAGTACGGAAGCCGAGTAATCGCCTACCTGATCGATGCTGGCATCGTTCTCGCCGTCTACATCGTCTTCGCGATCCTGGCCCTCATAGCCGGTGCTATCAGCGATGGGCTGGGCACGCTCGTTGGCCTCGTTGGCCTCTTGGCCTACATCGGCGTCTTGGTCTGGAATACGATCATCCGCCAGGGCACGACGGGCCAGTCGATCGGCAAAGAGCAGCAGAACATCAAGCTCGTTGCCGATGCAACCGGTCAACCGGTCGGTGGCGGTATGGCTTTTGTCCGGTTGCTGGTGGCCGGCGTCATCTCGTTCGTCTCCTGCGGCATCGCCGGTCTCCTCGACTACCTGTGGCCCTTGTGGGATCAGGACAAGAAGCGCCTCACCGACAAGATCCTCAACTTCAGCGTGGTAAACGCCTAGCGCGACACCATGTCGGAAGGCCCACGGCAACAGCCAGCGGGGTGGTACTACGCCGAGGGCGACCCCCCTGGAACCCAGCGCTACTGGGATGGCGAGCAGTGGGAAGGTGAACCAGTGCCGGTCCTGGGCTTGACTGACGGGGCCAAGGCGAAGATCACTGACGGCCCCGATCTGGCTGAACCAATTGCTCGGATCGGGGCCCGCGTGATCGACCTCGTTGTCTGGTTGGTCATTGGCTTGATAGTCCGATCAGTGATCATTGGGCCTGGGGGCCAGAGCCCCGATGAGCTGGCGGAGATCAGCTACGCCCGCGGGGCGGCGAACGCCGTTCTGAACACCATCTTCGTCTCGGCCTACGAGATGGCCATGGTTGCAACCCGTCGGGCCACCTTGGGCAAGATGGTTCTGGGGCTCGAAGTAGCCACCCTCAGTGGGGCCCCGGTTGATCTGAGCGTCGCCGTCAGACGGGTTGTCCACTACCTGGGCCTCGGTCTATTGATCTCGCTGACCGGAACGGTGGGGTTGTTCTTCTACCTAGTCCTGGTCTTGATCGCTATCGTTGGCCTCGTGTTCTTGTTCATAGACCCCAAACGCCAGACCGTGTGGGACAAGATTGCCGGTACGACGGTGGTTTCGGTCCGATGACCCGCCGCTCCGGTACCAGCAGGACCAGCCAAGCCGGCAGCGGGAGTGGGCCAGGGCGAGCTGAGCGTCCCTATCCCAGCCTCCGCCAGCGCAAGCCGTTTGCATACTGGCTGGCCATCATCGGTGTCGTGGCTCTTGTACTGAGTACAATTGCATCGTTCCTGAGTGCGATTCTCTGATTGATGAGCCATCATTGAAAGAGGTGCGTTGACGGTTTGGAGTAGCGGCCGACAATGGTGCACCCTGGGCATTGCCTACCGAGGAGTCAGATGACGTACAAGGCCGGAGATCGAGTTGTCTACCCCCACCACGGGGCTGCCATCATCGAGAAGACCGAGATGGTTGAGCTCAACGGAGAGAAGAGGAAGTACTTCGTGCTCAAGACAGCTCATGATGATCTGACCGTGCGGGTTCCCGTCGACAAGGTCGATGAGGTCGGTATGCGTCCTCCGATCAGCCTCGAGGATGTCGAGGACCTGTTCGTGCTCCTCTCCAAGAAGGATGTCCGCGAGCCGGCAAACTGGAGCCGTCGGTTCAAGAACCATCAGGAGAAGCTGAAGTCGGGTGACGTCTACCAGGTAGCCGAGGTGGTCCGGAATCTGGCCCTGCGGGAGAAGGCCAAGGGTCTTTCTGCCGGTGAGAAGAACATGTACACCAAGGCTCGCAAGGTGCTGGTCTCTGAGCTCTCCTTCGCTCTTGACGTGACCGAGGAAGCCGCCATGGATCAGGTAGAAGAGCAACTGGTCTGAGCTAGAGTCCCAAGAGGGTGAACATGGTTTGGGGGATCGAGGTGTCACCGTTGGCTAGGAGGGCGGCTCGCTCGACGTTGATCCGGTCGAAGCGGCGGTCGGTCCAGCTATCCCACGGGCCGGCCGGGATGCGGGACACAACGCCTCCAGCGTCGACACACGCTCGCAGGTAGCCAACGAGCTCGGCGATGTCAGTTCGTCCGCCCGGGGGCCCGTGGCCGGGGACAATGGTGGAAGCCAGGGTTGCCAGGTGCTCGAGGGAGTCGGCCCACGCCACCAGGTCCGCGTCGAAGGCCAGGGGGGTGACGCCGAATGAGGCCAGCGCGCCCGCGAAGGCAACGTCGGCTCCGTCGACGATGACGGCCAGATTGGCCGAGGACTCGCCGGGTAGGGGTAGCCCGAAAGCAGCCCCTGTCAGCCAGGCTGGCTCGGCCACGGTGTGGGTCACGGGCAGGGTGGTGAACTCGTCGTCGTACACCTCGGCCAAGGTCGGTAGGAGGCGACGGAACGCATCGACATTGGGAGGGGCGTCGAGCTGGTCGCTCGCCACCTCGGTTCCATAGAACGCCGAGGGCCAGAATGCGCTGTTGCCACCGGAAAAGGCCACCCGACTCGATGTCTGGACGACCCTCTTGATTGGGATCTCGAGCGCTGCGGTCAGGGCCTCGATCTCGCCGCGGACCTCGGTGCCCCGCCTAGGAGTTGCAGTGGCGTCGATCACGGTCAAACCGTCCTGGTCGATCACGAGTCCGACATTGGTGTCGCCGAAGTGGGGATCGGGATGGGTCCAGGCGAAGACACCCTGGCCCAGTTCGACCAGGTTCATCGACGCACTCACCGTTATCGGACCGCCGCAACAGCGGTGTCGATCGATTCCACCGTGATCTCGACGATTCGAGCCAACTCGTCGTCGGAAACGGTGAACGGGGGACCGAACAGGAGGCCATCGGGAACACCAGCAGAGCCGGCGGGGTAGATCCAGCAGTCGCGATTCAAGGCCTCAGTTACTACGTGGAAAGCCAGTTCGCCTCCGAAGCTTGCGCCGGTCTCACGGTCGGCAACCAGCTCGACCCCTTGCAACAGGCCGCGGCCCCGCACGTCGGCGACATTGGGATGGTCGTCGAGGGCGGTGTGGAGGAGCTGGGAGAACCGCGCCCCCATCGTCGCCGACCGGGCAACGAGTTGCTCATCCTCCATGACTTGGAGCACCCGGTCGGAAACGGCACAGGCCAGATCATTGCCGCTGAATGTGTAGTACATGACCGTCGCCTCGGCCTCGGCTATTGGGGCAACCACGGCTTCGGTGGCAAAGACCCCACCCATGGGCACATAGCCGCCGCCCAGGCCCTTTCCGCTGACGAGGATGTCGGGAACGACGCCGACATGATCAACAGCCATGGCCACCCCCGTTCGCCCGAACCCGGTCATCACCTCGTCGCAGATCAACAAGATGCCGTAGTCGGTGCACAATTGGCGCAGGGCCGGGAGGTAGTCGTCAGGGGGGACCAGGGCCGCTCCTGCGGCCCCGCTGATGGGCTCGGCGATGATGGCGGCGATGGAACTGGGGTCTTCGGCCTCCACCAGCTTGCGGACCTGGTCGGCATCTTGGGCGTCGGCCTTTGGCAGATCGAGGAGGAGGGGCTCGAGCCCAGCCCGGCGCCGATCATGGTTGGCAACGGCCAGGGTGCCGAGCGATGCCCCGTGGTAGCTGATGGAGCGGCCGATGATCTTCCAGCGGTCGAGGTCACCGCGGGTGCTGTGATACTGGCGAGCGACCCTCAGGGCCGTTTCCACTGACTCCGTGCCCCCAGAAACGAACAGGCAGCGGGTCA
>JAAETV010000208.1 GCA_024227975.1 Actinomycetes bacterium
AGGGGCACGAAGGCCACGAAGAAGGCCACAACGGGGGAGACGATGGCAGTCGACGAGATGGCCATTCCCTGGTACATGAACATGAGGGCGAAGCCGATAGTGAGACCCGAACCGGCTCCGAACCAGAGATCACGACTGATGCGCTCGCTGGGAACCACAACGGTTAGAAGGGTGACAGCCACCAGCCCACCGACCAGGGCAGTGAGAACGGTCGTTGTGGCGTTGGCCCGCCGGGTGCAGTAGCGACCGAAGTAGTCGCCGGCACCGATACCGAGCGACGCCAACAGACCGAACAGAATGGGCATCAGGGTGTTGTAGCCGACAGCGGCAACAACGGCAGTATTCCAGCACTCTCGGAGAGCTTGGAGTGGAGCAGTACCGAGCTCGCAGCCAGCCGTCGGGTTCAGTCGCCCCGGTAGAGGCCCCGGTGGAGGTCTTCGAGGGTCAGCCGATAGAAGGTCAGCCGATATGTCAGCCGATAGAGGAAGAGCGGATCGGTTGCGGCCACGGTCCTTCCGGATGAACGTGAGTAACCCCAGACCGATACTGGCCTGGGGTTACTCGTCCTCTCCCCGAGTCGGGATGGGGAGATTTGAACTCCCGACCCCCTGCTCCCAAAGCAGGTGCGCTAGCCAAACTGCGCCACATCCCGTGTCAGTCGAGGGTATCCGTGCGATGGCCAGTCCTCACCATGGATTGGGTGATCGCCGAAGCCAGGGGGGATCACGAGCAAGTTCGAATTGCGGAGGCCAGCACAGTTGGACTCGCCGATCGGCACCAGTGAGCAGCTGCGCTCGTCGATCTCCAAGACCGTGCCCATTGCGAACAGGTCGGCCGCGTACTGTTTCGCGTCGGACCCACAAGCTTCGGTCATCTCAGCGTCGAACTCGCACAGGATCGCCGGTGCGAAGCGTTCGATCGTTCTGGCCGCCCCGACCAGCACCTGCTCTTCGTAGCCCTCGACGTCGATCTTGATCAGATCAACCGAGCTCAGACCGAGCTCGGCGACGATCTCATCCACTGGGCGCACGGTGACGTCCTCCCAGCAGTCGCCAACCCCTCCAGCAGAGTGCGTGCCGCTGTTCTGATCGTCCAGATAAATGCGAACCGTGCCGCTTGTCGCCCCGGCCGCCACCGGAATGATCGTCACATTCTCAGTTGCGGGCTGATTCAGGGCGACGGACTCCCTCAGCGCAGTCAGGTTCTCCGATATCGGCTCGATGGAAACCACCTTCCCATTGTGACCGACGAGCTGGGACGCAATGCAGGTGTACACACCGTTGTTGGCCCCGACATCGACGATGGTCATGCCCGGCTCGAGTAGGGAGTCGAGCAGATCGAGCTCGGCCCGCTCGTACTGCCCGGTGAGCAGGGTGGGAGTGATCGTGCGGTCTCGTTGCGCTATGCGAAGAACGACTCCGCGGAAGGTGATCAGTTCGGGCTTGTCGATCGCTCTGACGACGAGTCGGTACATCGCCTCAGTCAGCCGTAGGTGATGCACCCAGGTATTGCGGAAGCGGTCGCGCCCCAAGGCCAAACACCATCGGGCGATCTTGAATCTCATCTTCATGACCGATGCCCCTTCTGGGAGGTGACCTCATTCCTTCGGTCACGGTGGTCCGTCTGTGATGAGTACTTCAAAACCGATCGTCCTCTAACAGTTGTCACCGCAAGTGCCGATTGCCTCTCTGACCGAAATGTCACGAGAGGCATTGCGATGCAATCCACTACCCGCTCACCGCAGACGTACCAAACACGTACCCGTTCGGGGCTTGTGTGGGTGGCGGCTGGAGTCGTGATCATGAAAGTTCTGGCGGCTGGAGCAGTGGCCGCCCAGGAGTATCCGAGTCAGTCGGGAACGCTGTCCGTCGGCGAGGAACCAGGGAGCGGAGAGCAAGCCCCGGACGAGCCGGAACTGGTCGAGCCGGGCCAGGAGCTCCGTATCACCGGCGGTGGATACGTGCCCGGATCCGAAGTCACGGTGACCATTGAATCCGATCCCATTGTTCTGATCGTGACCACCGCCGATGCAAACGGTGAGATCGACGTCGTCGTGACGCTGCCTGAAGACATGCCCTTCGGCGATCACAGCATCAAGGCAGCGGGTGACGCCGCGACCGGCGGGCGATTGGTCCTGACCCGGCCCGCCGAAGTCGTGGCCTCTGTTCCTGAAGCTCTCGCATCGGTGCACGAGGCCGGTGATGGGCCCAGGTCTCGTGCCCGCACCCTGGCGCTGTCCGCAATCGCAGCCACCTCAGTCGGCGTGTTGGTCGTGTCCTTCTTGGGCAACAGGTCGCGGGCCTGATCCGGATGCCGGACCGACTTGGTTGATCGGGTACTAGATGAAGCTTCTTCTATGCAACTGGAGAGACAGGAGCCACCCTGCGAGCGGGGGGGCTGAGGTCTATTCCCATGAGCTGTTGAGACGTTGGGCGTCGGCAGGTCATGAAGTGACCCAGTTCGCGTCAGCCGTTGCCGACGAGCCGGACCGAGCGGTCGTCGACGATGTCGAGATCATCAGGGGCGGCACCGGGCGCCTCGGTGTCTATCACGCGGCCAAGGGCTGGTACCAGGCCGAGGGTCGCGATCGTTTCGACCTGATCATCGACGAGGTCAACACGAGGCCCTTCTTCTGTCACGAATGGGCTGGCGACACACCTACGGTTGCCCTGATCCATCAGGTCGCCAGAGAGGTCTGGTTCAGCGAGTTCTGGTGGCCGCTGGCATCAGTCGGACGATGGTGGCTCGAGCCACGCTGGCTCTCGCGATACCAATACGTCCCCACCGTGACGATCTCGGAATCGAGTGCCCAGTCCCTTCGCTCCTATGGACTCCAGCGAGTTGTGGTTGCCCCTGTCGGCGTCGACCCGTGTCCGGACATCGACTTGACGGCGAAGGAGGAAAGGCCGACGATCGCCTTCGTCGGTCGGCTGGCTGCGAACAAGCAACCGGATCATGTCCTCCAGGCCTTCGCACGCGTACTCGAGCACGCACCGGACTCCCAGCTGTGGATGGTCGGATCCGGCACCATGACCGATGACCTGCGACGCGCAGCACCACCAAACGTCGAGTTCTTCGGACGGGTCAGCCATGAACGCAAATACGAGCTGATGTCGAGGGCCCACGTGCTCGTCGTGACTTCTGTCCGCGAGGGGTGGGGTCTCGTTGTCGACGAAGCAGCCTCGGTCGGAACCCCGACGATCGGCTATGACGTAGATGGGCTGCGTGACTCGGTTCTGGCCGCGGGGGGAACCCTTGTCCATCCCCACCCCGAGACTCTGGCCACAGCTGTCTCGCGTCACTTCAGCGAGCTCGGTTGCGCGAGGTCAACCCCTGGGCCCAGCGCACGCGGTGCGATCGAGTGGGACGACGCAGCCGATGAGATCCTCTCCTTGGTCACCGACATGGTTGGACTGAGCGAAGCCGCCAGCGATCAACCGATCAAGCGGGGTCGGCACGGGCTGGCGTTGGTAGCTGACCGATGACCTCCTCGCGGTGCTACGGAACCAAAGGCTCGCCGCAGGCCAGTTTCGTGGTGCCGACATTCAACTCGGCGAGGACGATCGATGCCTGTCTCGCCAGCATCGTCGCTCAACGCGATGCTCGAGTGGAGCTGATCGTCGTCGACAACCACTCCACCGACGGGACCGTCGAGTTGGCCCAATCGTGGACACCCTCGGTCGAGACGTTCGGCCCGGAGCGGTGTGCCCAACGAAACCATGGTGCCCGTGTCGCAGCTGGTGACACCATCATCTTCGTCGATAGTGACATGGTCTTGGAGCCGAATGTGGCCCGGGAAGCTCTCGAAGTCCTCGACCAGGATCAAGCCCTCGGCTCTCTTGTCATCCCCGAGCGAGCGTTTGGGTCCGGTCCCTGGATTGGGGCCAGGCGCC
>JAAETV010000209.1 GCA_024227975.1 Actinomycetes bacterium
CGAGGTCGAGAGGGGTGGCGGCTGAGGGATGGTTCACCGTCGACGGTGTCGGCATTGTGGGCTCGACCACCGATATCGGCTGAGAGCCGACCGAGACGGGCATACCAATGGCGGGCGTACTCCTGCCACAGGAGGGCTTGACGGTAGGCGGCGATGTCGGCGGGATCCCCCCCGAGAGAGTCAAGGCTGTCCCATACGGTGGGGAGACTCAGCAGGCCGTGACGAATCCAGGGAGACAGGCGAGACACCCGGCGCCGAGGTTGGGGATATGCATCGTCTCGATGGTCGGCATAGGCGTGGAGCGAGCCAGCGACCAGGGCCGCCAAAGCCTCATCGGCGGCCCGTTGACCACCCCGAAATGCTGGCGATGATGGTGATTCCTCCACCGAGCGTCGACGTTCGAGGAGGTGTCCGAGATGGGTGGCGACGAAGTCCTCGGCCGCCCACCGTCCCGGCTCGGGGACCGGCAATCGTCGACCGGACGAGACCCCCACCCTCGTGGCGGGAATGGCCAATGAGCCAGAAACGGCGACAGAGGTCACGGTGGTGTCCTGGTCACCTCGACTCACCTCACCGGTCGTCATCTCCCTGTAGTCGGCAGCTGGGTCCCGGTCATGACGCCAAGCATCGAGCGACTACGGTGGGGTAGTGGACCTGGCTGTTGCCACACCCGTCGACACACAAGCGACGGGCCCCGAACTGGGCCCCGAGGCTGTGACCTCGGCCGGGCTTGGTGGTGAGATATCGCTCGACGATGTCATCGAATCGCTGGCCGCAGACGGTCGTCTCGTCCACCTCGAAGACCAGCCGGCCAGACCTGCACGCTTCCAGCCTCTAGCTCGGTCCCTCCCTGATGCGGTGGCTCACTGTGTGCCCGAGGGTGGTTTGTGGTCGCATCAAGCCCAGGCCATCGATCTGATCCGTGATGGCCAGTCGGTGGTGGTGGCGACGGGCACGGCCTCGGGGAAGTCTCTGACCTACCAGCTCCCCATCGCCGAGTCGATCGTCAGCGGTTTACGCTCGGGCAGCTCGCTCCTGCTCTACCCGACCAAGGCCCTGGCTCAGGACCAGCTGCGCGCCTTCGGCGGGCTCACCATCCCCGATCTGAAGGCCGCCACCTACGACGGCGATGCCTCCCGCCAGCAACGGTCGTGGGCCCGGGCCAACGCCAACGTGATCCTCACCAACCCCGAGATGCTCCACCACGGCTTGCTCCCCTACCACGGCAAGTGGGCCACCTTCTTGAAGCGGCTCGACTATGTGGTGATCGACGAGCTCCACGTGTTGCGAGGGATCTTCGGTACCCATGTCGCCCACCTGATCCGGAGGCTGAGACGGGCCTGCGCCCGCTATGGCAGCGATCCCACCTTCGTATTCTGCTCAGCCACCATCGGGGCGCCTGAGCAGTTGGCGGCCGAGCTGTGCGGCAAGCCCATAGTGGCTATCACCGATGATGGTGCCCCTTGTGCCCCCCGACGGATCGCTCTCATCCAACCAGCCCTCGTCGATCCCGACCGGGGGATTCGTCAGTCGCCTGCTACCGAGACGATCAATGCCGTGTCCCAGCTGGTGACTGCGGGCCATCGGGTCATCGCTTTCTGCGCCAGCCGAGCCCTGACCGAGCGGGTGGCGGCCGGGACGGCCAAAGCTCTCCCACCCGAGCTCGGTGACACCGTCCGCCCCTACCGGGCCGGCTATCTGGCCGCTGAGCGGCGTCAGATCGAAGATGAGCTGGCAGCAGGCTCCCTGCGGGCCGTTGTTGCCACCAGCGCCCTGGAGCTGGGGGTCGACATCAGCGGCCTCGACGCCACCGTGCTGTGCGGGTTCCCCGGAACTATTGCCTCACTGTGGCAACAGATCGGCCGCTCGGGCCGCTCGGGGGTGTCGTCGCTTTCGGTGCTGGTAGCCGGTGAGGACCAGCTCGACCAATGGTTCGTCAACCATCCGAGCGATCTGTTCGAGCGGCCACCGGAACCGGTGGTGGTCAATGTCGAGAACCCCCACATCCGTGACCCTCATCTTGGTTGCGCCGCCTACGAGAACCCCCTCCAGCCGACTGATGAGCGCTGGTGGCCCGACCTCGATGAGGGGGTGCGGCGGTCGGTACTGGATGATCAGCTCCGCATTCGACCCGATCGCAATCATCAGCCTCGGGCGGTGTGGGCGGGGCGGGGGATGCCATTCCATCGGATCGGGCTTCGCTCGGCCTCGGCCGGTCAGGTTCGGATCATCGACGATGACGACGAGCTGGTGGGCACCGTCGAAGACAATCGGGCCTGCAATCTGGTACACCCCGGAGCCATCTACCTCCACCGGGGTCAGCCGTGGAAGGTGGTGGAGCTCGACTTGGGGGCCCGGGTGGCTCGGGTCGAACCCGACGATGGGCGGACCTGGACCCAGGCCCGGTCCGACATACAGATCGAGGTGGTCGAGGGAGCGGCGTCGAAGGTGGTGGGGGCAGCCGAGCTCCATCTGGGAATGGTGACGGTCACCACCACCGTTGTCGGCTACCAGGTGAAAGAGATCGGGGTCCGCCAGCCGATCGAGAGCCATGACCTCGATCTCCCACCCCAGGAGTTGACCACCACTGCCATCTGGTATGAGTGGGGGCCTGGCGTGATCCGTCGTACCGGCATCAAGCCCCACGCCCTCCCGGGGGCCCTCCACGCCGCTGAGCACGCCGCCATCGGCATCCTCCCCCTGTTCACCATCTGCGACCGGTGGGACGTCGGTGGGGTCTCGATCGCGGCCGCCCCCGAGAGTGAGCTGCCGACAGTGTTCATCTACGACGGCTACCCCGGTGGTGCCGGGATAGCGGAGCTGGCCTACGGGGCCGCCGACCGGCATCTGGCGGCGACGGCCGAGGTACTCGACAACTGTGACTGTGCCACCGGTTGCCCGTCGTGTGTCCAATCGCCGAAGTGTGGCAACGGCAACGAGCCCCTCGACAAATGGGCGGCCCTGGCCCTGCTGCGCAACACCCTGGGCGAGTCCGAGCCTTTTTGAGTCGCCGGTGGTGGGGGTGTAGCCAGCCGGCCGCCCCTACTCGATCCGGGTCGTGGTCAGCGTCTCCAGATCGATATCGGGGATGAAGATGCCGACGATGGGGACTGTGGTCGGGGCTCGATAGCGGACGATCACGGTGAGCCGGTCCCCACTCGTTCCGAGAGGGGACCCCGAAGGAGAGGCGAAGGTGACGCTCAGTCGTTCGTCGGACAACCCGGTCGCTCCTCGGGCGGCTGTGGTCGCCGCCTCCAAGGTGGGCTCCACGGCGGCCGCCCGGGCTGCTTCACGGCCCACATGGGCCAACAGGACGCGATCGCGGACCACAACCCCTACCTGGACCACGCTCAGGGCCAGAGCCACCAACACCGGAGCGATCAGGACCGCCTCGACGGTGGCCTGACCCTGCTCGGGGCCCCTCACCCTGCTTGGTCGATCAGGGTGTCCATGACCGCATTGAGGAGACGATCAACGCCTCCCGAGCTGGAAGCCCAGGCCAGGAGGAGTCCGGCCAGAGCGGCGGCCGCCAGCATGACAAGGGCGTACTCGGCCGTGGCCTGTCCGCGCTCGGACGGGGGCCGCACATCAGCGCTGTCGGTGATGGCGGGGCGGGCAGAGGTTTGGCGTGTTGGGGTGGTGGGATCCATCAGGATCCTCCTTGGGTTCCGTTCTGTTGTCGGGCCCCGAAGGACCGAAGGGGCTCAGCGCCCTCAGAGGTCGAGATCTCGCACTGCGACGACGACGATGGGGACGATGGCGCCCAGAACAACTGCGGGTAGGGCCAACAAGACCAGAGGTGCGAGCAGCTGTACGGGTAGGCGTCTGGCCCGGAGGTCACCAAGGCGGCGACGGCTGGCGTTGGCCTCGATGGTGAGGCGCTGGAGAAGGAGCCCGATCGAGCCCCCCTGCCGCCACCCCAGGAGGAGGGCGCCAGTGAGGGGTTGGAAGGGCAGGCCCAGGCGCTCCTGGAAGCGCCGGAGGGCGGAGTCGAGGCGAGAACCATTGCTGGCCACCCTGACCCCTTCCTGTGCCGCCGATCGGACCGGCTCAGGCCCATGCATGGCAAGCACCCGCAGGCAGTCGAGCACGGTGCCACCAGCCCCCAGGACGACCTGGCACAGCTCCAATGATTCGGGTAGGGCGGCTGCGTCGCCGGCCTGGGTCTGTCGGCGAACACGCTGCCGGCGTGACCTCACCAGGGTTCCGGCCACCAGGGCAGCCAACACGGTCAGGGTTGGAGCGGTGACCAGGCCGACGACACCGATCACGACCACGAACCCGCCAAGGGCCATGACCCGCCACCACGGACCCCCCGCTGATAGGTTCGACCTCGACGCAGACACACGCTCCGGGACGTCGAACACCCAAGCCGGTGGTCCGGACGGCCACCAACCCCACGCCACGACGACGCCAAGGAGGGCCTCGGTTCCCCATGACCAGCTGCTCACTGGCCCGGGCTCGATGCGATCAACCGATGCATGACCCACCACCCGGCGTAGGACAGGGTCAGGGCCCCGAGGAGGCAAACGGTGCCACCTAGCTCGAAGAGGTAGAAGCGACGCAGGCTGTCGTCTATCAAGATCAGGCCCCCGATGAAGATCCCCGGGAGGGCAACGAGAGCCGCCACCGATGCCGTTGCCTGGCCGGCATGGAGGTCGAGCTCGGCTCGTAGCGCATGGCTTGAGCGCACCACGTCGCTCAGCCGCTCCAGCGATGGCAGTGCCGGCCCGCCCCGTTCGACCAGGACTGTGATCGTCGTCGTGAACAGCCGCAGTTCAGGCCCTGGGCCGGGCCGTCCGGGGTTGGACGTGACTGGGGCACTGACCTCGTCGAGGAGGCGTTCTCCTCCAGTGGCTTGTAGGGCGGTGCGAAGTGAGCCGCCGGCTTTGAGGTGCTGGATCAGCCGGTCGACGATGTCGATCACTTCGGCCTGCTTCGCTTCGGCCAGGGCCTGGGATTGGGCGTGGCGAGACCAGTGCCACCACAGTCCCGCTACCACGGGGGTGCCGGCGGCCAGGGTGGGGCTGGACAAGCCAGCACCAATGATCAAGCCACCGGCCAATACAACGACCGCCGCCAGATGCCCTGTGGTTGGCCACGACAGAGGCCGCAATGGTGATGCCGTCATGACACCAAGCGCGGCTGGCGTCGCCAGACGGGCGTGGTCTGCAGGCGAGGTCCGTCGTCAACCATGGCTACCTCGCTCACCAGTCTGGAGGGCCCGATGCGCTCGACGTGGACCACCGCATCGATGGCTGTTGCTACTTGGAAGCGGAGGGACTCCCACGACAAGCCAGGCGCCCCCACCACGGCCAGAGCCACCAGTCGTTCCAGAGCCGCCGCTGGGGCGTTGGCATGGCATGTAGCTAGCGATCCCCGATGGCCGGTGTTGAGGGCGAGAATCAGATCGAGCGCCTCCGGGCCGCGCACCTCACCGACGATCAACCGGTCGGGTCGCATCCTCAGGGCGGTGCGAACCAGGGCCCGCATCGTCACCTCGCCGACCCCTTCACTGTTGGCCTCCCGGCCCTCCAATGACACCGTGTTCGTCCCTGGTAGGCGCAGCTCGGCCGTATCCTCGATTGTTACCAGTCGCTCTTCGGGATCGAGCAGGCCACCGAGAGCGTTGAGGAGAGTGGTCTTGCCCGACGAGGTCCCTCCAACAACCAGGATGGTGGCCCGATCGTCAATCAGATCGCTGAGGGCGGCAACTAGCGAGCGGTCGCCGAAGGCGCCCACTGGTACAGGCCGCTCGGTGAAGCGACGGATGGTGACGACTGGACCGTCGATGGCCAGTGGGGGAACGACGATGTTGACCCTCGAGCCATCGGGAAGGCGAGCGTCGACTATGGGGGCGGTCTGGTCGACCCGCAGGCCAAGGGGATCGAGGATGCGTTCGATGAGCAGACCGACCTCGTCGGCGGTCATGGTGATGCCCGAGCGCTCGACCTCTTCCCCTCGATCGACCCAGACCTCCCCGGAGCCATTGATCATGATCTCGCTGACGGCGGGATCACTCAGGAGTGGGTCGATGGGGCCGAACCCCTTGGCTCGACGCCAGCGACTCGCGACCATGACCCCAACCGAGGCCGTGTCGAGCAGGGGGTTGAGCGATCTGGCCTCCTCGGTGAGATCCGACAGGTTGACCGGGGTAGGAGTTGGCGTCATCGATGGAGGGCATTGTCGCGGAGGAGGGCCGAGAGGCGGCGCAGGCTTCGGGGGAGGCGTCGGGTCAGGGACCCGACATCGTTGGCGACGGCCACCGCCGCGTCCCACCGGAGAGAGGCGACGACGGGTGCACTCCAGGCGGCAGCGATGTCATGGTCGCTGAGGAGGCGACCGGGTTCTCGGACGACCACAATGCCGTCGGGCTTGGGGGCGAACCTGGCCTGCACCGTCGAGAGATAGCAGGCTCTGGTCACGAGATACGACGGAGAGCCGTGCTCGATGATGGACGCCCCGAGCCGGCGATCGAGCCCAACGTCGACGATCACCTGTCTCGGATCACGATCGAGCACGATGGCCAGCAACCGACCAGTGTCGACTTCGGTCGCGGGCTGGGCCGTGTCGGGGGCCAAGCCCCACCCTGCGGTTCCCGATGGGAGAAGGGACAGCCTCTCGGTGATGGGTACTTCGAGCCGACTCAGACCGTCAGGGGGCGGCGATTCCGCATCCAACCAGTCGAAGACACCGAGCTCGGGCGAAGCGATGCCGAATACAGCTGGCAGGTCACCGCCGAGATCAACGAGCAGGGTTGGCCCATCCTTGGCCACAAGAGCAGCGAAAGCGGCGGCCACGGTGCTACACCCCGAACCGCCCTTGGCGTTCCAGAAACACCACATCGACCCTCAATTTCTCAGCCGGCCACTTCGGGCCAACCGGAATAGGCAACGGAGGGGAAGATGGGGGAGGGGAGGCGAACGGGTACTGGCCCGAGTGTGGTTCGCACGCTAGCGGCCGGCCGCCACCTTCCAACGGTGAGGAGGATTCTCCGGACCCTGGCCTCGGCCTAGCCGAGGTGGGGATGACTGGTCGGCATCGGGTCAGCCGATATCGACAGGTCGTCTTCTCCGACCGTCAGCCCCTCCACCTGGGTGTCAGGGATCGGTCCACGACCGCCAGCGATGATGGTTCCGGAGGTCCCCGACGTCCTGGAGAAGACCAGCTCCCATTCATCCTGCCCGGTGATCAGCGGTGGGCAGACAGCAGCCAGAGCATCGGCCAGATTCTCGAAGTTGCGGCTCCCGCCTCTTGTCTGGTTCCGAACCTCGTAGTCCACTTGCCGACTATCGGCGGACATGGCCCCTACATGAGGGTCGAGGGCGCCTCGGTCCAGTCAAGACCACGCTCACCGCGCCATACGTGAGTGTCGATCCGGTGTGGTCGTCGTCAAGCCGGGCCGCCCAGAGCAATCCGTACCGTTGGCGATTGCTGAGCTGGCTGGGTGGTTTTCTGCCACCCGGTGCAAGAACGTCGTCGGGGCTATCGGAGGATTGCCTCTGCGATGAGGCCACCGACGAGGGCTACGGCAAACACGTAGGCGAAGAAGATGGCGATGATGTGGCGGCTGGCGAGTTTGGTGAGAACGATGAACTCGGGAACGTTGGCACCAGCACCTGAGATCGTGAGGGCGACGATTGCGCCGATACCGACTCCGGCCTCGGTGAGCGCATCGGCGATCGGGACGAAGAGGCTTGTGTGAAAATAGAGGGGTGTGCCGAGGCCAGCGGCCGCGGGGATGGACCAGATGCCGTTGTCGCCAGTCAATGTGGCGACAGTCGAAGGCGACACGGTGGATTCGATGAGGAGTCCTACGACGATGCCGGTGAGGAGGAGAAGCGCAACGGATCGGAGTAGTCCAATCGCAGCTTGTGCTGCCTCCAGGGTTTCGATTCGGGAACCTCGCCACGATGATTCATCGATCGTTCCGCAGGCTTGGCCGGGGGGAGGCCCTGCGGTCGCGATCGGGGAGACGGTGGGGGCCGATTGCACTAGCACTGCCTGGGGGGATGGGGCGGCGACGGCGCTCGGGACTGGTTTGAGGTGGCGGTCGATGTTGGTGTGCTGGGCGACGAGGGCGAGGGTGATGGCAGCGGTGAACGCTACGGCGCTGTACAGGAGGGCTGCTTCGAGTCCGACGATCACGACGAGGGCGCCGAACAGGACTGGGTCGAGGACTGGCGCGGCGGAGATGAAGGCGACGTAGCCGGATGGTGGCACTCCGGCTTGGCGGAAGCCGATCAGCATCGGGATGGCGGAGTAGGTGCAGAACGGGGTGATGAACCCGATGGCGATTCCCTTCAGAGTGGAGGCCAGGGGCGTTCCGCCCATCCAGGCCCGAAGCCTGGCGGCGCCGAAGCGACGCTGGACGAGATGGATGATGAACGCAACACCGAAGAACAAAGCAGTGAGTTCTGCGAGTAGCCAAAGGGTGTCTCTGATCATGAGGTCGTGGCTGGATCTCGGCTGGCCATGATCGCAGCGGCCGCGTCAGGCAGAGCGGTCATACAGGTCGTGTTGACGGTCACGAGGGTCCGGATTCCGTCAGGTTGGGTGAATACGAAACGGTCCTCGGCCAGGATCTGAAGATGCTTCGACACGGTGGACTGGCTCTTGCCTACCGCGTCGACGATCTGTCCGACGGTGACCGGTTCTGAGACGTTGGCGAGGTAGTTGAGGATCTGGATGCGGGTGCCGTCAGCAAGGCATCGGAACCAGCTCGCGTACTCCTCAGCGTGTTCGGTAGAGAGTTTCATCGTTTATCGACGATAGACGATGAATGTAGCTCAGGCAAGGCCTACCGTGGTTGCCGGCCAGTCGGAGGTGTCGAGGAGGGTCACGAGACTGAACGAATCGGTGGGCCGCGTCCCCCGCTCAGGGCACGTACTGCTCCTCAATGGACATAACCCGTCCGTCCTCGATCACGAGCCAGACGCCGGGTTGGTAGGTACGCCCCGGTTGTTCGGCAACCCAGGTCTGATAGGTGACGATCTCGACCGACTCTGGGTCGCCAGGCTCTGGTAGCCAGGCGACCTCAGCCGTTGGTTCGACGGGGAGGATTCGGACCTGGTCTCTGTTGTTGCGGATGTAGTAGTCGTTGGGAGGGGGGCTTTCCTCGCCGTCTTCCAGCGCTGCTGCGGCGGCGGCCGTACCAGTGAACCAGCAAGCAAGGTCGAACGAGATCTCGTCCTGTTCAGCTTGGTCCACGAGCCCGAACCACCGGCCGTCGGCCAAGGTATTGCCGGTTGTGGGGGTGCAGCCTGCGCCCGATGCCCGCTCGTTGGTCGGCACGTCGAGTTGGCGACCGGCCCGGTCGACCTCGAAGCAGTCTCGTTGTAGCCAGTTGCCGAAATCGTCGCAGCTACCTTCCAAGAGATAGCGAACCCGATCGACCTCATCGAACTGGAAGACAGTGCTGTCCAACTGGGCCAGCAAGCCCTCGCTGCCACAACTGGTCGAAGCGTTGGGGATCAGTGGGCGCAAGTCGATGAAATCGACGATCAACAGTCCGTCGGTCAGCGAAGTGCCTTTCACCGCGGCTGCGGTGTCACTGGAGAAGAACGACCCAGCCCCAGCATCGACCTCCTCAGCAGTAGGCCCCGCCACCAGTTGATCAAGGGCAGCGGCGATGGGCACGGCGGCACCAACGACGGTGCGAGGGTACGCCTCGACCTCACCGCAATCCGACCCATCGCCGCTGCTGAAATAGACCTCTACGGTCGCCGACGGATCGGTGGTCTCGCTGGTGGGCGCGGCCGTTGTCGCTGTCGTGGTGGTCGTTGAGATCGAGATTGTCGTGGTCGACGAATCGCTGCTGGAGCTCTGCGCTATGCCATCGTCATCATCACCACAGGCGGCAAGCACGAGCGCGGCTCCAATCACCACCCCGGTGGAGATCTGCTTGAGCCGCGGGGAACCACGCCACATTCTCACCATCGACACTATTGGACCATCCAACCGACTGGATCAGACAGAGGCGAAGGTCATCCCAGATCCCGCACCGGGGTCGCCGCTGGGGGTTCGGACACTGTTCTGGGCAGGCCGAGAGCGGCCACCAGACCAATGACGGCGACCGCCGATGAGAGCAAGAAGACGGGGAGAAACGAGCCGGTGAGGTCAGCCACCAAGCCACCCAATTGGGGCGAGAGCATCTGGGCTACGCCGAAGCAGAGCGTGGCGGCGGCGAAGCTCGGGCCGTAGTCCTCCACCGACGTATTGGCCACGACGTAGAGGGTGACCATGCTGGGCACACCCGAGAACACGAGCCCCAACCCAGCCGAGGCCGCTAGCGTCGGTGCCCACCATCCCGGCAGGACGATGAGGACCAGTATTGTCCACGCCCCAAAGGCAACGGCCAGGCTGAGAGCCGGGCCGACTCGACCAGCGAGAGCGATGAACAGGGGGCCGCCGACCACGGTGGCCAGCCCGACCAGGGTGAAGGTGAGTGAGGCGTCAGAGCTGGTCCACCCGTTGTCGTCCTCCAGCCGGGTGACCAGGAAGGCCATCACCAGCAGGTACATGAGGCCAAAGGCGGTGTAGGTGACAGTCAGGGGGAACCAGCCCCGCATCCGACGCAAGGTAGCGAAGCCCCCGAGCTGACTCTTGCCTCCGGCCGGCGGGGCCTGGTCATGATCAATGGAGAGGACGGTGATGCTGGTGGTCACCACTGCGATCAGGGCCATGACGACATAGGCCGTCCGCCACGACTCATCTCCCAGACTCGACCGGACAATGGAGGTGAGCTGGCTGACGAAAACCACCCCGAGACCAATGCCGGACCCCAGCAGGGCAATGGCCAGGCTCCGACGTTCCGGTGCCACCGAGCCCGCAGCGATAGCCGGCGTCGGTATCCAGACGATGGCACCACCGAAGCCAGACAGGAACATGGCCACCGCCAACACGTCCGGCCCGGTGGCCACGGCCGAAAGGGTGAGTCCCAGGGTCGACGTGACCAACCCGAACCGCATGATCGACAAGAGTCGGAACCGGCTGGCGGCGGCGGCCACGGCGACGGTGCCGGCCAGGTAGGCGCCGACATTGATCGTGCCCAATGAGCCAGCGACAGTGTTGGAGATAGAGAGGTCATCGCGTACCGCTGGCAACAGCACCCCATAGGCAAATCGGCCGAAGGCCTGGGCGACGGCTGCACCGAGCCCAAGCACACCGATGGCGGCGAGACCCCTGATCTTCACCGCACCCCTCACAGACCGAATGCGCGGGCGATCGCCTTCACGGTGGTAGCGACTGCTTCATCTGGCCTGCGTTCGAGGAGTGTGAGACCAGCCGCCCCAGCCTCCTCGGTCACGGTTTGCTCGATGCGCTCATCGAACTCGAGGAATCGCGCCCAGGCTGCACCGGGGTCGGAGAGGTCGTTCATGAAGGTGCGCATGGCCCGCCGTTCCTCGGAGCTCTCCCACACTTCGCGACCAGAGCGGTGGGGACGAGCCAGGCAGACGATGCGGTCCGGTGGAATTACTTCGGCTAGCAGAGCCGGATGGTACAGACCCCCGTCGACCAGGACGGGGCCTCCTGGTTTGGTCTCCAGGTCTTCGGCGAGGAGGTCCAAGTATTCGAAGAGTGCCGTCCGTTGGAATTGGTCGTACCCGGACCACTCCATGCTGAGCAGCCACTCCAAGGAGTTCGGGGCACTCGTCCATTCGTGATTGGCGGGATGGCGCTCCGCGGTGAACCGGTTGTGCCACTCACCATAGATGTGGGTATCGAGGTTGATGAGCTGCAACCCATATTGGTCGGCCAGAATCTGGGTCGTAGTCGACTTGCCGGCACCAGCGGCCCCGAGCAACCAACGGATGTCGTGATCGATCAACCGCCCTCTGAGTGTTGCGATGGAGGCCGAATCCACATCAAAGGCGTTCATCAGATCATTCCCTATGCCTCGGCAGTGGAAGCGGCGAGCTTCGCAAGCAGATCGGCGAGTTGGGTGTGCTCAGCACTGGTGAGGGCGGAGAACGTGTGCGTGCCGCTCCAGAGGGTCTCGGGGATGGACTTCTTGAGCCGTCGGCCTTTGGTCGTGAGGACAAGGTTCTTGACTCTGCGGTCGGTCGGGTGCGGCTGGCGTTCGACGAGCCCTAGTGCCTCCAGGCGGTCGGCTACGACGGTCATATAGGACGGGTCGAAGTCCATGCAATGCGCCAACTCACTCATCGGCATCGGGCCCTCAATGGTCCGCAGCGCCCAGTAGTCGGTGTTCGTCATGCCGTGCTCTTCGAGGCGCTGATTGACATGGTTGACAACCAGAGGCATGAAGTTGAACAACACGTTGGCCAGCTCGGCTGTGGCGTTCGCTCGAGCTCGGTCAGCAGCCATGGTGCAATACTAC
>JAAETV010000210.1 GCA_024227975.1 Actinomycetes bacterium
GGCTGTGCCGGCTGGGGACATGTCGGAGTGGGCTGAAGCGCTGGTGGCCCAGGCCCGCACCGACGGGGTCGAGCTGACCGGCGAAGGCGGTCTGCTGACTGGCCTGATCCGTCAGGTCCTCCAAACCGGTCTCGAAGTCGAGATGGCCGATCATCTCGGTTACGACCGTTACTCGCCGGAGGGTCGCGGTTCGGGCAACTCTAGGAACGGCTATTCCCCGAAGCGGGTGACCACCGATATTGGCGAGGTTGAACTGTCGGTGCCCAGGGATCGGGCCGGGTCGTTTGAGCCGGTGACGGTGCCGAAGTATCAGCGTCGCCTCGACGGCCTGTCAGGCAACGTGATCTCGCTGTATGCAAAGGGCCTAACGACTGGCGATATCCAAGCCCACCTCGAAGAGATCTACGACACCGACATTTCCCGCGAGACGATCAGCCGGATTACGGACCGGATCGTTGATGACATGCTGGCATGGCAGAACCGCCCATTGGATCCGATCTACCCGGTGTTGCTGATAGATGCAATCGTGATCAAAGTCAGAGACTCCCAGGTGGCTAATCGGCCTGTCTATGTGGCTATCGGGGTGAATCTGGACGGGCAACGTGACGTTTTGGGGTTGTGGCTGGGACCGGCTGGTGGGGAGGGAGCCAAACAATGGGCCACCATGCTGGGCGAGCTCAAGAACCGTGGCATTGCTGATGCGTTGATTGTGTGTTGTGACGGGCTCAAGGGTCTCCCCGACGCCATCCGGACCACCTGGCCTGAGGCTGAGGTTCAAACATGTGTCGTTCATCTAGTGCGCAATAGCTTGCGCTATGCCTCCAAAAAGCACTGGGGCAAGATCACCCGAGCGATGCGAGCAATCTATACGGCACCGACTGTCGCTGCCGCCACGGATCTGTTCCAAGGTTTCAGTGACGAGTGGGTCGGCAAGTATCCAGCAATGATCCGGGCGTGGGAGAACGCTTGGGACGAGTTCACGCCGTTCCTCGCCTTCCCCACTGAGATCCGCAAGATTGTTTACACCACAAATTCGATCGAGTCGCTCAACGCCCGATTCAGGAGGGCGGTGCGGCATCGGGGGCATTTCCCCACTGAGCAAGCGGCGATGAAGGTCTTGTATCTGGTGGCAACGGCGAGGAGGAAGAACCGGTCGAACCTGACCGGCCAAATCAACGGATGGAAACACATCTTGAACACACTTACCATGCACTACGGCGACCGCATCGCCCAACACGTCAAATGACAACCCGCCACATCATTTACACAAGAAAAGTTACAGTCCC
>JAAETV010000211.1 GCA_024227975.1 Actinomycetes bacterium
GAGGTCACGGTCGCGTCATTACCGCCGATCCGCAAGGGTCTTCTGTCCTGCCTGCCGGCGACCACTGAACGGACTCGGCGAACAGCTCGTCGCCCCGATCCAGTCGACGTGCGATATACACCACCCTCGAAGGCTCTCGACCGGTCACCACCCCCCACGAGAGCAGCCGAATGTCTTCGGAGCGGCGTGGAGTACGCCACGCCGCAACTCACAAGCGGATCGTGTCCGACCGAGCCCTGCCGTCAGGAGATGGCGACCGGACCATCGATACCGATCACGTGCCAGGAACCGTCTACCAGTTCCAGTTCATAGGTCAGCCAGGTCGCGCAGAGTCCCCCGCACCAGAGGGATACGGGAACGAGAGCATGGTCGCCGTCGAAGCTTGGCTCGCCGACCCCCAGGATCGCGGCCCCTTCGATCGTCGGCTCCAGGTTCTCCGTGCGCCAATCAGCAGGATCGTCGATCCAACTCACATGGCCGAGCGGAGAGATGGCGGCCTCAATGGCAGCCCGCTCATCAGTGGACAGTGGGCGGCCACTGTCCCCACCGGAGCCGTCGCCGGCATTGGGATCCGTTGCCGACTGGATCAGGTACTCGCTGAACGGGGGTGGACCGGATCCGAAGGTGTGATCCTTGGTGACCAGCTCTTCCAATGCGGCCGCCATGGGGGTCGGTGAGTCACCGGAAGATGTCGTCTCTGAATCGCCCGACGACGAGCATGCCGTCAAGAACAGGACGAGCGTTACAACGACAGTGAACAGCTTCATATGAGATAGACGTGACGGGATCGGCCCCGGTTCCCGGCCTTGGCCACTATCTGGATCTTCTCCATAGCAACGCCGTGACGCACAGGATGGCGAGAGCCCCCAGGAGCTGTCCGCCCCGGGCCAGACGGGTGACGTCTAGGGCCGGCTTCCACTCCAGTTTGCCGTCCCGCACCTCGTACACCCCGATGGCTCGAACGTCGAGCCCGAATCCCGTGCCGAAGCCGCTGCCGTCGTCCGAGCCCCGATTGCCTTCGCCCGCTCCTCCTCCGCCGCCGCCCCGGGCCCGGGCGACGGGGATGACGGTTGTGCCGTCCACCTCGTAGGCGTCACCGAATACCCGTCGGATCGTGATGGCGTCCCGGGTGGCTGAGAGCTGGGTCGCGAGACTGTCAATGGCATTCTTGTCTTCCATGATCGACCTCCCGATCGATTTGTCTGAACCCTATGACGCCGACCGATCAGCTCCTAGGGTCGGCGGTCACACCTCGATGGTCCATCCGGTCTCATCGCCAGAGGTCACGGGGAGCCGATCGCGGGCCGGGCGAGGCCGATCTTCTCCAGGATTTGATCGGTAGCGGCGTAGATGTCGGTCTCACCATCGACGATGTTCTGTACCGAGTCGTGAATCTCGGGTTCGTTGTCGAGCTGGCGGGCCAGCTCTTGCTGAAGCCCCTGCTGGAGGAACGCCCTGAGCTCGATCTGACAATTGGCGCGCTGTCTGGCCAGGTATGACGGTCCCGCCTGGCGGCGGTGGTCCTGGTGGCGGAGTACGGCGTGCCAGATGTCTTCGATGCCCAGGTTGTAGAGGGCCTGGGCCTTGACGACCGGCGGGGTCCAGTCGCCAGCCGGAGTCCGTCGGAAGATGTTCTCGAGGTGGGCGACGGTCTTGTCGGTCTCAGGATGGTCGGCCTTGTTGACGACGAACAGATCGCCGACCTCGAGAATCCCCGCCTTCATGGCCTGGACGTCGTCACCCAATCCGGGGACAGCCATGACGATGGTCGTGTCGGCGAGTCGGGCGATGTCAACCTCGTCCTGGCCAACGCCAACTGTCTCGACTAGCACGAGATCCTTGCCCATGGCATCCATCACCCGGATAGCACCGCGGGTGGCGGGGGTGATGCCGCCGAAGTGGCCCCGGCTGGCCAGTGAGCGGATGAAGACACCGTCGTCGAGGGCGAAGCGTTTCATGCGGATGCGGTCGCCCAGGATGGCCCCTCCCGATATGGGACTGCTGGGGTCGACGGCAAGTACCCCAACGGTCTTGCCGGCACGGCGCGTCAGCTCGATCAGGCAGTCGGTCAGTGTGCTCTTCCCGGCCCCGGGAGGGCCGGTGATACCGACGACGAGGGCGGAGCCGGAGTGGGGAAAGAGCTGCTTGAGAGCGTCCCAGCCGGTTGGGCTGCCATCATCGATGATGCGTATGAGTCGCGCCGCCGAAGGAAGGTCGCCGGCGATCGTTCCGGCGACGAGATCGCCGATCGGTGGTTCAGGGCGCCGGCTCACCGGCAACCAGATTCCTGACCGTCTCGACCATCTCGGACACCACGCTGCCCGATCCGAACACTGCTGCTACACCCCGTTCGAGCATGGCCGCGGCATCCTCGTCGGTGATCACGGAACCGCCGAGGACCACGGGGACATCGAGATCGTTCTGCTCCAGCAAGGCGAGCAGTTCGGGCGCGTAGTACAGGTACTCCCAAGAGTGGCTGCTGATGCCGATGACGTCGGCCGCCTCTTCGATGGCTGTCGCCACGATTGACTCCGGGGTGTTGAAGCACCCGGTGTAGATCACCTCCATGCCCTCGTCGCGGAACATCTTGGCGATCCCGACCGCACCCAGTTCGTGCTGGTCCATCCCCAGCACCCCGACCAGGACTCGTATCGGGCTCACTGCTCACCGCCCAGAGGCGATTCGAGATAGCCATAGGGGTCATACGGGGTACCCCAAGCTTGGCGCATCACACCAGCGACTTCTCCCATAGTGGCCCCGGCCTCGGTGCATTCCAGCACTGCCCCCATGATGTTCTCGTCTGTCTGCAGGACGTCGTGCAGGTGCTGGAACGCAGTAAGCAGTCGCTCCTGATCGCGACCCTGGCGATAGGCCTTGATCTCCTCGACCCGATCGAACAATGGAGCGATCTTCTCCTCACTGATGTCACGCAGGAGGGTGTCTTGATCGGAGGGTATCTGATGGACGTTCATGCCTACCTTCACCACCTCACCGTCGTGTACCTGGTGGTGGTATCGACCCATCGTGCCATGGAAGAACTGTTTGAAGAACCCGCTGTTGACCAACTCAGCAGGGTCTCCTCGGGATTCGATGTCGTCGACCATCTCGAGGATCTTCGCCTCGACATCGTCGGTGAGGGACTCCATGAACCAGGAGCCGCCGAAGGGATCTTGCACACTGTTTATGTTGGTTTCGAGGTCGACGACCTGCTGGGTGCGCAGCCCGACCATATGGGCCTCCTTGCTGGGAGTCCGATAGCCCTCGTCGAAGGTCGAGATCTCCAGGGCACTCACCCCGGCCAGGCCCAGGGCCACAGTCTGAACGGCGCCTCGCACGATGTTGTTGGCCGGCTGTTCGGTGGTGAGCGACAACCCTGAAGTATGCACGGCGATATTGACCGCCTGCGACCGTGGATCCTTGGCTCCGAACTCCTCCTTCATCATGCGGGCGAAGATGCGCCGCATGGCTCTGATCTTGGCGATCTCTTCGTAGAAGTCCATCGAGCAGTTCGTCAGGATGGCGATCCGGGGAGCGAAGCTGTCTATGTCGAGGCCGCGCTCGAGCAGGGTCCGGACGATATGGCGGATCTCCACGAAGCCCAGTGCTGCTTCCTCGATGGCGTTCAAGCCGGCCTCACTGAAGAAGTATGTGTCTTCGAGGAAGCCGTGGAACCTCGGCATCTCACGGCTGCAGAACTCGATCACGTCACACGACATTCGCAGATGGAGATCGAATGGCATCTTGTAGGCGTACGAGCAATGTTCGGAGTAGAAGGGCCACTCGATCACCGAACCTCGCAATACGTCGGGCGAGACCCCCCGTTCCTTGGCCACCAGATACAAGCTGGCCACCATGAACATCGAGGGAGTCGAGCTCGACATCGACATCTGATCGAGGGGGATATCGGCCAGCAGCTCGCGGTAGTCCTCATGGCGGCACAACGAGACACCCTGGGTCCCAACCGTGTACCGGGCCAGGGGATGGTCGGGGTCCATGAGCGACATGGTCGGACTGTCGCCGATCACATCCAGGCCGGTCTGCCCGATACTCATCAGATACTTGAACTGCTCGTTCGAGCGTCGGGCGTCGCCCTCACCCGACAGTTCCCTCTGTATCCAGCCCTGACCGGTGTAGGCGCGGGTTCCCCGGGTGAACGGGTACTCCCCCGGATTGCCGAACCGGTCGTCGTACTCTTTGCTCGGCTCGGCTGGTCCATAGACCGGAGAGAGCCCGATTCCGGAGCGGGTCGAATTCCCATTCATGATGATCCTCCTGAGGCGGGCCGCCGGTCGGTCAAGCCCTCGGCCCAGAGCTCGATGTCAATACTGCTCATGGTGTACTGGCCATTGTGTACTGGCGTAGTTGTTCGGTCACAGGGGCGTCAAGGTGCGCCAGTCAGGCGAGGTGAGGGGCGAGGGCATCGGGCAGCAACCACGGCACATCGACTACGGAGGCGCCGGCCTCGGTGAGGGCATCCCGCTTGGAGGCGTAGGTGCCGGTGGTGCCTTCGACGATCGCGCCGGCATGGCCCATGCGCTTGCCCGGTGGCGATGCAGCGCCAGCCACGAATGAGACCACCGGGGTGGTGGAGGCGGCGATGGCCACGGCGGCATCCTCCTCCTTGCGTCCTCCGATCTCGCCGATCAACACGATGGCGTCGGTGCCTGGATCGGCGTCGAGGGCGTTGAAGGCCTCCAATGAGCTGGTACCGGAAACTGGATCGCCACCGACGCCGAGGAAGGCCGACTGGCCGATGCCGGCCCTGGTCAGCTCCAGGCAGGCCAGGGTGCCGAGCGAGCCGCTGCGGGAGATGACACCGACCCGACCGGGACGGAAGATCCGGTCGTCGAAGGCGGGCATGAAACCGACAAAGGCCTGGCCTGGGGTCACGACCCCGGCGGTGTTTGGACCAATGATCCGACTGCCGGCTTCGGTGGCAGCGGCCACCATGGCCATCGTGTCGTGGATGGGGATGAACTCGGTGAGCACAACGACGAGTCGACCCCCGGCAGCTACCGCGTCCTCGGTGGCGGCTCGGGCTCCGGCTGGGGGGACGAACAGTACCGACACATCAATGCCACCGTCAACGGAGGCCGCTGCCTCCTGGGCTGAGGCAAAGACCGGCACACCGAGATGCTCGGTCCCCGCCTTGTTGGGGCTGACTCCGCCAACGATCGTGGTGCCGTATTCCTGCATGCGCTCGGTCCAGAAGGTGCCCTGCTTGCCAGTCATACCGTGGACCAGCACATTGTCTGACTCGCTGACGATCATCGTCACGCCTGCTCCCCCCGGGCCGCGCCGACGGCGGCCACTACCGCCTCGGCCATGGTCGGGTAGGGCTCGATGTTCAGCCGGGACCGCACCATGTCCCGAGCTTCGTCCTGTCCGGTCCCGCTGATACTGAACGAGATCGGCACGTCGGGCTCGAGCGCGGTCCAGGCCTCTATGACGCCGGCGGTCATCACGTCGCACCGGGCGAACGCCCCGCAGAAGTTGACGAGCAGGCTCTTCACGTTGGGCTGGGAGAGCACCAGTTCCAGGGCCGGGGTGGCCTTGGTGTAGGCGTCGCCCCCGATCTCCAGGAAGTTGGCTGGTGCTCCTCCGGCGTACACGATGGCGTCCATGGTGGCCATGGTCAGACCTGCGCCGTTGGCCAGTACTGCGATGTCACCATCGAGCTCGATCAGGCGTAGTCCGATCTCGGCCGCGGCCTGCTCCCGCTCGGTTCTACCTGCCGCCTCATCCTCATCGAGCTCAGCGAAGCGCTCAACATGGCGAAAGGCGGCGGCATCGTCGAGCTCGATCTTGGCGTCGAGGGCCACCAGCTCGCGCCCGGCCTCAACGTCTCTTACCACGGCGAGCGGGTTGATCTCGATCAGCAGGGCGTCCAGCTCGTCGAATGCTGTCAACAATGTCGCGGTGATCGGGTCGGTCAGCTCCAGGCCCCAGACCGGCACTACCGTGTGCTCGATCGTGCTGGTCATCGATTCGATCTCAACGCCACCCTGGTCGGACGTCATGATCACCGGTCGCCCGAGTGAGGGATCGACGGCGATTGACACATAGTGCTCCTCGACGATGTCGAGGGCCTCCTCGATGAGGATGGTGGTAACGATCTCACCGGCCAATTCCATGCCGAGAATGCGATCGGCGGCGGCCGCGGCCTCCTCGACAGTCGACACGACAGCCACGCCACCGGCCTTGCCCCGGCCCCCGGAGGCCACCTGAGCCTTGACCGCCACCGCCGGCCCGAGGTCCTCGGCGGCTGCCCTGGCCCCTTCGGCCGAGTCGACGACATGGCCCCGGGGGATGCGAATGCCGTTCTCGGCCAGCAGAGCCTTGGCCTTGTGCTCGGGCAGCTTCACCGGGCCGCCGACACCGGCTCGCGACCGACGATGGCCCAGTGGGAGCCGAAGAGCTCACCCTCGGTCGGCTGGTCAGGCTCGATGGTGCGGACGAGGTGGGTGATGTTGATGAAGTGCTCGATATTGAGGTTCTCGCTGATCGAGTTCCCGGCCCAGGTGCCACAGCCCATGCTCAGGGTGAAGGGCAGGGCGTTGTCGAACGAGCCCCCATTTCCGAATGTGTGGGCCTGGTTGACCAGCACCCTGACCACCGGGAGCGCTTCGGCCACCCGAGTGGCATTGTCGGGCTCGGCGGTGTGGATGCCTACCGAGTGGCCGATGCCCTGGAACTCGAGGATCCGACCGACGATGGCGATGGCGTCGTCGAGGTCGGTAGCCCGGTAGACGGCGAGGACCAGCGATAGCTTCTCCCCGGTAAGGGGCCGGTCGGCACCTGGTTCGGGCTCTTCGACGATGACGTATCGGTCATCGTCGGACCCGCCCAGCTCGAACGAGGCCCGGAGATCGGGATAGTCCTGGGCGATGAGACGGCGCTCCAGCTTCCCGTCGGGGAAGAGTCGAGCAATCACCCGATCTGCCTCGTCTGGCTGTGACCGATAGCCACCCGCCGCCTGGAGGGCCGTCATGGCGTCGTCATAGACCTCGTCCAGGATCACCAGGGAGTTCTCCGACGAGCAGGAGGTGGCATTGTCGAACGTCTTGGAGGCGGTGATCTTGGTGGCGGCACCCACCAGGTCGGCCGAGGTGTCGATGATGACCGGCACATTGCCGGCACCGACCCCGAGGGCCGGCGTGCCGCTGCTGTAGGCCCGCCGCACATTGTTCTGGGAACCGGTGGCCACCACGAGGTCTGCCGCCCCCATCAGCTCTTCGGTGTCGGCCCGGGTCACCGGCTCAGGTAGGACCTGGAGGAGGTCGACGGGAGCACCGACCTTGGCCAGCTCTTCTCGGGCCAGCCGTATGGTTTCGGCTGTCGTCGTCCAGCCGCTCGGCGACGGAGCGATCACCACCGCGTTGCCGCCCTTGACCGCCATCATCGCCTTGTTGATCGGGGTGGCGGCGGGATTGGTCGAGGGGGTCACGGCGGCCACCACCCCCACCGGCTTGGCGAACTTGGTCAGCCCCCGCTCGGGGTCGTCGGAGATCATGCCAACCGTCTTGGCCCGGAGCAGGTCCCGCAAGGTGCCGAAGGTCTTGCGTTGGTTCTTGACAATCTTGTCGGCCACATTGCCCAGGCCGGTATCTCGGACCGCCATCTCGGCTAGGTAGCGAGCATTGTCGGGCTCGTACAGTGACCATGCAATGGCGGTGACAGCGCGGTCTACCTCTTCCTGGGTCGCGTTGGCGAAGGCGGCCATCGCCAACCGGCCCCGTTCGACGCATGTTTCGACCGCCGAGCGTGTTCCGTCGTCGACATTCTTGGCTTGCTGGACCATCGGTTCCATCCTCATGATCGGCATAGTCAGGAGCTAGTCACTGGAGGTGGCTCATTGTCCAGGTCGACTGATTAGCTGCGTCTAACATATTCAACATACGCTCTCACAGATGGCCCGCGACAACCAACACGGTGAGCGGGGCCGGCGACGGGTGCAACTGAGTGCTGACCTGGTGATCGAGACAGCGGCCACCATCGTCGACAGTGAGGGTATCGAGGCTCTCAGCCTCACCCGGGTAGCCAAGGACCTGGGGACCAGCCAACCAGCCCTCTACCGCCATCTCGATGGGTACGACGCCCTGATCCGGGCGCTCGGACTTCGGTCGCGGGAGATCCTGGCGGGCCGGCTAGCCGCGGCCGCCGTTGGGCTGGCCCGCGAGGATGCGGTCCGGGCCATGGGGGTGGCCTGGCGCCGGATGGTCCAGGATCATCCGGGCATCTACGCTGCCACCGACCGCTACCCGGTGGCCGGCGACCCCGAGCTGGAAGCGGCGATCGACCAGATCGTTGCCACCCTGGGTCAGGCCCTCATCGGATTCGATCTGGCTGAGGACGAGGTAGTACACGTAGCCCGAACCCTGCGCAGCGCCTTCCACGGTTTCAGCCATCTCGAGGCCGGCGTCGGCTTCCCCCTCAAGCAGGACTTGGACGACTCGTTCGACCGCCTACTGGAACTGCTCTGCACTGGCATCCGGACGTTGGGTCAAGCTTGAAACGAGATCAGCGGCCTGAATAGTGGCCCCAAGGCATCTAGAAACTCTCACGTCCCCGTTATAAGCTCTCCGCCATGACTCGGATGACTCCCAGCGAAGCCTTTGTCGAGACCCTCGTAGCCAACGGTGTGACCGACGCCTTCGGCATTATGGGATCTGCGTTCATGGATGCAATGGACATCTTTGCTCCAGCCGGAATAGCCCTCGTCCCGGTCGTACATGAGCAGGGGGCGGCCCACATGGCCGACGGGTATGCCCGGGCATCGGGTCGACATGGGGTGGTCATTGGCCAGAACGGACCCGGCATCAGCAACTGCGTCACTGCGATCGCCGCTGCCTTCTGGGCCCACAGTCCCGTGGTCATCGTCACCCCCGAGACTGGCACGATGGGCATCGGCCTCGGCGGGTTCCAGGAAGCCAACCAGCTCCCCATGTTCCAGGAGTTCGTCAAGTACCAGGGTCACATCAACAATGAGAACCGCATGGCCGAGATCACGGCCCGGTGCTTCGACCGGGCCATGAGCGAGATCGGCCCGACCCAGCTCAACATCCCCCGTGACCGGTTCTACGGAGACATCGACGTTGAGATCTCCCAACCCATGCGGCTCGACCGGGGCCCCGGGGGCGACGACAGCCTCAATGCCGCCGCCGACCTGCTGGCCGAGGCCGAGTTCCCCGTCGTCATCTCTGGGGGTGGGGTCGTCATGGCCGATGCCATCTCCGAATGCGTAGCTCTGGCCGAGCGCCTGGGCGCTCCCGTGGTCAACAGCTACCTCCACAATGATTCATTCCCGGCCAGCCACCCCCAGTGGTGCGGCCCGCTGGGTTATCAGGGCTCCAAAGCGGCGATGAAGTTGATCGCCAGGGCCGACGTAGTTCTGGCCCTGGGTACCCGCCTCGGCCCGTTCGGCACCCTGCCCCAGCACGATATGGACTACTGGCCCGCCGATGCCAAGATCATCCAGGTCGACGCCGACCACAAGATGCTCGGCCTGGTCAAGAAGATCTCGGTTGGCATTGTCGGGGACGCTGGTTCTTCGGCCAAGGCCCTGACCGAGCGCCTGAACAACCGGGCCTTGGCCTGCGACGCCACCAAGGATGCCCGGGCGGCACAGATGGCCGAGGAGAAGGCGGCCTGGGAGGCCGAGCTCGACGAATGGATCCACGAAAAGGACGACTTCAGCGTTGATGCCATCGCCGAAGCCAAGGACATGTCAGGTGACTGGCTCCATCCCCGCCAGGTGCTGAGGGAGCTGGAGAAGGCGATGCCGGCCCGGGTCATGGTGTCGACTGACATCGGCAACATCAACTCGGTGGCCAACAGCTACCTCCGCTTCGAGGAGGGCCGATCGTTCTTCGCCCCCATGAGCTGGGGCAACTGCGGCTACGCCCTGCCAACCATCATCGGGGCCAAGCGGGCCGCCCCCGATCGCCCCGCCGTTTCCTATGCCGGTGATGGTGCCTGGGCGATGTCGATGGTTGAGACCATGACCGCCGTTCGCCACAACATCCCGGTCACCGCGGTGGTGTTCCACAACCGCCAGTGGGGGGCGGAGAAGAAGAATCAGGTTGACTTCTACGGTCGCCGGTTCGTGGCCGGCGAGCTCGAGGGCGGCGAGAACTACGCCGAGATCGCCAAGACGATGGGGGCCGAAGGGGTCCGGGTCGACAAGCTCGACAATGTGGGTGCCGCCCTGACCGACGCCGTAGACGCTCAGATGAACGATGGCAAGACCACCATCATCGAGATCATGTGCACCCAAGAGCTAGGGGACCCGTTCCGCAAGGACGCCCTGTCCAGGCCGGTTCGCTACCTCGACAAGTACAAGGACTACGTGTGAGTTGGTCCGAGGCCGGCACATTGGCGCCGGCCTCGGAGCTGTTCGGGTTCGACACCAACATGAAGGTTCACCGGTTCGCCGACGGTGGGCCGGCTGAGCTGACCGATCATGTTCCCGATATCGACGACGCCTACTATTTCGATCCTGAGGTGACCGTCGCCATCCTGTCCGGCTTCGAGCACAACCGCCGGGTCGTCGTCCAGGGGTCGCACGGTACCGGCAAGTCGACCCACATCGAGCAGGTGGCGGCCCGGCTCAACTGGCCCTGTGTGAGGGTGAACCTCGACGGCCACATAACCCGCATGGACCTGATCGGCCGAGATGCCATCGTCATCCGCGACGGCCAACAGATCACTGAGTTCCAAGAGGGCATCGTGCCTTGGGCTCTCAGCCGCCCGGTCGCTCTGGTGTTCGACGAGTACGACGCCGGTCGACCAGACGTGATGTTCGTCATTCACCGATTACTAGAGCGCGACTCGAAGCTGACCTTGCTGGATCAGAATCAGGTACTCACCCCCCATTCTCTGTTCCGCATGTTTGCCACCGCCAACACTGTGGGGTTGGGCGACATGACCGGGCTCTATCGGGGTACCCAGGCCCTGAACCAGGCCCAGCTCGACCGGTGGAATGTCGTGGCTCACCTCGACTACCTCGATGCCGCGGTCGAGGAGCGGATCGTGTTGGGCCAGGTGCCAGAGCTGGCCGAGCAGGCCGACGGCGCAGAGCTGTGCCACTCGATGGTGGCGGTGGCGACCATGACCAGGACGGGGCTGGCGGCTGGTGACATCTCCACTGTGATGTCGCCCCGCACCGTGATCAGTTGGGCCGAGAACACGCTGACCTTTGGAGACCCCGAAACTGCCTTCCGGGTTTCGTTCCTCAACAAGTGTGACGAGGCCGAACGATCGATTGTGGCCGAGTACTACCAGCGGGTCTTCGGGGTCTGACGTGGGCTCGGGGACGGCTGAGCCGAGCCGGGCCCGGAGTGAGCGGCTGAGCTCGGCCGGGCTGCGAGCAGTTTCGGGCCAGACCGGGGCCGAGATCAGGGGCAACCGGTTGGAGGTCGACCATCGTCCCCAGGCCATCGCCGTGCCCTACCTGGCCCTCAACCTGGCCGACGCTCCGCTTGCCCGCCGTCGGGGGGTGACCGATGCTCTCGCCCTGCGGATCCGCTACAGCGACCGTCGACTCCATCTCGAACTGAGCCCGGAGCCGATCCTGGAACGGGTGATCTTTGACATTGCCGAGCAGCTGAGGTGCGAGTCGCGGGCCGACCCCACCCTGAGCGGGATAAGGGCCAACATCTCCGCCGCCTTCGATCACTGGTCCGAGCAGGCTCGGGCCGAGCGGATCAATGAGACCCGCATCGGTCTACTGGTGTTCACCATCACCCACATGATGCGCTATCGGCTACTGGGAATCGCAACCACCGAGATTGTCGACGACGTCATCGAGGAGGCACGCGGTGACTTGGGCCGCCTGGTCGGCCACGCCCTGAAGGAGTTGCCAAACGCAAGGCACTCACAGATTGACTTCGCCGAACCGGCAGGTGAGATCAGTCGCCTCATCGGGGAGATGGTGGCCGACGCCGAGGAGTCTGCGGATGCCTCGCCGGAGTCGGTGGTCCGCAACCGGCTGCTCATCCCCATCGATTGGGACACTCTCGATGCCGAGCTGGCAGCCGCCGGGGGTGGTCCATCGGACCCCACCGCGGACTTGGAATATCACGTCTTTACCCGGGCCCACGACATCGAGATTCTGGGAGTCGACCTGTACCGCCCGGCGGTTCTCCAGGAGTTGCGACGTGACCTCGACCGCCGCATCGCCGATCAGGCCGTCAGCGTGACCCGGCTGGCTCAGCACCTCCAGCAACTCTTTCCGAGCTGGGCTCCTGAGGGGTGGACCCACGACGAGGAGGACGGTCCGCTCGACCCCAGCCGGCTCACCAGGGTCGTGATCGACCCGGCCGACAAGCGCATCCGTCGTCTTCCTTGCGATCGGCCTGCGGGCGATGCCGTCGTGAGCTTCCTCATCGATACCTCGGGCTCGATGAAGGTCCAGCGCTACGAGACGGTCACCGTGTTGGTCGATACCTTGGCCCGAGCCCTCGAGCTGGCCGGCGTCGCCACCGAGGTGCTGGGGTTCACCACCGCTTCGTGGGCTGGCGGGCGCCCCTTCCAGGAATGGCGGGCCGCCGGGTCGCGGCCAAGGCCTGGACGCCTGGCCGAGGTCCAACACATCGTCTACTCGTCGGCCGACCAGACCTGGCGCCAGTCCCGGCTATCGATGGCGGCCATGCTCCGCACCGACCACTACCGAGAAGGGGTCGATGGTGAGGCCATCGAGTGGGCGGCCTCCCGCCTGATGGGGCGAAGCGAACGGCGTCGGGCCCTGGTACTCATCTCCGACGGGGCCCCCATGGAGGCGGCCACCGCAAATGCCAATGGTGACGAGCTCCTGGCCGATCACCTCCGGTGGGTGGTCCGGGCCATCGAGAACAGCCCCGGTGATGGGCTAGCCATCGGCGCCGTCAGCATCGCCGACCAGCTCGGCCCCGAGGTGGGCCACACCATCGACGAAGCTTTCACCAGGTCGATTCCCGTCGACCTCTCCGCCAACCTCCGCATCGGTGACTACGACATCCTCCATCGGCTGTTCGGGCCTACTCGGCGGAATGGGTAGGTACGCCCTCGCCGATACCGACGCTACGGTCCGTCGATGTCAGCCTGGAGGGCGGAGATAACGGCGACGTTGACGATGTCGGTGGCTGAGCAACCCCGGGATAGATCGTGGAGGACGCCGTTGAGTCCCTGTAGGAGGGGGCCAAAGGCTTGCGCTCCGGCCAGGCGCTCGGTGATCTTGTAGGCGATGTTCCCGGCGTCGAGGTCGGGGAAGATCATGACGTTGGCCCGACCGGCGACCGGAGAGTCAGGCGCCTTGGCTCGCCCGACGGTGTCAACATAGGCGGCGTCGAACTGGAGCTCGCCATCGACGGCCAGGTCAGGGGCCAGTGCCCGGAGGGCCGCCGTTGCCGCCCGGACCTTGTCAACCCGGGGGTGTTCGGCACTGCCCTTGGTGCTGAACGAGAGCATGGCCACTCGAGGCTCGTCACCATAGGGGTGGGAGCGGGCCAGTTGGGAGAAGGTGGTGGCACTGGCGACAGCGATGGAAGCCAATTGGTTGGCATCGGGATCGGGAACCACACCGCAATCGCCGTAGACGAGGGGGCGGCCGTCGGGCAGGACGAAGAAGAACGAGCTGCTGACAAGTGGGCTGTCCCCCCTGACGCCGAGAATGCGTAGGCCGGCCCGGATCACCTCGGCCGTTGGGCGAGAGGCACCGGCCACGCAGCCATCGGCGGCGCCGGTGGCGACCATGAGTACCGCCACATTGAGGGGATCGTCGAGGTCGATTGGTTTCGGCAAAGCTTTGGCCGCTGCCACTAGCTGTGAGCTGAGGTGGGCGGCCGGATCGTCGATGATGAGGGTGTCGGCCAGGCCCTCAGCATTGAGGGTGGAGGCAGCCTGGATGGCACGGTCGTCGCCGGCGTCGGCCAGCACGATCCGCTTCCGGTCGGCCCGAGCCCGTCGATACCACTCGTCGATCAGGTCCACGGAGCCCGGGCTTCACGCTCGACCTTCACCCGCCCGTTCACGATTTACCCCGCCAGGGGACAAGCCTGGCTTCGAGGAAGCGCATAGCCATATCCATCAGCACACCGATGGTGGAGATGACGATCACGCCGACCACCATCACGTCTAGCCGGAAGAAGTTTCGGGCCTGGAAGATCATGCTCCCCAGCCCGGTGTCGGTGCCGACTAGTTCGGCCGCCACCAGGGTGCCCCAGCTCACACCGAGGGCGATCCTGATGCCGGTGAACAGCTCAGGTAGGGCGTTGGGCATGATCACTCTGCGCAGGACCTGCGGCTTGGACGCCCCCAGCGAGTAGGCGGCCCGAACCTTCGACAGATTGACGGTACGCACGCCGGCCCTGGCGGCGATGATCATGATCCACACCGAGGCGAACATCAGGAGCCGGACCGAGGCCGCGTCGCCGATGCCGAACCAGATAATGAAGAGTGGCAGGAGGGCCAGTGGAGGTATCGGACGGAACAGCTCGACTGGGGTGTCGAAGAAGCCCCGGAGTCGGCTGCCGAGGCCCATGGCAATACCGATCGGTACCCCGAGCGCGATTCCGAAGATCATGCCCCGCACCACCCGCCACAGGCTGGTCCGGGTGTGTTCCCACAATGTGATGTTCTTGAAGCCTTCGGTACGCAGGGTGTTGAATCCCTTCCAGGCGTCGAGCGGTGACGGTAATTGGCGGGGCCCGAGCCATTGGCTGTACATCGTGTCGTCGCAGGCTTCGTTGACCGAGCAGTCGATCAACAGCTGTCGGTCGGTGAAGGTCAGCCCCTCCGCCTCCGCCGCCGCTTCCGATGCGGCTCGAAGATCGTCTGGGAAACCCCAGACCTTGGTGGCCAGGTACCAGAACAGCAGCAGGGTGAGGAAGGAGATCAAGCTCCAGAGCGGCAGGCTGCGAACGGCGGCCGCATCACCGAAGGTGACGGTCTTTCGGGTATCGGGACTCTTTCCCCGCCGGAATGAAAACCGGCTTGACGTCTTGTCGGCGTCGATGATGTCGGAAACTGCCTGCCCGATGTCGGCGTTCATGATTCGCTCCCCTCAGTGCCCATGATCTGCTCCTCCATCTCCCAAATGAGTGAAAGGATTTCCTCCCGTCTGGCGATGAACTCGGGCGAGGCCTTGAGTTCACGCGGTTCGACATCGAGACCGGTTTTGGCGAACGGTAGATCGTACTCAGAGTGGATCCGGCCCGGCCGGGGGGCCATGACGAACAGCCGGTCACCGAGGTAGAGGGCCTCCTCCACACTATGGGTCACGAGGATGATCGTCTTGCCTGTCTCACGCCACAACTCCAGCACCAGACCCTGCATCTTCTCCCTCGTGAGGGCGTCGAGGGCACCGAGCGGTTCGTCCATGAGGATGACGTCGGGGTCATTGGCCAGGCACCGGGCAAGCGCCACCCGTTGCTGCATCCCCCCTGACAGCTCGTAGATGCGCTTGTCGCCGAATCCCTGGAGCCCCACCGTGGTCAGCAGGTCGGCGACCTTGGCCTTCGTCTTGGCCTTGTTGGCCCGGTTCATCTTTGGACCGAACGCTATGTTCTGCTCGACGTTGAGCCACTCGAACAAGGCTCCCTGCTGGAAGACCATGCCTCGCTCCTGGCCCGGCTTCCTCACCGGTTCACCGCCGAGTGTCACGGTGCCCTTGGTCGGGGCCAGAAACCCAGCGAGCACATTGAGCAATGTCGTCTTGCCGCAACCGCTCGGGCCGAGCAGGGTGAGCATGCGGCCGGCCTCCAGATCGAAGGAGACGTTGCTCAGGGCATGAACTGGTTCGCCCTTCGGCACGTCGTAGACCATGTCGACTGAATCGACCTTCAAATCCATACCAGATCCATTCCCGACACTCCCGTCTCGTGCCTCGTGCCTCGTGGCTTGTAGTTGCTGATCTGACGCCTATCGATGATGCCAGAAGACAGCCCCAGGAGGTGCCGGAACGAGACCGTAGCCCACCGCGGCACCCCCTGGCCGATGTCGCTAGTCGATGGCTTCGAGGTACGTGGTATCGACGAATGAGCTGAAGTCATCCAGCGCCGTCTCGATCTCGCCCAAACGGACGAACGTGTCGAGCTGGGCTTTCATGTTTGTGGCCACGTTGCCACCCATCCAGTCAGCGCTGAGCTGCTCGTCGATCGACGGGAAGACGAACCAGTCGTCGCCGGCCAGGAAGTTGCCGACGTCCTCCATACCGGCGGCCGTGGCGATGGTCGGGTTCTGCGACTCGGGGTCGGCGGCCCACTTTTGGTTGAAGTCCTCGGTGGCAGCCAAGAAGGCGGTGACCACCTCGGGGTGTTCCTCGCCGAACTTGGCTGGGATCGAGACGATGTCATAGGTGAAGATGCCGATCTCGCTCTCGTGCTCGGCTCCGGTCATGATCACATTGCCGCCGTTGTCCAACATGGTGACCACTGGGCCGCCGAAGGCGCAGCCGACATCGATGTCGCCGGCCTCAAAGGCGGCAGCCGTGGTAGCACCGCCTTCGGCGGGAACGACAGTGATGTCGTCCAAGCTCACACCCAGATGCTCCATCATCGACAGCATCTTGAAGTGGGTGATGTTGCCGATCGGTGTCATGACCGTGGCTCCCTTGAGGGTCTCTCCCGCGTTCTCCTTGGTCACGCCGAGGTCCCCGCCCGCCACGCAGTTGTCGGCCTCGGAGTAGGAGACGGCGATTCCGACCAGCTTGAGGTCGGCACCATTGTTCACGAAGTTGGCGAACGGTGTGAGCCCCTGCGAGTAGGAAATATCGATGTTGCCGGCCTCCATAGCCTCGGCCATCTCGCCACCGCTGTTGAACGGCACCCAGTTGATATCGACTCCGACGGCCTCGCCGAAGCTGTCGTCATCCTGGCCGAACTGGTTGGGAGTCGGCCACTCGGCAAAGTAGGCGACGTTCAGCACGTCGAGGTCACTGGTAGCAGCGCTATCACCGTCGTCACCCCCATCGCCAGCGTCGGTACTGTCGTCGTCACCGCAGGCGGCGGCTAGCAGCAGCAGTGCCGCCAGTACTGGAATTACCTTCTTCATCTCTCCCCTTTCTGAGCCCGGAGGGTCCGGAATCAAATCGTTCGATTTGGCCCACAGGTTGGGTCGTGGTTTGGCCAGGTGTCGCCTACATGCCTCGAGCCCGTTGATCAGGCTGATTGGGCCAGCCACGCTTCGGTGGCATGCAAGGTTGCATCGAGGCGGCGGGTCAGGTCGTCGAGAACGGCGTCATCGGCTACCAAGGGTGGGGCGACCACGATCATGGTGGCCCCCCGATCGTCGGGGCGAACCAGCAGACCTGCCTCCCGGAGGAACCGGGTCAGCAGACCGCCCTCCAACTCGGCGCGCTGAACAGACGATAGCCCGGTCCCCGAGGTCCGGTCGGCCATCAGTTCGAGGGCGTAGAAGTAGCCGAGACCCCGGACCTCCTTGACACAGGGGTGATGGTCCAACAGGCCATCCATGCGGGCCCGGAACCCGTCCTCCATGGCCAGCACCCGGCCCGGGATGTCCTCGTCGGCCATGGCCGTCATGTTGGCTACGGCCACCGCAGTGGCCACTGGATGGCCGCCAAAGGTCGAACCATGCACGAAGGTCCCCATGGGTGAGTCCCAGATCGACTCGATCAGTGGCTGGCGCACGATGATGCCACCGAGGGGCTGGTAGGCACTCGTGATGCCCTTGGCGAAGGTGATTATGTCGGGAACGACCCCGAACCGCTCGCTGGCGAACCAGTGACCGAACCGACCGAAGGCACAAATGACCTCGTCGGCGACGAGCAGCACCCCGTACTCGTCGCAGATTCGTCGCAGCTCGGCCCAATAGCCATCAGGAGGAACGAGGCCGCCCCGACCATTCTGGACCGGCTCAGCGAACACGGCCGATACCGTCTCGGGCCCTTCGGCCAAGATCATGTCCTCGACTGCCTTGGCCGATGCCAGTTCCTCGGCGGAGTCACCATAGGTGTTGGCGACGTGGCGGGTGCCGTCCCACAACATGGGCAGGAATGGATCCCGAAACTTCGGCACCCCGGTGACAGATAGGGCGCCCAATGTCGTTCCGTGATATGACCAGTGACGGGAGATCACCTTGTAGCGGCCCTCGTCGCCTCGGCTGAGGTGGTAGTTGCGGGCGAACTTCAGGGCGGACTCGATCGCTTCCGAGCCGGAGCTGACGAAGAAGACTTCCGAGAGGTCACCGGGGGCCCGCTCAGCCACCATCGCCGCCGCCTCGATGGACGGAGGATGGCCCCACCCCCAATTGGGATAGAAGGCCAGCTTCTCCATCTGCTTGGTCGCGGCCGCGACCAGATCCAGGCGACCATGGCCGAGATTGGTGCAGAACAGGCCGGCCAAACCATCGAGATACTCAGCTCCGGCCGTGTCGTAGACGTAGCAGCCCTGGCCACGTTCAATGACGCCGAGCTGATCGCTGTTCCAAGCGCGGCCCGCGGTGAAGTGAGGCAGCAAGTGGAGTTGATCCTGAAGGAACTGGTTCTCGGGAGCGTGGTGAGCAGACACTGCGGCTTTCCCTTTCTCCGGCCCTTTCTCCAACCCTTTCCACGGCCCTTTCTCAGGCCACTATCGGATTGGTGAATGGTTAGGTACGCTAGCATATTCACTGGAAGCTATAACAGGCCAGTTCCTCCATGGCACGCTCCTTGTGGTTGCCATTGCAGGTATCGCTGAGCACCAGGTCTTGAAAGCTCAGCTGCTGGTCTACGATCGTGGATGTTGCCGATGACCAGGGGGGACTTCATGAACGACGAGAGCAGATGGTGGGACGCCACCACAGTGGCCGAGGCGGTTGGCGACGGCAAGGTGAGCCCGCTAGAGATGGTCGACGCCGCCATTGGCCGCATCGACGAGGGCGATGATCGTCTCAACTCGATCACGATGCGCTGGTTCGACCACGCCCGCGAGCTGGCCTCTTCTCAGCTCCCCGACGGCCCATTCCGCGGTGTCCCGTTCTTACTGAAGGACCTATGGGTGCAATATGCCGGCCAAGGCCGTACCGATGGCAACGTTGCACTTGCATCATCACCACCGATTGCGAGCGAAGACTCCGTGCTGGTGTCACGCATCAAGCGGGCCGGCCTGGTCACACTCGGCCGTTCGGCCAGCCCTGAGATGGGCACGATCCCCGTTACCGAAACCGTGGCCCATGGGGCCACCCTCAACCCCTGGAACACCAACCACTCACCGGGGGGCTCCAGCGGCGGTGCTGCTGCTGCGGTGGCCGCAGGCCTCGTTCCCATCGCCCACGCATCCGACGGTGGGGGCTCGATTCGGATCCCGGCCTCCTGCTGTGGCCTCGTCGGTCTCAAGACCTCCCAAGGTCGAATCACGATGCAGGGTCACGGCATCGAGACCGGCCTGGGAGTGGACTTCTGCGTGAGCCGAACTGTTCGCGACAGCGCCCGCCTGCTCGATGCCCTCCATGGTCCTGGCGTCGGCGACTCGGTAATCGCCCCAACGCCAACGCGACCCTACGCCGACGAGCTCGGTCAAGACATCCAGCCGCTCCGGATCGGGCTACTCGATACCCACCCGCAGGGAGGTGGACTCCACGCCGACTGTATTGAAGCCGTTCGCAAAGCGGCAGTGACGCTGGAGAGTCTCGGCCACCATGTGGAGCCCAATCACCCGGCAGCACTGGGCGACTCTTCGTTTGTACCGCGATTCTTGGCGATGTGGGCGGCGGGTCGGCGGATGGGACTCTCCAACATGGGCAAGGCACTGGGTCGGCCGCTCACCGAGGACGAGGTCGAGCCTCAGAACTGGGTCCAGGCGGAGTACGCCGATGCGATGACAGCATCACAATACGCTGACGCCCTAGCGGCCGTGGCTCAGTACCGGCGGGCGATCCAGCAATGGTGGGCCGATGGGTGGGATCTTCTCCTGACACCGACCATGGCCGAGCCTCCACCCCGTATCGGCGAATGCCTAGCCCGACCCGACGATCCCATGGCCGGCATGGCCCGAGCCGCTGAGATCGTGGTCTTCACCCCACCGTTCAACACTTCTGGCCAGCCGGCGATCAGCCTGCCGCTGCACTGGAACGCGGCTGGCCTGCCCATCGGTGTGCAGTTGGTGGCCGCCTATGGGCGTGAGGACCTGCTCTTGGCTGTGGCGGCTCAGCTCGAACAGGCCATGCCGTGGGCCGACCGAAGGCCGTCACTCTGAGTTCGATCGGCCCAGCCCAGCTGATGGGCTTGGCCGCTGGCCGCGTTGGCAAGAGGCAAGCGCCTCCCAGGGGGTCAGATCGTGATGGTCGCCTCGCCCTGAGCGTGACCTTGGCCGACGTGATCCATGGCAGGTCTTGTTGCGAACCGGTGCACGGAACGGACACCCCTGTCCACTGATTCCCCTTGAGGACCTAGGCCCCTACGACCCCTGCCACCGACCGAGAACAATGGATCTCGAGCGGCGAAGCCCGTAGAACGGCGACGGGCGGCCAGATCGTGGCCGTTGCCGATTTCCTACTCGCCTGGCTGATCGAGCGAGCGAAGGCGCAGGCAATTGAAGCAACCATCGGTGAAAGGACCTAATCATGCGCAGATCGTTCCTGCCCCTCGTCCTCGTGGCTCTGCTGCTCGGGCTGTTCGCTACTCCGGCGGCTGCCCAAACCGCCGATGATGACGAGGGCGTCTTGGTCCGCATCAATGGTGATGTGTCGATCCCTGCCGGCGACGCTCAGGGGGTCGTCGTGGTTGTCGATGGCAACCTCGACCTCGAAGGCACCGCGACCACCGTCGTGGTCGTCAACGGCACCGCCAACCTCACCGGAGCAACGCTGACCACCCTCGTCGTCATATCAGGGGAGGCAATCCTCGGCCCTGAGACGACGGTGACCGGCGATGTTCGACTGATCGACAGTCCGCTGACGCAAGATACGACCGCGGTGGTTGAAGGAGACATCAGCAAGGGTGCCAAGACCGAGTTCGTCGACGGCTTCTGGGTCATCGGCCTGCTGTTCATGATCGGCTGGGCCATACTCGTGCTCTTGGCCGGACTTCTCTTGGCCGCCGTTGCTCCCGATCTCGGCCGCAAGGCGGGGCGCAGCATTACCACCGACCTCGGTCAGACGATCATCGCCGCTCTCGTTCTGTGGGTCGTGGTCCCCATCATCTCGGTCATCCTGTTCGCCACCATCGTTGGCATCCCTAGCGCTCTCACGATCTGGCTCATGGCTCTGCCGGTCATGGGCTTCGTGGGATTCCTGACAACGGGGATTCGGGTCGGCGAGTACATCACGGAGCGCAATGGCGACGGGTTTGGCCACCCCTACCTCGCCTCGGTAGTCGGGCTCCTGGTGCTGATCGTTCTCGGTGCAATCCCCTTCATCGGACCGGTTCTCGTCCCCCTTGCCGGATTCCTCGGATCTGGCGCACTGGCCCTCCATGCATGGAGGGCCATGCGAACTGCGCCGAGCCCACCCGCCCCCGCCACGACACCCGAGTCAGCCGAATAGGGTCTCGCACCCGGTGCCCGATAGTGCAGTGTCGACCCTCACTCGGTCGGGGTCGGGCAGGGCCGCGTACTCCTGGCGGAGCCATTGGAGGCATTTGCCTTGGTACTTGAACGGTGCTTGTCGGTACTCCTGCCCGTCGATCTCGCACACCAACTCGTCGGCCCCCATTTCGATGGCGGCTGCGTTGGCCACCATGAACGGGGCATAGGTGCGGCCTATCTCGCTCAGCAGCTGATCAACAGCCCCACCGAGGCGATTGAGACCGAGCCAGCCGCTGCCCTCATCAGCAACGCTGAGCCATGACAGATCGTCGGCTCGCTCAACCCAGTTCACTACCTTGGGCGCACGATCCACCGCGATCGCCACCGGTGTCGGGTCCCAACGGGCCAGCTGGGAGAGCTGGCCGAATAGTCCGAAGTCACCCCGTCCGGGCCGATCACCCAATAGGAAATCTCGGGACCCGAACTGGGTGTGAAGGATGTCGAGGAGGCGGCCGTATGACCCTTCGATAACCGGCCGGTTGCTATCGGTTGAGCCGACGAGGGCCCGGCGCCCTATCTGGCGGCTGGTGACCCAGTCGTACATCTGCTGGGCCTGATCGGGTTCGAGCTGGAGATCTCGCGACATGGGGAGGAGCTTTCCGGCCCGGTCGATGTCGGCTTCGTAGGCCCAGCGGTAGTGGTACATGGCTTTGGTGACCCACTCGTCGGCGAAGTCCTCGATCAGGTAATCGATGAAGGCAAGGGCGGGGTCGGTGGGGACCACGCTTCGCTCCTCGTAGAGCCCTTCGAGCCGGACGATCTGGGGTGAGGAGTCGACCATTGCTTCGCCATGGTTGCCGTCCTCGTCAGGAAAGACGATCACTGGGATGATGGGCACCGGGGCTTCGGGAATGTCGTCCCACTTGGAGCCCCGAAGGACCCACCGAAAGGGGATCTGCCGGTACCGGAGCACGGCTCGCATCTTCATCGAATATGGAGAGCCGTATTGGCCGGCCAACACCAGGGGATAGGTAGACGTCATGGGTGGTCCCTCCTCATGCCGAGAGACGCTAGCCAACGGCAACGATGTATTGCCACTCGAACCCGCAATAGTGTAGTGTCGGCCACTGCTATGAGGATCCTCCGCACCCCAGACGATGCGGTCAGCCATCTCGCTGACTATCCGACCGAACGTCGCTATGTGACGATTCCGGCTAGTCAGGAAGGCGACGAGGAGCACGGCCTGCGTGTCAACCTGATCGACGCCGGTGACCCTGATGGGCCTCCGATCGTGTTCCTCCATGGGAACCCCTCGTGGTCCTATATATGGCGACATCAGATAGAGGCCGTCACCGAAGCTGGCTATCGGGCCTTCGCTCCCGACCTCGTAGGGATGGGCATGTCCGACAAACCGTCGGAGATGGCCGACTACACCGTGGCTCGACACGTCGCCTGGATGCGATCACTGCTGTTCGAACAGCTCGATCTGAACAACATCACCTTCGTACTCCACGACTGGGGCGCCATCATTGGCATGCGTCTGGCCGCCGAACAGCCAGATCGTGTTGCGAGCATGGTCATCTCCAATAGTGGGCTGCCATGGCGCGATATGGCTGAGCCCCTACCCGAGGTGATCGAAGCCACTGGTCCCTTCGCCGACTTCCAGGCCATGGCCGCCGTCGCCCCAACCTGGGAGCCGTGGACCTTGCTGCCCATGGTCATGGTCTCCGACCCGTCTCCTGAGCTGACGGGGGCGTACCGGGCGCCGTACCCGGACCTGTCGCTCACCGTTGGCAGCCGGGCTCTCACCCAACTCCTGCCTACCCGTCCCGACAATCCCATGTATCCCGACAACGATGAAGCGTGGAAGGTGCTGGAGGAGTTCACCAAGCCGGTTCTCACCATTTTCAGCGCCCAGGATGTCGTAGCCCCCGATGGATGGCAGCCCATCGTGGCCCGTATCCCGGGAGCGGCGGGTCAGCCCCATGTGATACTTGACGGTGGTGGCCACTTCCTCCAAGAAGACATCCCCGAGCTGTACACCCAGACGCTGATGTCATGGTTGGGTCAACAGCGCCAGTAACGGGCGCCGAGGGACCCAAGCCCCTGATTGGCACAGGATAGAAAGGGTTTCATCCATGGAAATCGTGTTGACCGGGACCGGGTCCCCACTACCCGACCCCGACCGGGCCGGGCCCTCCACCCTGGTGAAGGCCGGGGACACCCATGTCCTCATCGACGCCGGACGCGGTGTGGTCATGCGCATGGCGGGCGCAGGGTCGCTGCCGCTTTTCCTCGGCGCCGTCCTCGTAACCCACCTCCACAGCGACCACATTTGTGATCTGAACGATGTGATCACCACCCACTGGGTCATGAGCCAGGGCAACGCCACCCTCTCGATCTATGGCCCAGCTGGGACCGCTCAGTTCGTGGAGCGTCAACTCCACGCCCTCGAGGCCGATATCGGCTACCGGATCGACCACCATGAGGCCCTCACCGAGGGCCCGAAGGTCGAGGTCGTCGAACTGGTACCGGGCGATGAGTTCGAGGTCGGTGGTCTCCGGGTAGTCGTTGGCGCCACCATCCACGCCCCCGTCAGGCCGACTGTTGGCTATCGCTTCGAACACGACGGGGCGGTTGCTGCGCTTGTTGGCGACACGATCCCCTGCGATGGGGTTGACGAGTTGGCCGCTGGAGCCGATGCCTATGTCCAGACCGTGATCCGTCGAGATCTGGTCGAGCTGGTTCCGAACGAGATGTTCCAGGACATCCTCGACTACCACTCGGGGGTCGTCGAGGCAGCCCAGACCGCAGCCCGGGTCGGGGCGAAACGGCTCGTACTGACCCACATGGTCCCCGCCCCCACCCCTGAGCAGTACCCAGAGTGGGTCGCCCATGCGGCCGAGCACTTCGACGGGGAGATCATCATCGGCGATGATCTCACCACCGTCACGATCTGAGAGAGACAGCCATGGCCGAGACCATTCCCATCCCCAGCTTCGACGGCCACATCGGCCGCACCCTGGCCGAGTCCGAGCCGTCGTTCGAGATGTCTCCCCATCCGGGAGAATCCGCTCCCAATGTGGTGGTGGTATTGCTCGACGACACCGGGTTCGCCCAATTCGGATGCTATGGATCCGACATCGACACCCCCAACGTCGACACCCTGGCCGCCAACGGCCTCCAGTTCACCAACTTCCATGTCACCCCCTTGTGCTCACCGACCAGAGCGGCCCTCCTCACCGGGCGATCCCAGCACGCCGTCGGCATGCGTTCGGTGTCGAACCACAACACCGGATTCCCCCACCAGCGCGGCCATATCTCCGACCACGCCGCCACCATGGCCGAGGTCCTCCAGGCCGAGGGCTATGCCACGTTCTGTACCGGCAAATGGCACCTGGCCCCAACCGAGGACATCTCGGCCGCTGGCCCTCGCGACCATTGGCCCCTGAGTCGCGGCTTCGACCGGTTCTACGGCTTCCTCGAAGGCGAAACCGACCAGTTCCATCCCGAGCTGGTGATCGACAACCATCATGTCGACCCTCCCGCCGGCCCCGAAGACGGCTACCACCTGAGCGAGGACCTCGTCGATCAGCTCCTCCGCATGATCAACGACTCGAAGGGGGTGCGACCAGACCGACCCTTCTTCGCCTATCTCCCTTTCGGGGCCACCCACGCCCCTCACCAGGCGCCCCAGACCTACCTCGACAAGTATCGAGGCCGCTACGACGAGGGTTGGGATGTCGTCCGCCAGCGCTGGTACGAGCGCCAGCTCGAACTGAGCATCATCCCCGAAGGCACCGAGCTGGCTCCTCGCAACCCTGGCGTCGACGCGTGGGACCACCTGCCCGAGAACCACCGCAAGCTGGCCTGTCGGCTCCAGGAAGCCTTCGCCGCCTTCCTCGACCACACCGACGACCAGATCGGCCGGCTGGTGGACGGGCTACGCGACCTGGGTCAGCTCGACAACACTATCCTGGTCGTGCTGGCCGACAATGGCGCCTCTCAGGAGGGCGGCCCCTTCGGTGTGATGCACGAGATGAAGTTCTTCAACGGCATCATCGAGTCACCCGACGAGGCGGTGGAGCGCCTCGACGACATCGGTGGTCCCAACAGCCACACCAACTATCCATGGGGTTGGGCCCAGTGCGGCAACTCACCGTTCAAGTGGTACAAGCAGAACACCCACGAGGGCGGCGTCCACGTCCCCCTGATCGTCCACTGGCCGGCCGGGATCGGGGCGGACCAGCGGGGAACCTCGCGCCGTCAGTTCGTGAATGTGTCCGACGTAGCTCCGACCATCTATGAGCTGTTGGGTATCACTCCACCCACCGTGTACCAGGGTCGCGACCAGCTACCAGTGACCGGCCATTCTTTCGCCCCAGTCCTCGGTACCCCCGAAGCACCCGCCACCAACCGACTCCAATACTTCGAGCAGTTCGGGTCGCGGGCCCTGGTGGCCGAAGACAACGGCACCTGGTGGAAGGCTGTGGCCAAACACAACCAGGGTGATGCCTTCGACGACGATCGCTGGGAGCTGTACGACCTGTCGGTCGACTACTCGGAGTGTCACGACCTGGCCGAAGCCAATCCGGAGAAGCTGGCTGAGCTGATCGATCTGTGGTTCAGCGAGGCCGAACGCCACGGGGTCTTGCCCCTCGACGATCGC
>JAAETV010000212.1 GCA_024227975.1 Actinomycetes bacterium
GGCAGTACAGATGCATCGAGGGGCCGGCCACGACAGCCCAGACGGCCGCCACCACTAGCAGTGACACCAGTGTGGTGAGGGTCAAGACCCACGTCGCTCGGCGATGGCCACCCCAACCCGGTTTGGCTTCGGCCGGGAGCGTGATCCCTGCTTGGCTCTCGTGTGGATCCTGATTCTCGCTCGCCCTGCGCTGGCTGCCCACCTTGCGCCTGCCCTTCTTACACCGTTGATAGAACACTAGCGGCGGCCAATCGGGTCATGGTCAGGTCAATATACCCGAGATTCTCGCGACCTCTATTTGGTTCATAACCGTATAACTATGGCCTATTCTGGCTCTGCATGGACAAGCGACAAGTCTGGCCTGGATTCTTCGTGTCGGGAAGCCGCTCCGTGAACCGGATTGGTCATTAAACGGTTGCATCGCTGGTGTCTTGCTCGGACGCATACCCGTTTGCCTGGTCGAGATCGATCGGCTGGGGGGGCCGGGATCTCTCCGGAGGGCTGTCCCTGCCGCCGTACTGATAGTACGCTTTGGACGTTGCCTTGGACTTGGCCAGCACCACGCCGAGTATTAGGCCGCCGGCCCGGTCGATGATCTCGATAGCGCTGGCCAGCTGATCCCTGGTCGTCTGGCCGGCTTCGACCACCAGCACCACCCCATCAACATCTGGGCACAGCGATGTTGCGTCAGCGACAGGAAGCACTGGCGGTGCGTCGAACACGACCATATCCGATTTAGCACGGAGCTGGGCGTGGAGCTCGTCGAACAGGGGGGAGGCCAGGAATGTGGCGGGATTGGGTGGCTCGGTTCCCGCCGGTAGTGCGGCCAGCGATGCTCTTGCCTCGAGTGAGGTGGCAACGGCAATTCGGTCGAGTGGTATTCCCTGGACCAGGGCATCGGTCACGCCAGGAACGAGGTTCGTATTGAAGATCCTGTGGATCATGGGCCGCCGGAAGTCGGCATCGACCAGCACCACCTTGTGATCGACGCTCGAGAAGGCCAACGCCAGGTTCACGGCCGTCGTGGTCTTGCCGTTGCCAGCCGTGGGGCTCGTGACCAGGATCGACCGGGTGTCAGTATCCAGAGCCAGGAACTGGAGGGCCGAACGCACCCGCTGGTAGGCATCGGCGATCGGGTTGTGGGGATCGTGCAGGCTGACCTGAGCCAGATCCTGGCTGGCCTTCTTCCCGGCCTTTGGAATCGTCCCCAGCACCGTCAGGCCGAGCTTCTGCACATCTTCGCTGGTGTTCACACTACGGTCGAGCTGATCCCGTATCAGGGCAGCTACAACGCCCAGCACGGCCCCCACGATCAAGCCCAGCACCATATTGCGTGCCGTCGACGCGTTGGTCGGGCCTAGAGGGGGCGACGCCTTCTGCAGGATCCGCGCCGTGCCCTCCGATGCCACCTCCCCGCTCAACTGGAGCAGGGCGATGCTCTGGACGGTGGCCTCGATCTGGGCGTCGACCAGGTTGAGCTCGCCTGAGACGGCCCCATTTTCCAGCTCGATGTCGATCTCCAGGATTGCTCGTTCCTCGTCGGTGTTGGCTCGGGCCCGGCGAATCTCCAGCTCCCGCAGGTCGGCTCGAACCGACTCACGTTCCAGGCGGAGCTGATCGAGCTGATCTCGCAAGCGCTCTGAGGCCCTATCGATGCTCCCCGATGCGTCCTTTTGCTTCAGGTCGACATATATGACAGCCCAGGTGTTGGTGGCCAGAGCTGCCTGTTCAGCGGTTGGACCCTGGAAGGTGAATTCCAGCACATCAGATGAGCTGTCGGCGGTGACGGTCCCATCGGGAAGAGGGTCGTCGGGGCCGAGGGTGAAGGTGGCTCGAAACGCCTCCTCAGCCTCGTCGCTTTGAGCCAGATTGATCTCATTGGCTAGCTCCCTATCCCTGACGCTGGCACTGACCAGGCGGCCATCAATGGCCTCCTGGGCTGCGGAGTTGTTGAGCAGGACTCGGGCCTTGGCCTCGTACACAAGGTCCTGGCTCTGGGTGTAGAACACCGCAGCGGCCGGAATGGCGATCAGGGGGACCAAGAACCAGATGATCCTCCGTCGAATGATCCGTGCGTAGCCGAAGAGGTCGAGTTCGTCGCCAACTACGTCGTCCATCGCCCTGCCACCGCCCTCATCCTGACTCAGCGTACATCAAGGCTAGACCGCATCGCCATGTGTCGCACCGGGGAGCAATATGGCTTGGGTGTTGGCGATGGATCACCAGCACGAGTACGGGCGGGTCGAGGCCATGCTAAGTAGTTGAGCCGTATCTGTTTGGCGGGGTCCACCTGTCGGGGTGGCTGGTGATGCGGTGATGGTGGCGGGTGGAGCTCCGAGTGATCGGAGCGGTTCATCTCGTGTTCGGAGTCTTTCGAGGAGAGTGATCTCGCTGCGCCGGTCATAGGCCGCGAGGAAGGCGAGGGCGACGCCACGGTCGTATTCGTGTTCACTCGCACGAGGCGTGCTCGGCCGGGCGGCAACGTTGGGTGGCATCGGCATCGACACAGGATGGTGGTCCGATATCGGCGCCGATCACGAACTCGTTGTCGTCAATTCCTTGCCGTTGAAGACTCGGGCGTAGAGATCCAACGCGACTGGGGCTTCGGTTGCGAAGTCCGGGGCGCGTGGGAAGATCCACTACCGATGGAACCAGGGCCGGATGGCGCCGCAGTCGAGGATCCGCCACACCGTCGAAGAACCGTTTCCTCCATCTCGACACCGTGTTCAC
>JAAETV010000213.1 GCA_024227975.1 Actinomycetes bacterium
GCCAATGTCACGAGGCTCGACCGGGTTGCTGATCAGGGTTTCGATAGCCGAAGTGAGAGTGTCAGCGAAGGCTTCAGCGTCGTGGTAGCGATCATCGGGATCGCGGCTCAGGCCCTGCTGAATCGTACCTATGACCCGAGCGGGTGCTGATGCTCCCGACTTGGTCAGCATGTCGGTGGGGTGCTCTCCGGGCTCGGGATGACGTCCCGACAGGAGGGCGCCCAGGATCAGGCACAGGCTGTAGACATCGGATCGTGGCGATGCCAGCTGGCCTTGCTTCAGCTCAGGAGCGGAGTATGCCGGCACGCACCCCTCGGATCGCCGGGTCGCCATCCCGTAGACGGCAATCACCGGTTCAGTGGCGTCGGCCAACAGGATGCTCGAAGGCTTGAGATCGCTGAGAATCAGTCCCCCCGCATGGGCCCCGGCCACTATCCGCGCAACACTGGCCGTGAGCTCGGCCGCCCGGTGCCAGGGCATGGGGCCGTGACGGAGCTGATCGTCGAGCGAGCCAGTCTTGTAGTACGGCATCAACAGGTATTGCTCACCTCGGGGGGTGGTACCGACCTCATAGATGGGAACGACCCCCGGCAATTCAGCAAAACCGGTGAGTGCTCTCCGCCGCAAGTCGAACCTCTTTGGTACGAGCGGCTTCTGACTGGGATCCAGGATCTTGACCGCGACCAGACGATCGGGCCAAGCCTGACGGGCTCGGAATACAGGAGCGCCTCCGGAATCGATGCGCTCAATCTCTCCTATTCCTTTGATTCCCAGTTCATCAGAGGGTGTCATCGGACCTTCGTCCAGTTGCCGGCGATCGCCTCATCAGCCATGGCGCCGATGGTGCCACACACTGAGTCTTCGGTCTCTTCCACAGCTGGCTCCAAGTTAGCGGATCTCCTCCTTTCTACCGAGGATTCCACCCGGAGTAGTGTCGCCCCGAGAACGGCTGGCACCAGGATGAAGCAACACCAATCATGTAATTGAATACAGCTACTTCGGGTTATAGCGCTTACCTTCCGTCGCTCAGGGACCTTGCTCGTGGCCGACTTGATGGCCACGAGCTGAGCTTGGCCCGTCGTCTCGACGAACTAGCGGCCAGCGACTAACACAAGGAGTGCCTGGTCACATCAGGCGAGTCCAGTGATCCGTTCGAGGGAGGACCCGTGAGCATCCGTCTGACGAAGCCGTGGACGGAGGTGGCCGACATCGATCCCGCCTCGGTTCCTGGCCAGCTTGGGGTGTTCCAGCTGGCAACCGCCGACCAGGAGGTCGTGTACATCGGCTATGCCGGTGGGCGTCAACCCTTCGGGCTTCGAAGCGCTCTGGCTGAGGCGGTGGAGACGGTTTCGGCATCCCTGGCGGCAACCCCGACCCTGGTTCGCTATGAGCTGACCCATGGCTACTTGACCCGCTGGGAGGAGCTGATGATGATCCACGTCTTCGACCATGGTGATCCTCCACCCGGCAATAGCCCGCTGGACACCCCTCGAGGACGGATCTTCCCCGGTCCGCCTGAACCCCCATTCCCATCGACGCCCACCTCGGGCACCTGACAAGCGGAGGCCGTTGTGGATCTCACCCTCAGCGAAGAGCAACAACTCATCGTCGACACCGTCCGGCGATTCGTCACCGAGGAGATCATCCCTCTCGAGGGTGATCTCGACCCCGATGCCGGTTCGTTGAAACCGGAGGACCAGGCCCGGCTGGAGGCCAAGGTCAAGGAGATCGGGTTCTACGGTCTCGACATACCGGCCGAGTTCGGAGGCCCCGGGCTCGACGTCACGACCAGAGCTCTGATGGCGATAGAGATGAGCCAACATCGGGCCGGTCTCTACAACCCCTGCTACGGGACGTTCGGAGGAGCGGGCCTGGCCCAGCTCTACGAGGCGACTGAGGACCAGAAGGAACGCTACCTGTACCCAACATTGCGGGGTGAGCTTCATGGTTGTTTCGCTCTGACGGAGCCATCAGGCGGCAGCGATCCGGCCCGAGCCATCCGGACCCGGGGCATGCAAGACGGCGAGGACTGGATCCTCAATGGCGCCAAGCTCTACATCAGTGGGGCCGACAAGGCCGACTATGCCCTCGTCTTTGCCCGTACCTCCGATGATCCCGGCCGCAATGGGGTCACGGCGTTCATCGTCGACACTGCCTCACCTGGGTTCTCGGTCCGTCGGGTGGTGCACACCTTGAGGTCGACCCACTATGCGACCGAGCTCCAGCTGGAGGATCTCCGCGTTCCGGCAGCCAATGTGTTGGGTGAAGTCAACCGGGGTTTCGCCATCGCCAACGATCGGCTGAGTCGCCAACGGATCCCATACGCCGCCGGCTGCCTTGGGGTGGCAATCAAGGCTCAAGCGATGGCCATCGAGTGGGCCAAGAGCCGCGAGGCCTTCGGCGGGCCACTGGCGGCCAAGCAGGCCGTGCAGTGGATGATCGTCGACAATGAGATCGACATCCGCCACGCTCGCTGGTGCATTCTCGAAGCGGCCCAGAAGGCGGATCGGGGGGAGCTGTTCCGAACCGAGGCTGCAATGGCCAAGCTGGTGGCGAGCGAGGGAGGGGGACGGGTCGTCGACCGGGCGATGCAGATCCACGGCGGGGTCGGAATGACCAAAGACCTGCCCCTCGAGCGGTGGTATAGGGAGCTGAGGATACGGCGGGTTGGGGAGGGCCCGAGCGAAGTGCAGCGGCTGATCATGGCCCGCGAACTGCTGGGTGGATCCTACAAATGACTGGGAGCTCGGTGGGCGGGGATCGGCCCCTGCCTCTGGATGGGGTGACCGTGCTCGACCTCGGTCAGATCTACCAGGGCCCCTACGCCGGGTTCATGTTGGCCATGGCTGGAGCCCGGGTCATCAAGGTCGAACAGCGAAGGGGTGAGCCCCTACGGGCCCGGGGTCCGTCATTGCCGTACGCCATGTTGAATTCGTCGAAGGAGACGGTCACGGTCGATCTCAAGCGACCCGAAGGGGTGACCCTGGTTCATCGGCTGGCGGCAAAGGCCGATGTGGTCCTGGTCAACTACGCCCCCGGGGTTCCCGAGCGGCTCGGGATCGGTTATGAGGATCTGCTGGAGGCCAATCAACGGCTGATCTACGCCCATGCCACTGGGTTCGGGCTCGAGGGGGCCGACAGCGCCATCCCCGCCATGGATGTCACGGTCCAGGCCCATGTCGGTGTCATGAGCGTCACCGGGTTTCCCGATCAGGGTCCGGTCAAGGCCGGGATCGCCTTCATCGACTTGCTCGGTGGGACCCATCTTTATGGGGCCATCACCACCGCTCTGTTCGAACGGGAGCGCACCGGGCGCGGCCGCTCGGTCGAAGTCGCCATGGCCGATGCCACCTACATGACCTTGTGCTCGAACCTCGGAAGCTGGTTTCAGACTGGTGATGCCCCAAGGACGGGAAACAAGCACGCCGCCCTGGGGGTGGCTCCCTATGATGTCTACCGCTGTGTCGATGGTCATGTCGCCCTGATCGCGGTGAGCAACCGGCACTGGCGCTCGATACTGGAGGTGATCGGTCGTACCGACCTCATTGGTGAGGAGCGCCTGAAGCACAACAGCGACCGGGTGGCCAACATGGCCGAGGTCGATGGCCTGGTCGAGGCCTGGACCCAGACCCGACCTCGCGACGAGGTGGTGGCAGCCCTGCAGGCCTCCCATGTGCCAGTAGCGGCGGTCCGGGTGGTCGACGAGGTGGTTCGCGATGAGCGCCAACACCAGCGCCGTGCCCTCCAATGGGTCGACCATCCCGAGCTTGGCCGGGTACCCCTACCCCACAGTCCGATCCGGTGGCACGGCAGCGAGCTGCGCCCGTTGGAGCCGAGCCGCCCTATCGGGGCCGACAACGAGGCCGTATACGGCGAGCTGTTGGGTCTGAGTGCAGATGAGGTGGCCTCTCTGGTCAGCCGGGAGATCATCTGATCGGGTGGTCCCGGCTTGCTCCCGGTCGGGGTTCTACTCGGCGTGCAGCATGGCAATGCGGCGGCCGAGCGATGGCTCAGGCCAGCGCCAGCCCAACATGTCGAGGATCGCGCGACTGGCCCTGAGTACCAGGTCTTCGCGCAGATGGCTTGCTGCGATCTGCATGCCGACCGGGAGTCCATCGGACGAGACTCCGACGGGGATCGAGGCCGCCGGCTGACCGGTCAGGTTGAACGGGAGGGTGAACGGGACGGCATCGTTCCAGCGGTCGAAATCAGGACCGTGGTAGAGAACGTCGACCCGAGGAGCCGTCGCTGGCATGGTCGGTGTCAACAGGAGGTCATAGTCGAGGTGGACCCGTTTCAATGTGGTCGCCAGCTTGGCCCGAGCGACGTAGGCACGGTCGATAGCTTCGACCCCCACGTCCAGCCCTTGTTCGGCCAAGGCCCGAAAGCCGGGGTCGAGCTCATCTCGTCGATCCGGGGAGATGGTTCGGAGGCGGCTGGCGAATCCAGCCATCCAATACTTCTCGAACTGGGGTCGGAGGGGCTCGATGAGCTCGTCCAACTCGATGACGTCTATGCCAGCCAGACCCATACGGCTCAGGGTGGCCCGGCAGAGCCTGCTGACCTCGGCATCGACCGATGCGCCGCCCAGGGTTTCGGTGTAGGCGAACCGCAGCCCCTTGATCCCGTCGTTGAGGCCGACCGACCAATCCCGGGGGTCGTGGGGGATGGCATGCCAGTCACGCAGGTCGGGTCTCGACATGACGTTGAGCATCAGGGCCGCGTCTTCGACGCTCCGGGTCAATGGCCCGTTCGAAACCAGGGTGGCGTATGGTGAATTGATGGGGGCTTGAGGAACCCGGCCGAACGTCGGCTTGAGGCCGTAGAGGCCGCAGTAGCTGGCCGGAATGCGAATCGAGCCGCCACCGTCATTGCCGTGGGCTGTGGTTCCGATTCCGGCGGCCAGAGAGGCAGCGGCTCCCCCAGATGAACCTCCGGGGGTGTGTTCGAGGTTCCACGGGTTGTAGGTAGTCCCCGTCAGCGGTGAGTCAGTCGTGCCTTTCCAGCCAAACTCCGGGGTGGTGGTCTTGGCCAGGATCACGGCTCCGGCCTCCCTCAACCGAGCGACTGCTGGGGCGTCGACCAGCGCATTGAGTTGGGATGAGGTGAGCGACCCCTCGCCGGTTGGGAGGCCGGCCATGGCCACATTGTCCTTGACCGTGACTGGGATTCCTTCCAAGGGTCGGGGATCCCCACGTTGGAATCGTTCGAGACTCTGGTGGGCGGCAGTCCTGGCTCGTTCTCGATCGACGGCGACGAAGGCGTTGAGTCGCACGCCCACTCTGGTGATCCTGGCCAGATGGTCGTCGATGACCTCGACCGGCGAGAGTTCACCCCTTCGGTATTCGGCGGCCAGACCGCTGATGGTGTCGGGTGCGTCGATCACAGTCCTCCTTGCCAGCGGTGATGACCGCTGCGGTGCTCGTTGGCTCCACACATCGCTCGGCCCTGCAGGCCAAGCGACTACAGGCCGCCCTTGTCATTGTCCGCCATGGCCGATGCTTGGCCAAGGACCTACTCGGCTACAGAAATAGCACGTCTGGCCCTCGTACGGCCACATCAATCTTGCCGGGACAGGTCATGGTGAGCGGGTAGCGGCCGGTCGGGGGCCGCTTGGTCGGTCGAGGCAGGCCCAATCCAAGTCGGCGGTGGATACCAGGCCCTGGGTCACCAGATACTCGATCAGGGTCTCCGAGGAGTTGACGAAGTTGATGTTCTGATCCCGAAGCTTGGCCCGGAGGCGTTGCAGGGTGTTGTCGACGGTCTTGTGGGAAACACCCCAGACCTCGGCGATCTCTCCGTGGGAGGGGATCGGGCCCAGACGTCCGGTGAGGCGACCCTGGGCCATGACGACGACGAAATCGAGCTCGCGTGGGGTGAGGATCGGACCGAAGGTCATGGTGTCGGCCCCCCCGATCCGGAACTGGGAGGTGTCGTCCCAGTCGGCTTGGCGCTGTTGGAGCTCGTATTCGATCATGTAGCGGGTCGGGCCAGCCGTGATCGAGACCTCACCCCGTTCACCGAGGAGGAGGCTCGAATCCCCAGGCTGAAGGTCAAGCAGTGACCCATCGGATGAGGCCATGGTCAGGCGGAGACGAGATCCGAGGTTCTCCAGCCACCAGGTCGACTGCCGCATCCTGAAGCGACCGGCGCGCCGATGAAGGTAGGAGTTCTCGTCAAGGGTGAGCTCAGCTTGGCGGCCGAAGGCCAGCTCGATGTCCGGGGTGTAGATCTCACCAACGAAGCACACGGTCAACCCAGGGGCTGGCGGTTGGTCACGTGGCTGGTCGCTCATAGGTCAAGGATCCTCAGTTCCGAACATAGTCAATCGGCCCGGTTCACGGAACCGGAGTATTGGTAGCCGCCTCCGGGTTGGTCGAACTGGCCTGTTCAGGGGGTTGTGATCGACCACCTCGCTGAGGGCTCGCAGGCGGCGAGCAAGGGCCCGGTAGGGGGTACTGGCATGGTCTGGCTCATCTTCGGACGCAGGAAACTGGCCGATCAGGACCACGTTTCGGCTGGCCACCAGGACCAGGGGATCAGGGCGGGGGAGTGTGGCTCGATCGTCGACAACCATGGCCCGGTCGAGGTCTACGACGAGACCAGAGATCGCCGGGCCACCCGTGATGATGGTAATGACGGCTCCTTCATCTGCTCCTTCGATGATCGTGGTCGACAGGAGGTGCCTCGGTTGGGTGACGGTGTTTGCCCTGGCTACAGCCATGACTTCTTCTTCTGATCGAGCCCAGGAGGCCAGGAGGGACGTATCGACGGCAGCCACCGCCCTATCGAGGTCGATGGCAACACGGGCCCAGATCTCTGGCCCGACTTCATGAGTCAGGCCCGAGATCCTGCCAACCGCGGGCTCGGTTCGCCCATCTCTGCTTCTCGACTGGTCGTCGACATCGAGGCTGATGATCAGCCGGCGTTTCACGAAAGGCCAGGATCCAAGCCGAAGCCCAGCCACACTGCCCCTAGCTTGGGCCATCCGCAGGTGGTCTTCGAGATCGAGTCTGGCCTCATCGGCTGCTCCAGCCATACTTTCTTCCCCTTGGCATCCGACAGTGGGGCCGTCGGCCCGGTCGTCGGTCTCAACTCAGGGGAAGGTGCCTTCGACGCTACCGGTCCTTGGAGCCCAAGATGCCACGCTCGGCCAACCCGGCAAGTTGCTCCTCGTCATAGCCGAGGACGTCGCCAAACACCTCGGCATTGTGCTGGCCCAGGTTGGGCGTCATGAGATCGGGATCCATCACGGCATTCGAGAAGCGGATGGGGAATCCGGGGACGTGGAACGAGCCTGCCAGGGGATCGCTGATCTGACGGATTGCACCTCGCTCGACGAAGTAGGGGTGGTGGACGGCATCGGCCGGGTTGAGAACCGGCCCGCAAGGTACCCGATGGAATTCCAGCGTCGCCAGGACCTCGGCGTCGGTGTCGAAGCCCGCCATCCATGCCTCGATGATCTCGGTCAGCTGGTCCCGATTGTCGATTCGAGCCTGGTTGGTGGTGAAGCGCTCGTCCTCAGCCAGATCCGGGCGGTCCAGAGCCTTCCACAGGTTGGCCATCTGGTTCACTGTGCACAAAAGCACAATCCACCCCTGGGGCCCCCGAAACGACCCGGCCGGGGAGGCTGGTTGATAGTGGCGACCCTGGCGCATCGGCTTGAACTCGCCCTCGGTCAGCGAAGCGGCCTGCACCGACTGCTCCTGGAAGTGGAACAGGGCATCGATCATAGACACATCGATATGTGCCCCCTGGCCGGTCCGTTCCCGGTTGTAGAGGGCGAACCCGATCCCGGCGAAGGCGTGCACTCCGGCGTTGGTGTCACCGACCCCGGCGCCCACGAACAAGGGCGGCCCGTCGGGTTCACCGGTCAGGTGCATCAGACCGGAATAGGCCTGGGCGATGAAGTCGAAGCTGCTTCGATTGGCCCATTCGCCGGTCTGACCGAATCCTGAGACTGAGGCCATGATGAGCCGAGGATTGATCTTGGAGAGATCGTCATAGGCCAGCCCCTTGCGGGCCATGACTCCCGGAGTGAAGTTCTCGACCACGACATCGACATGGGGAATCAGCTCGGTAACCAGGGCGATTCCCTCCTCGGTGGAAAGGTCGACCCCAATGCTCCGCTTCCCCCTGTTCTGTTGGATGAACGAGCCCGACCGTCGGTTCCGGCGCGGCCCCTGGGCTCGTATTGGATCACCGAAGGGGGGCTGCTCGACCTTGATCACTTCGGCCCCGAGCTCCACCAGGAGACGGGTGGCGGCTGGACCGGCCAGGTACTGGGTGAAGTCGAGTACTCGCACACCCTCCAGGTAGGAAACCTCATCGCTCATGGGAGCGATCATTAGCGGATCGCGGGCCCTGAGTCCAGAATGTTGCGAACCGGGGGTGTCGGGTGCAACCTGATTGCTGTCGGTGGGTTAGCCTGCGGCCATGGACATCGAATTCTGGGTTGATCCCATTTGACCATGGTGTTGGGTGACGGCCCGTTGGGTCGTCGACGTTGTTTCCCCTGAGCGGGATCTGTCGATCCGGTGGCAGCCGATCTCATTGTTGGAGAAGAATCAGCCAGAGGAGGGCAGCCCGCAATACGAGGCCACCTCCCAGACCCACCGCTATCTTCGGGTCATGGAGTCTGTGAGGGCGAGCGAAGGTGACGACGCTGTCTTCCCCCTCTACTGGGAGTATGGACGCCGTATCCACCACGACCAAGACCGCACCTTTGATGCTGCTGACGCCCTCGAGGCGGTCGGGCTCGATACCGGCCATGCTGCCGCCTTCGATGACGAGGCCTGGGACGCCCAGATCAAGGAACGGATGGATATCGGGCTCCAGCTGGCAGGTGACGATATCGGCACCCCGATCATTGCCTTCGACAATGATGATGGTGAGCGGGTCGCCCTGTTCGGCCCGGTCATCACCCGGGTCCCGACCAAGGAGCAGTCCCTGCGGCTATGGGATGGTTTCATTGGCTGTGCAACTGTCCCTGGCTTCTGGGAGCTGAAGCGAACGAGGACCGAACGGCCTGAGTTCGGCGAGCGGCCGTAGCATGGCTCCGAGAATCCGATGACCACCAATGATCAGCGCCGGGTCGACACGACCCGGCTCCAGCGGCTGGCGAGGGCCTTCACCGAGTCGGCCGTGTTCTTTGCCGCCATTGACCTCGACTTGTTCACCCATGTCGCCGGTGGTGCCAGCGACAACGAGGCGCTGGCGCGAGCCATGGGAACCAGCGAGCTCAACGCCGAGCGCCTGACCACTGTATGTCTTGCTCTCGGCTTGCTGGAGTACGCTCCCGACGGGTCGATTTGCAACGCCGCCGACTGTGAGAAGTTCCTGATAAAGGGGACCGAGAGATATGCCGGGCCATGGATGGAATTCACCCGGCCCGAGGTCGGTGACTGGTTCGAGCTCGCCACCAAGCTCCAGGACCCTACCCCACCTCGAACGTTGGGGATGTATGACGGGCTGACGGTCGAACGGGCCCGCCGGTACCATGCCGCCACATACTCCATCGGTATGGGGGCTGGTCGGCGCTTCAGCCGTGTGGTCGACCTTTCCGGTCGATCCAAGTTGCTCGACCTTGGTGGCGGGTCGGGGGCCTACAGCATCAACGCCGTCAGGACCTATCCCGGCTTGGAGGCCGTGGTTTTCGACCTGCCTCCGGTGACTGTCGTGACAGGCGAGTACCTGGAGCGCAACCAGGTGACCGACCGGGTTTCGGCCGTAGGTGGTGACTTCATCGCCGATGAGCTGCCAACGGGCTGCGATGTGGCCGTGATGGCCTCGAACCTGCCGATCTATGACGCTGAGAACATCCAGGTCGTGGTGTCCAAGACCTTCGACGCGTTGGAACCGGGGGGCGAGATGCATCTGGTCGGTGAGATGCTGGGCCCCGACGGAGTCGGCCCTCTCGATGCCGCCCTGTGGGGTATGGCTGAGATCCATTACGGCAGTGGGGGTCGGGCCCACTCCGTGACCGAGGTCAGAGAGTATTTCGAGCGAGCTGGATTCGATCCGATCGAAGACGAGGTCTTTGTGGAAGGAACCCTGCACCGCGTGACGGGACACAAGACGCCCTGACAGGGCGTCGATGCGATACCTAGAGGGCTGATGCTCTAGAGATCGTCCTCGTAGTCCTCTTCGCCTTCGTAGCGACCAGACTCGGTGACGGGACGTCCACCGCGATAGTGGGTCACGGTGTCATCCTCATTTGTCTTGAGATACCGGTAACCGTGTTGCTGGCGTTCCGCGTGCTCACCCAATTCAATGTCGACGTTGTCGTCCCACGTGCGGGGGTCGACCTGGAGGGCGAGCCCCGGCCCCAGATCCTCGAACGGGCCGTCAGTCGGCACCTTGCGCTCGGCTCGCCAGCTGACCTTGATTGCCTTGACCCGGGCTGAGAGGCGGCCATCGGAGCGTAGATAGACCCAGCCTGAACGCCGCAGATAGTGGGGGAAGGTCCGAGCCGTGAGCCAGTCTGAACCAACTAAGGGCCCAACCATGTCGACCGGGACCGACATGTCCAGATCACCACCGAGGGGTGAGATCTTGTCCGCCTCATTCGTCGGATTCTTGGTTGCTCTGGGGGCAGCAGTCGGTTGTGGCGCGACCTTCTGGGGCATGGCCAGGCATTCGAGGCAGGCCACCCTCATCTCGTCATGTTCGCAGTACTCGATCTCCGGTTCTGCTGCTTTTCCCATACCCATTCATCCCACTCTCGATCGACAGCAATGGCGGCAACCATCGCACTCTAGTTGGACGGATCGTTGTCCTCGGTTGCTCAACTGAATGGCGACACAATCACCACCTGAATGTCACGTGACACAATTAACATCTTGGTGTATGGGTCTCATTCTGTGAGTTCGTGCTACGTGGCGTGCAATGGGTAGATTCCGGCTGACCCAATCAGAGAGTCGGTATGGTGACCTGGGCCCCGGCGGAGAGGACCGAATCAGCCGGCTCGTTGCCTTCAGGGTCACCCTTGGCCCGGACGCGATAGGTGTGGGTCTCCCCCTTGACGGGGGATAGGTCCACGAATGTCGTATCACCGGGCAGGGTCGACCCGATGACGGCGCCGTCTCTATGTACCGTGTATCCGGTCAGACCGGACGTACTAGCCGGTGGGAGCCAGTCGATATCAACGGCTCCCGTGTCAGCGTCGTAGCTGGCCGAGACGCTGGTTGGCGGGTCGAGGGGGGTCGGCGGGATCGATGTCGTTGTTGTTGTGGTCTCGGTGGTGGACGTTGTCGTCGTCGCCTCGGTGGTGGTCGTTGTGGCCTCGGTGGTGGTCGTTGTGGCCTCAGTGGTGCTTGTGGTGGCGGCTGAGGTCGTCGTGGCCTCTGAGGTCGTGCTGGTGGCTTCGGGGGTCGTGGTAGGTATCAGGCTGGTGTCGGGGTCGGAGGGTTCGCCATCGGCGTTGTCACCATCATCAGGTGACTGGCCCCCCGCGACGGTGACGGTCGAACCTTGGGTGCCAGCGACCGTGAGATCGACACTGAATCCATCGGAGGTCGTTGGCGGGCTATTGCCGTTGTCGGAGGTGAGAGCCCGGAAGCCGACGAGGAGGATGACGGCAGCCACAGCCGCTATGGCGATCACACCGATGACGGGAAAGCGGCCGGCAGGACCGGTTGTGGGCTGGGCTGGAATGAAACGGGGTGGGACTGCCTCGTCGAATCGCACGACGCTGACCCTGTCCTCCGATGGCGGATGGAGTGGAGCCGGAGCCGATGCTTGGGGCATTGCAGTGGTGGCATCGGTGCTGGCCACCACCCCAGGAGCGATGGAGTTGACCGCATTCGAGAGTGCTTGAGCAAAGTCTCCAGCGGTCGGATACCTGGTAGCAGGATCCTTGGCCATGCCGGTCTCGATGACTGTGCAGATGGCATCGGGGGCCATGGAACGAAGATTGTCGATTGGCTGGTGAACAACCCTGCCCACAACGGCCATGAGGGTGTTCTCCTCGCCGTCTTCTGCCCGGAAAGGTGGTCGGCCCGAGATAAGCGACCATAGGGTCGCGGCGAGGCCGTAGACGTCGGCGGTCGGGGCGACGCTACTCCCCAGTAGCACCTCGGGGGCACTGAAAGTCGGGGTGAAGGCGGCCCCGGTAGTCTTCGACGAAGTGGTTGATTCGTTGACCAGCTTGGCGATACCGAAGTCGGCGATTCGGGGGGCATCGTCGGCGGTGAGCATGATGTTCGCCGGCTTGAGATCGAGGTGGACAACGCCGGCTTCGTGGGCCGCACGCATGGTATTGGCCGCTTCTGCCACATAGCGGACGGCGTCTTCCCAGGGCAGGGGCCCGTGGTTGATCCGGTCCTGAAGTGAGCCGTTCTCGTAGTACGGCATGATCAGGTACGGCTCGCCGTTGTCGGTGAGACCGCTGCTATAGACCGGTACGATGCCTTCGTTGAGCGAGAGCCGGCCCATGGCCTTGCGTTCTCGATCGAAGCGGCGGACGACGTTCGGGTCATCCCCGGCGTTCAGGACTTTCAGGGCAACGAGACGGTCAAGCTCGATCTGCTTGGCGCGGTAGACGCGGGACGAGCCTCCCTTTCCGATCTGCTCGACCTGGTCGAGCCCAGATATCCCGAGGTCTAGTGTCTCCACAGCAACTTCCCGCCACGTCCCAGCTTTGTGTCTACCAGACGGTCATCCTATTTTACCCGCGACCCCTGGTCAGAGAGGTGAGAGATGTTGCTTACAGCCTGGTGGGGAGACTTGTGGCCCGGCGAATGGTCAGCTGTTTTCGGCCACTACCTGTTCCAACCAGGTCCGGAACGACGAGGTGGCGATGTTTCGCCCGGCGTTCGCTTCGTCCTCAGGACCGGCGAATACGACCGCCACGACCTCGTTGCCCCGAAACACCGGACTTCCGGACGCCCCCTGCCCGCTGGAGAAGGTCGTGATCACGATCCCCTTGGCCACGTCTCCGTCTGGGGCACAACCGACCCCAGGGGGAGATCCCAGCGGGATGAAGCTGTCCCGGTCCGGGTTCGAACAGCCGGGCCAGATGGCGAAGCTTGCCGCTTCACCGCTGGTGGCGCTGACCGGTGGGAGGAGTAGCTCGCCGGCGTCATCGCGGCTGATCAGTGACAAGGTCTGGGGGAAGCCGGTGTTGTAGACCTCATCTCCCAGGGTCAGGTCCAGGGAGTCACCGAGGTTGACTGCGGGCAAACCGGCATCGTCGACTGGGGCGCCGACGTCATCGACCGTGAGTTTCAACACCGCGATGTCGAGGAAGGGGTGGATGGCAACGGTCTCCGCCTCGTACTCGAGCTCGGCCGGGTCGTCGGCTTCGCGGGAGACCGCAACTAGCAGGGTCGGGGCGAGGACGGCGACATGTTGATTGGTGACGATCAGGTTGTCCGCGATGAAGAATCCGGAGCCGAGACCCTCATCGGCCAGGAGTAGGACCGTGGACTGCTTGGCTGCGGCCAGATCAGCGGCCGCAACCGAAGTCGGGTCCTGACCGGGAGAGGCGATGACGACCATCGAGTCATCATTGCTCCGGTTCCGTACGGCCAGAGTCAGGGCGACCACCGCCACCAGGGCCAAGGCCCCCACCGCCAACAGAAGGAGCAAGCTCTGCGACCGGGGGCCACGATGCTCACCAGCGGTGATGACGCGCATGACGGTTCCAGCGTCGTCATCGCCCAATTGGACGAGAAAAGCGCCCTCGGCCTTGTAGGAAGACGAGAGGCGTCGACCATCGACGAAGGTGCCCTTGCTCGAGAAGTCATCGACGTACCAGGCATCGTCGCGATAGCTGATCTTGAGGTGACGACGAGAGACGAGGGAGTGTCGCTCGTCGAGGGTGACGAGGCAATCAGGATCACGTCCGACTGTGATCTCGGTGCCCGGGAGGAAGACGAAGTCCCGATCGTCGACCGACAACTGGATCGTGGCGTCGCTGATGATTGTCTGGGCCGCATGCTCCCGAGGTCCCTGTGCCCCATGGACCAGCCCTGCCGGTTCACCTGGATCACCTGGTTTCCAGTTCGGGGTGCCGACCTGACCAGCTTCGTTGCCCTCGACGATGCTGGCTCCAGCCGGCGCTAGGGCTTGTGGGCTTGGGGGGTCGAAAAGCGAGCCAATCGATGATGACTGATCCGGCGACGATGGTGGCGGTTCCGGTCTGGCGTCGAAGGCCGAGGGGCCGGCCGGCTCCGGACCTGGGGGTTTGGGAGGAGCAGAGCCGAGAGCCGACGGAGGAAGGGGTGGGGCGTCGGGCCGGGCGTCGAAGGCTGAGAGGGCTGCCTTGTCTGGCTGCGGAGGCGGGGCCGGGAAGTCATCAAGAGCCGAAGGGGCCGCCGGTTCCGGCTTTGGGGTCGGAGGTTGAGGAGGGGAAGAGGCGAATGCCGACGGGGGTTCCGGTGGTTGTGGTGGCTGCGATGGGGTGTCGAGGGCCGATGGGGGTACCGGTGGTTGTGGTGGGTGGGGGAGGGCGTCGAAGGCCGATGGGGGTACCGGTGGCTGACGGGGAGGGTCGGCTGGACGGTCGAACATCGACGGAGTCGGAGGTAGTGGGGGTTGATGATCGGCGATGGGGGCCGAGACCTCGGCCGGCATGGGGGGCTGACCAGCGTCAACGAATGGTGGTGGGAAGCTATCAGCCCCTCCCAGCCGGGGCGCCGACGCTGCATCGTCGGTGAGACCAGGGGGCCCGGGGGGCACGTCGTCGATAACCGGAGGCGGGGGAGCGTCAGGCAAGAATCCGTCGGTGTTGGGTCGGGTCGTCAGCAGCTCGATCTGGAGCTCGGTTCCCTCAACTCCGCCAAGGCGCACGGTGGTGTTCGTTCCCACGGTCCAAGTCGGGGCCAGCCTCACCCCGATGGGATCGAACGACCCATGAGTCGAGGAGTCGTTTGCCGTCCAGCTCGTGCCAACCCAGACGAACTCGAGGTGACGTCGAGAGATGGAAGGGTCGGTGAGGATCACCGCTGCCTCCGGAGATCGCCCGATGGCGACCGGAGAATCATCCGGTGAGAACCTGGCCCTTCCCTCAGGCCAGGCGATTTCTAGGTCGTGCATACCAACTCCGTCAGGATTGCCCTGTTGTCCCAGTTTGGCAGGTGAGTGGTAACCGTACTGCTTCGAAAGCGGTTGGCAAGCTCGAAGGCATCAACAAAGACGACGCCGAGTACGTCCCGCCCGCCGTTCGTGCTCTGGTCTGGGTTCTCGAATTGGCCGGTTCCTGCTGACCTTGGGCGGCCTCGGAGTTACAGGCTTCTGGTTGGGGGGAGGCCTGGCTACTAGATGGCGGCGCTGATCTCGTGGATGTCCGATGGTGAGATCCTGACGACCTCACGGTCGACGGCGACCGAGATTCCCTTGGCTCCAACGGCCAGGATGGTTCCGTTGATGACCCCGGTAGAGGTGATCACCTGCGAGTAGCGACCCAGCATCATTGTTGGATCCGTCGTGCTGTGCATCTTGTACGCTCCTGCGCCGCGCACCTTTGAGCGGCTCTACAGACAGACTAGCATTCGGCGCCTGATCCTCGATCGTCGTGAGGAAGATTCGCCCAACATGTGGGCTATCGGCCTCATCAGACCGAATCTTGAAGCGGAACCGCCACTATTGATCGAATCGACAGCAGTTCAAGCCGATCACTTCTCAGCGCTTGGTTGCCTCATTGCCGTTCAGCTTGGTCCACCAGCTCTCGATCTGTTGTCGGAGATCGTCGAGATCGCCGTGATTGACGATGACATCGTTGGCTAGCTCCCGTCGTTCGGCATCGCTGGCCTGACTGTCAATCCTGGCCATGGCATCATCGGCCGGCATGGAGCGCTGGCGGGCCAGACGGTCGATCCGGTCGGCCAGGGGCGACTCGATCACCAGTACGTGTTGGTATTGGCCGTCACCCAGCTGTGACTCAGCCAACACAGCCATGTCCAAGATGACCGTGGCATCGGAAGGGGCGGCGGCGATGTCCTTGGCGATCTCGGCGTCGATTGCCGGATGGGTGATGGCGTTGAGCGCAGCCAACTCGGCGGCATCGGCGAAGACGATGGCCCCGAGAGCGGCCCGATCGATCGCTCCTCCCTCCCCGACGAGGGCGGTCCCGAACCGATCGATGATCGGCTGGTAGGCCGAACCGCCGACGGCCGCGACGTCGCGACCCAGCTGATCGCAATCGATAATGACCGCCCCCAGCTCGGCCAACATGGCTGCGGCCGTACTTTTTCCAGCTCCAATTCCTCCGGTCAGCCCGACCACACGATGGCTCATCAGCCACAACATAGCTGGAGTGTCTCCTCGCTGCGTGCTTGGCTCAGCCGACAGTTCGCTACCATGCCAGTGGGGGGGACGCAAGATTTCTTGGGAGTTCTCTCCGCACTGATTTAGAATCATTGATGTGGATCGACCACAAGGGTCTGTTCATACTTAAACGAAAGTAGTTCCATGCCTACAGGTACCGTGAAGTTCTTCAACGCCGAGAAGGGCTTCGGCTTCATTTCCCGTGAGGGCGCCGACGATGTGTTCGTTCATTTTTCGAACATCGTTGGCGAAGGCTACAAGACGTTGGATGAGGGTCAGCAGGTCGAGTTCGACGTCGCACCTGGCCGTAAGGGGGAGGAAGCAAAGAACGTTCGCGCTATGTAGCTCACAGCGCTACTGAGTCCGTGTACTCACAACTCATGCGGGAGCCGCTGGCTGAGTCAGCGGCTCCCGCGCGTTGAGGCAGGAGTCCCCTAATCGGGTGGGTCCCCCTCGATGGCGTCGAGGAAGCGACGGACACCATCGCTGGCTGATAGCTCGCCGTCACCCACATAGCGGTCGTGGTTGCGTTCGATCGAGCGCAGTTCGTAGCGGTAGTTCACCATCATCCCCAAGCCCCGCTCCCAGCCGGCGGCGCTGGGATTGGCCCACCAGTTCAGCTGGTCGATGCTGGCTCCGTTGGATAGATGGAAGTGGGCGACTGGATCGAGAGCACGCAATCCCAGCCGATGGTTGACCAGGTAGTCGGCAGCCAGTCGCATGAGAATGGGCTTGGCCTGGTTCAGGAATGTCTGCTCGGTCGCTGGCACGGGCCCTGCAACCAGTTCGGCGAAGGCCGTCTCGGCCCGGGCTGGGTCGTCGGGGGCGAGACGGCGAGCCTCGATCGGCGTCAGAGCGATGTCATGGTTGGCTATGGCCTGAGTGACCCAGCGGCGAAAGCCCGGAAGGGGAGACAGAGTGGCGAAGGTCTTCACGTTTGGCAGATCTATCGACAGTTCTTCGGCAACCGACTTGATGAGGAAATCGCCGAGGCTCACCCCGGCCAGGCCCTGCTGGCAGTTCGAGATCGAGTAGAAGATGGCGGTGTCGGCGTCGATCGCCTCAGTTCGCTCGGCTTCATGGTCGAGTAGATCGGGTAGTGAGGTAGCGACGCCTTTGGTCAGAGCAACCTCGACGAAGATGAGAGGATCGTCTGGCATCTCTGGATGAAGGAAGGCGTAGCAACGCCGACTCGCACCGAGCCGACCCTTGAGGTCGTCCCACGATTCGATGGCGTGGACGGCCTCGTACTCGATCAGCTTCTCCAGTAGCGCTGCCGGTGAATCCCACGTGAGGCGCTCGAGCCGGAGGAGGGCAACGTCGAACCAGCCGGCCAGGATTGGTTTGAGGTCGTTGTCGACGGTAGCCAGCGATGGATCGGAGCTGAGATGGCTCAGCAGGTCTTCCCGCAGGGTTACGAGGAAAGGTAGGCCTCCATCGAGGCCGGCGAAGCGGCGCAAGAGACGCTCGCGGCGGGGAACCAGGGCCTGACGTAGCTCGGCTTCGGCCTGGCGTCGTTGATTCTGATCGCCAGCCCGCAACACCGTGTCGATGGCCCGATCGACCTCGGTGTCATCTCCGTCATAGTCGGTAGCCAGTACCTCGAAGAAGCGCCTCCGACCCACCGTGTTGAGGGTGGAGAACGTGGTTCCGATGAGGCGAGCTTTGCGGCGGGCCGCAACCTCGCCACCCCGCCCGTCGATGCTCTCGTCGATCAGACGACGCAGCCGTCTCAGGTCGGCCTCGGGCAGGTCAACCGAGACAGTCAGGGATTCCGTGGCCTCTCCGACCGGACGCCAGCGGCGGACATAGTGGACGATGCGTTCAAGGCGTGCGGCGACCAAAGCTTCCTCCGTTCATCAGATCAGGTGGGCGCGCTCCACTGGCCTACTAGTTGCCCTTGGCTGGGGTGCCTGAGTAGGGAGTTGGATCGCCAGGACGGGGGACCGTCGGCCGTGACCACGACAAGATCTCGGCCAGGTAGGCCGCGATCTCGCGCCAGGCCACTGGATCCCAACCATCGGCGATCTGGGCCACACCATCGGAGCGGACGTGGAGCAGGGCCGGGAGGCGTTCGATACCGAGATCTTGAACCGCTTCTCGGCTTGGGTCGGGGAAGGTCAGGAACCTATCGGCCCAGGGGCCGAGGAACTGGCGGCAACCGTCATCGTCAGCCGTGGCCAACCATCCAACACGGATGTCAGAAGGGGAGAAGTGATCGAGATAGCGACCAGCGGTCTCGAGTATCCAGGAGCTCTCGTTGGTGTAGGGATCGAGGGCGACGAGGAGTAGCGGATACGAGGTCAACCAGTCGCGTAGTGGATATCCGTCACCCTCGAGGGAGCGGAGAACGAGTTCGGCTGGTGCTTCGGCCACGGCCGGCGAGGTTAGCGCACCAATTGCCATTCTCCGAACCTCCGGGGGGTGAACGAGACAACATTATCACCGGCCGACGAGCAGACGCTCCTTGGCCCATGGACCGCACAGTCACCCAAGACGAGCGACAACACAAGAGCCAAGCTAGCCACTGACAGGGCGAGAACCATCGATGGGACCCCCCGGACTTCGGACAAGGAAAGATTGTTGCCAGCTGTGGCCCTGAGCCGCCTACCGGATCGGTGTCCGGCACCCCTTCGGGTTGCTCATCGGCGCACCTCTTTGGCCTCAGCCGTCGGCTTGTTTCTTGGCCCGAGGTCCGAACCGCTAGCCTCGAATAGTGCATCCAATCGAGCAGCTCCGATTCGTGGCGCGAGCCAGCGGGGCTGATGCCGGGTTGCTGGTTCAGGAAGCAGCGAGTGCCCTGGGGGTCTTTCGGAATGATCCAGCCGGGCTGGTCACAGCGGCCAGACGGCTCCTGACCCGTCAGCCCGCCGTTGGGCCCCTGTGGTGGATGTGTAGTCGCCTCAGCACCACTGACGACGTCTGGGCCGAGGCCCGGCTCGTCATCGACGAGATCAGGCAAGACAGGACCGATCGGGAGCTGGCCCATTCCCTTCCCGATCGGGCGACAGTGGTGATCGCTGGTTGGCCCGATGTGATTGTCGAAGCCCTGCCCCGACGGGGCGACGTGCGAGTACTGGTGGTCGATGTCGAGGGTCAGGCATCACCCGTGGTGCGCCGTCTCGACCGGGCCGAGGTCGAAGCCGAAGAGGTTGATCCGGCCCGGATCGGTGGAGCCATCGAGGCCGCCGACATCGTCATCATCGAAGGGGCTGCGGTCGGGCCAGCCGCCAGCTTGGGAGATGCTGGCTGCCTTCCCTTGGCGGCCACGGCTCGTGCCTTGGCCACACCGACCTGGCTCGTGGCCGGTGTCGGTCGCCAGCTGCCAGAGCCCTATTGGCAGGCCATCGTCGAACGGACGGTGGCCCGGGAGACCATGCCCTGGATGGCACCCTTCGAGGTCGTTTCCCACGGTCTCATCGACCGGATTCTGACTGCCGACGGGCTCCACCTACCGGCAGAAGTGCCAACGGCTTCGGTGCCCATCGCGGGGGAGCTACTCAGGGAGCTGGCATAGGAGGTGCACCGATGACCAAACCGGGCGGTCCCTATCCGCTAGGCCCCTAAGTCCAGCTCGGCTGCACACGATCATACTCGGGTCGAGTCTGCGGATCGCTGACGGTCGAACCGGTCGCGAACTTTGAGGTCGAGCGAAGCAATACACCTAGACTCAGGCCCCAGCCATGGCGTCAGCCAATCAGCCGCTGAGGAGTTCCGAGAGTCGCATGAGCACCGTTTCCAGTCCGTTCTACAACGAAGATCACGAGGCGTACCGCCAGGTCGTCCGCCAGTTCACCGAGAAGGAGATCTCCCCAAACGTCCATGAGTGGGATCTGGCGGGCGAGGTCCCCCGCGAGCTCTACAACACTGCGGGCGCCATCGGCCTGTTCGGTGATGGCTTCGACGAGGAATATGGGGGTCACGGCCAGCGTGACGCCCTCATGCGTCTCGTGTTGATGGAGGAGCTGTGCCGGGCCGGGTCTGGGGGCGTCGTTGCCGCCATCTTCTCCAACTACATCGGCCTCCCCCCGATCCAGCGCTTTGGGTCCGACGAGATGAAGGCACGGGTCATCACCCCCTGCCAGAGTGGCGACGCCATCGCCGCTCTTGCCATCACTGAGCCCAGTGGGGGTTCCGACGTGGCTCGAATCAAGACGACGGCCCGCCGTGACGGCGATGACTTCCTGGTGAATGGTTCGAAGACCTTCATCACCTCGGGAATGCGGGCCGATTTCTTGACAACGGCGGTCCGTACCGGGCCGGAGGGTGCAGGCGGTATCTCCCTACTTCTCATCGAGGGTGATCGTCCTGGGGTGGATCGGACCAAGCTCGACAAGATGGGATGGCTAGCCTCCGATACTGCGACCCTGTACTTCGACGATGTGCGAGTGCCGGCCTCGAATCTGATCACCGAGGAGAATGCCGGCTTCGCCGCCATCATGAACAACTTCAACGCCGAGCGCCTCGATCTAGCGGTTCAGTCGACAGCGTTCGCCCGGGTTTGCTTCGACGAGGCCCTGGCCTGGGCCCGCGAGAGGGAGACTTTCAACAAGCGGCTGGCCGATCATCAGGTCATCAGGCACAAGCTGGTGGAGATGGACCGGCTCGTCAATGCCAGCGAAGCCTGGAACGAGCTCCTGTCGTGGCGACTCAACCAGGGGGATGATCCGGTGGCCGAGATCGCCGAGGCGAAGGTGGCGGCGACCACCACCTTCGAGCTCTGTGCCCGCGAAGCAGCCCAGATCCTGGGTGGAGCCAGCTACCTCCGGGGAGACACGGTCGAGCGCCTCTACCGGGAGGTCAGGGTCCAGGCCATCGGCGGCGGCTCAGAAGAGATCATGCGCGATCTTGCCTCTCGCCAGCTTGGTTTCTAGCTGCCACTAGCTCTGGTAGGCGTCGAATAGCTCCTGGAAGGCCTTGACCTGGCCTCCACTGGTCGATGATGGGACCAGAATGGGGCTGCCGACACCGGCATCGAGCCATGCTTCAACCCCTTCGCGGACCTCGCCGACCGAACCGTAGAGGGTGCAGTCGGAGAGCCACTTGTCGGACATGGCGGCCAGGACGCCGTCGCTGTCCTTGGTCTCCATGGCGGTCTCAACCGCCGTCATCTCCTCCTCGTAGCCTGCATCCTTCCAGTAGTTGCGGTAGTTGGGGAGGGCGACGTAGCCCTTCAAGGTGGCCCGATTCCTGGCCGCCCCTGCTTCTCGGTCATCGTCGATGACGGTTGGGATCATGTTGCCGACATAGAAGCCCCCGTCGATCCGATCCTGGGGGATGTTGGACAGGGAGTGGGCCATGCGAGAGCGGGAGGCGTTGGCCCAGACCGCCCCTTCCGAGATCTCGACCGAGAGAGCGACCATCTTGTCTCGCAGGGCTGCCAGGGTGAGGGGAGGGAGGCCCCCGATCGGCTTGGCCGCCCTACGCATCTCCTCGACGTAGGCGCGAGTGTCGGCCAGTGGCTTGCCGACCTCGATCCCCAGGCGGCCATGAACCGGGCCGTGAGTGACCCCGATACCGAGCCGGAACCGGCCCTCGGCGATCTCGTGGAGATAGGCAGCCGAGGTGGCGAGAGCAGACGGGTGCTGGAGGTAGATGGGTTGGATAGCGGTTCCGATCTCGAGGCGAGAGGTCACATGGGCGATGGACAGACACAGTCCCATGGCGTCACCGAAGCTGGGGCAGAAGATGCCGGAGAAGCCTCGATCCTCGATCTCGCGGGCTAGTTCTACCGTCGAGATACGGCGGCCGGCGACAGCGGCGAGGGAGATGGCGGGCATACGGCTGGTGGCCTCGTTGTCAATCATGGCGACCAGGCTGCCGTTTTCTTGCCCTTCAGGCAAGAAGGGCAAGTTGGAGCCACGGAGCTAGAACAGTGGGGCTATCTCATTGATGACGGCTACAACGGTCGGTGATAGGTGGTCTCCGCCGGCCGAGGTGAAGTGGATGCCGTCGGTCTTGCGGACCTGATTGCGGTTTCCGCTGGCATCGACGAGGTAGGCCGCGTAGTTGCCGTCGGTGTCGGCCATGACCACCCTGGAATCGATGAAGGTGGCCGTCGGGTAGTTGGCCAGCTCCTCGGTGTAGAGCTGGTTGAGCTGACCCATCTTGGTGTCGAAGTCCTGGCCTCGCATGGCCGGCTGGCCGATCCACACCACCCAGTCACCCTCGGCCGTCAGCTCGTCAAGCAGCCCCCGCACCCGATTCCGGTAGGTCTCGATCCACAGGCCGGTGCCGAAGGCCTCGGGTGTTCCGTTGATGATGAAAGGCTGAGCATCGTTGGCCCCGACCATGATCACCACGATCTCGGGATCGAGCTGTGGTCTCAGCGCCCTCAGGTGGCCCGGCCAATCGAAGAAGTCGGGGCGTGACAAGCCACTCGAGACCCGATAGTCCAGGACCCCGTCGGTGACACCGGTCTGGGCCAGGTCGCGTAGTACTGAGGTGCCGACGGCGTCGAGGGTGGAGTCGCCAACAATGAGGATCCGCAATGGATCCTCTGCTGTTGGTCGACGGATGGCGAAACCAGATTCGCCGGCCGGGTCGAGGGTCGGGGTGGTCGACCCGGGGGCGGGTGTGAGCCCTGAGGGTTCGCCAGTCTCGGGGACAGGATCGGTCCCATCCTGGTTGTCGGTGTCGACGGTCTCGGCCGGTGGGCTCACGCTCGTCTCGGCGTCGGGGGCCGGAGGTGTTGTCGTGGTCTGGCTGGTTGTGGTTGCTGGCCCGGTATCGGTCGACGGGGCCGGCTCGACGCTTCCAGCTTCGGGAGTGACTGAGACCGTTGGCCCCAGGGCCTGCTCGCCCTCGTCAGGCGATGAAGAGTCCTTCGACGATCGTGCCGCAACCGTCTTGGTCACTGGGTTGCCGGTTCGATCCGCGTCTCGGAGGGCGTTGAGCCCACCTCGGGGCAGGGTGATCCCCAGAAGCGACCCCGTACGCTCGACTGGGCGCCAGAAGGCCAGGGCGAGATCTCGGCTGCGCCCCAGCTCACTCGACTCGGCCTGGTGCAGCATCGTTTCGGCGTTGAGGCCTGCTGCCATCACCAGAGTGGCGACCATGATGGCGAACACCGTGGCGGCAGGGGTGACATCTCGGCGAGTCCTGTTGGCCGGGTCGGCCGCCCGCAGGCCCTGTTCGTCGGAAGGGCGGTCCTCGGCCGGGGCCCCACCGTGCATCTCGGGGTGGGTCTTGGCGACGGAACCTTGGCCGGTCGTTGGGCCCGGGTTGGAAGGGGTCTTGGAGTCTGTTTTGGTGTCGAACATCAGAATTGGAAGTAGATGAAGGGGGCGACGCCCTCAGGGCCGAAGGCGTCGATGATGGTGAGGGCAACAGCCATGAGGGCGATCTGGCTCAGGGGGTTGGCCCCGGTGAATTCCAAGCGGAGCTTGGTGACGAGCTCTCCCGGAATGAATTGGGCTGCGATGCTGATCGTGATCACGGCCACCAGGACCAGGGTGACAAGGGGGGCCGGTGTCCCTCCCCACATCAGCTGCCCGAACAGGTCGAAGGCCCGGGTCAGGCTGTCGGCTCGGAAGAAGACCCAGGCCACACAGACGACGTGAAAGGTGGTCGCCCACTTGGCAACCATCACGACATCTGAAGGCAGGCCGAGTGGCTTCCACCGTTTTGTCACGGCCCGTTCGATGATGAGGGCGCCCCCGTGGACGGCTCCCCAAACGACGAATGTCCAGGATGCTCCATGCCACAGCCCGCCAAGAACCATGGTGATGGCCAGGTTCCGGTAGGTCAGGAGACGACCACGCCGATTCCCCCCAAGGGGGATGTAGAGATAGTCGCGCAGCCAGCTGGACAGGCTGATGTGCCACCGTCGCCAGAATTCACCAACCGATAGAGCCCGGTAGGGGGCGTTGAAGTTCTGGGGGAAACGGAAGCCGAGTAGGAGGGCGCAGCCGATGGCGATGTCGGTGTAGCCGCTGAAATCGGCGTAGATCTGTATTGCGTAGCCGTACATGGCGAGCAGCACTTCGCTCCGCGAGTAGTCGCCTGGAACGTCGAAGACAGGGTCGACCAGATTGGCGGCCAGGTAGCTGCTGATCACCACCTTTTTGATCAGCCCTTGGCCGATCAGCCAGAACGCTTCGCCGGCCGGGATGGACCGTGGATCAGGTCGTCGGGATATCTGGGGCGCCATGTCGGTCGCCCTGACGATGGGGCCGGCAACCAGCTGGGGGAAGAATGAGAGATAGAAGGCTAGATCGAGTAGGGGTAGGGCTTGGTCGAATTCATGGCGCCTCACGTCGATCAGGTAGCTGATGGCCTGGAAGGTGAAGAACGAGATCCCGATCGGGAGTGTTATGTCGAGAAGGGGTGGTTGAACCCCGATACCCAAACGGGTCAGCGAGTTGGAGACCGAGGTGGCGAAGAAGCCGTAGTACTTGAAGAAGCCGAGAATCGACAGGTTGGCGGTGACCCCTGCGGCCAGGACGAACGAGATTCTGGCTGCCTGGTTGCTTCGGCGAGCCGCGATCAGGGCGTGGGCGCTCAGGTAGTTGAGGACGATACTGGCAACCAGAAGGCCGACGAAGCGACGATCCCACCAGCCGTAGAAGAACAGGCTGAGCGCGATCATGACAACACGCCACACCGTCGTCTTGGGTCGTAGCAACCAATTGGCGAGGAATGCGACGCAGAAAAAGAGAGCGAAGGCGACCGTTGGAAACAGCAAAGCAAAGTCGGTTATAGCCGACTCTGAGCACCTTGAAGCGGATCGTTAGCTTGTCGAATCAGCAACCTGACTGACCATGGTTCGGGCGATCACCTTCAGGCAAAGGGTCTCGTCTGCACCTTCGAAGATACTCAAAACCCGGGCGTCTACGAAGTAGCGACTAACCGGGTACTCCTCGGCGTATCCCATACCTCCGTGGATCTGGAGGGACTCGCGGGTCACCCACTCGGCCGCCTTGCAGACGTAGGCCTTTACCATCGAGGCCTCCATCTTCCCCTCACCTTTGGCCATCATCCGTCCGACCGAGTAGGCGAACTGTCGAGCGGCCTGGATCAAGGCCGCCATGCGGGTCAGCTTGGCTTGGGTCAGTTGGTAGTCGCCGATGGGTGAACCGAACACGACTCGGTCCTGGGCGTACTCCTTGGCTGCCTCATAGGCGGCCTGCATCACGCCGATGGCACGGGCCGCAGTCTGGAGTCGTCCATTTTCAAATCCGGCCATTTGATAGTAGAAACCACGACCCTCTCCTTCAGTTTCACCGATCAGATTCTCGGCTGGTACGAGCCAGTTGTCGAACGCGACTTCATAGGAGTGCATGCCTCGATAGCCAAGTGTGTCGATCGGTCGACCTTCCATGGAGCCACCGGATTCCTGAGTCAATTTGAATCCTTCACCATCGCCCCGCTCCTTTGGAACGATGAATATGGAGAGACCCCGATGACCCTTGCTTCGATCTGGATCGGTCCTGGCCAAGAGCATCAACACGTCGGCTCTCGCCGCGAACGTGCACCAGGTCTTGACCCCGTTGATCAGCCAACCGTCATCGCTCCTGGTGGCCGTCACCTTGATGTTCGCAACATCAGAGCCGAAGTCGGGCTCAGTTACGGCAACCGCGTTCATGATCTCACCACTGGCTAGCCGAGGCAGCCAGGTCTGTTTCTGTTCTTCGGTCCCGCCCGCTTCCAAGGCCCTGGTCAGGATCTCGGGTCGGGTGATGAGTGATCCCGCAGCACCGAGGGAGGCCCGGCTCAGCTCCTCGGTTGCGATGACCATTCCGTAGAAATCGGACTCGCCTCCTCCGGCGAATCCCCCATAGGCCTCTGGAATCGAGAGACCGAACAGCCCCATCTCGGCCAAGCCCTGGATCAGGGGCTCGGGGATGTCACTGTTTTCTCGATGGATGTGTTCGGCCGCCGGGGCCACCTGCTCATCGGCGAACCGGCGGAAGGTGTCCTGTACGAGCTCGAAGTCGTCGTCGAGATGGCGCGGGCCGTCCTCGCCGGCCAGAGAGGCCAGCGCAGCCGGGTCACGCCAGGAGGTGACGAAGGCCCGGGCTGGATCCAGCGCGGTGGTCGTGGTATTCCAGATCGCCTCTCGGCCCCAGACCTTGGCCCCGAGGTCGGCAACGACGTCGGCTACGAAGACGCAAGTGAGCCGGGCTTCGACTTCGCCCTTGGCCCCATAGTCGAGCATCGATCGAGCTGTCTCCACCGCGGCTGCGGCGTGGGCGAGGTCGTAGGCCAGCACCTGATCGGCATCGACGGAGCCGGTTTCGGCCAGGGATTGGGTTGCACTACGGACCACGCCGGCCGCCGTTTCGATGGCGGCAGCAGCGTCGGAGAGGTCAGGTTCGATCATGGTCGACCACGGTAGACGTCGATCTCGCCTCTCTCACAGTCCGCCCCAACCATCGTCGGCGACTGGTCCGCCCCGGATGGTCGGGACCTCCCCTGCCCCTCGTGGCGTGCGAGGTTCAGGAGGTGCGCCGATAGGGGCACCGACCCGGTAGGACGATGACTATTCGCCCTCGCCAGAGGGCGAATGAGTAAACCGAGCGGTCCCTATCCGCTAGGCCCCTTGGCCCCTTTCCTGGTCAGCCTCCGGTGAGCTTCTCGATCAATGCCTCGATTGCCTTGTCGGCGATCGTTGTCATCTCGTCGTCGGTTCGATCCTGGATTGGGTGTTCGACGAAGTATCGGGCCGGCTGGAAACCGATGGCCTCACCCTGAGACTGGGCAGCATCGACGAAGACCTGGCTGGCGACGAACACTCCCGGGACACCACGGCGCTCGAGATCAGCGATGTCGTGCACACTGCACGACGTGCAGCTGCCTCAATCGGCTAATGCCTCGATCACAGCGTCACAACTGGTCGCGATCTCGTGGCGAAGGTCGACGGGGGCCGGCTTGGAGAACGTTGGCTTGGTGTAGCGGGAGACTTGCGCTCCCATGTCAACCAACCTCTCTTCCAACCGATCGAGGAACTTGTCTCCCCGTGGCTTGGAAATGTCAAGCAGTCCGATCCGCAAACCCTTGATGCCGCTCGGCCGAGCAGCAGGCTCGATGGACTGGGCCGACTTGCCGGCGGTTGGGTCGAGTACAACCGTCATGGTTCAGCTCCCTTCAGATAGAGGTTCAGATGAAATCCGAGGTTCCTCACCGCTGAGGCACTCCCCTAATACGCCTTGCGACGGGGATGCTCCCCTTCGGTCCTCCCACCCAGCCTCCCAGAACGGCGGAGAATAGGCCAGCGTCGCCACCAGCATGCACGATCTGCAGGCCGCCAGGACGGAATTTCGGGAGCCGGTTTCCGGCGAGCTCAACTGGGAGTCCCTCGTCGATTCCGTCGACTCCTCGCAGGAGGCGATCACTGTCGAGGGTGAGGAGCTCGTCGAGCTCCTGGCTGAGTCGCGCCCGGTCCCAGCCCGCTTGGCGGAAGATGCGGCCATGTTCGGGACCGACTACCAGCATGGCATCGAACCCGATCACCAGTTTGGGGTGGAAGGTGACAGCGAGGACACCAGCCATTGACCGGGCCAATGACTCAGGGGTACGGGAGAGCTGATCGACGATGGCTGTCGGCCCCTGACCGGCATAGATGGTGACGGCATCGACGCCGGGGTCAAGGCCCATGTGGGTGGCCAGCGGATCGAATGGTGAATCGAATTCCCGTTCGGCGAAACACAGTCCGAGCTTGCTTGGCGACCCCATGAGTGCCATGTCAATGCCGTTCGCTGCGCTCGCCAACGGAGTCTGGCCGTCCGGCGAGACTCCCGAGGTGGTGGGGTCGGGGGGGTGGGGAGTCTTGCTGATCGGGGGGCGGCCACCGCCTAGGTTGCGGACAACGAGTTGGAGGGTGCGGCCGATGGTGAGGTTGGCGCGGTTGCCTTGGCCCAACACGTTGGCCCCGCTGTTCATGCCAATCCGGTTGGTGATGGGTCCGTTCACGATCAGAATCGGCCCCGAGAAGAAGGTGGTGGCGATCAGGCCGTGCATGTTGAACTCGTCGGTGCAGGCCGCTTCGACTGCGGTCAGGATCACAGGCAGATACTCGGGCTTGGCTCCGGCAAGGACAGCGTTGATGGCGATCTGTTCGACTGTGACCTCGTTCAGATCCGGGGGCACGATGGCAATGACCTCATCGGGCTGACGGGTCGTGCCCTCCAACATGCGCAGTACCCGAGCTTCGGTCGGCGGAACGACGGGTAGCCCATCGGACCAGCCGCGATCGAAACCGGCCTCGATCTCGTCTTCCAAGCGGGCTAGCTCGATGCGGCGACTGGTGAGCGATGAGCCGGAGAACCGCACCGTCAAGAGGTCGACCATCGATGGATCGCATGACAGCGAGCCACAGCCGGGCCGCTGTTCGGGGAGGTCCGGACCCAGATGTGTCTGACCGGTGAACGCCTCCCACTGGGAGCGTGACCAGCCGACGATGCGTTCGGTTTCCTGACCGTCTTGCACCTTCATCATGGTCGGCACGGTCTCGATGTCGTGCGACCATGACATGGCTAGTTGGGTGTCATCGACGACCGTGGCCGAGCCTTCGGGGAAGAGGGGGTCGTCTTGGGTGAAGACCGTCAGCTCGAGCCCCCGCCGCGCCAGGTCATCGAGGACGGGAGCCACCAGCTCACAGGTCGGGCAGTCACGTTTGACCACGGCGACAACGCCTTCAGGGAGAGGTTGCTTGGCCAGTCCTGTCATTTGCTGGTTCCCTTCGTTCGGACTGCGGCTATGAGCCTCGTCGACTCCACCCAGGGGTGCAAACGGGCCCGGATCCCGTCTGGGGCGAGTGAGACAGTATTCACATCCATTGTTCGGGCTGATACCGAGCGTACTACTCTGCTGGAACTCCTTTTGCTGGTGCCACTAGCGAGGTGAATGGAGATGGTTTTGGGATCTAGTTCGGGCGTGGAGCAGTGCTGAGCATCAGGTTCTATGGTGTTCGTGGTTCGACGCCTTGCTGTTGTGATTCCACCCGCGGTTTCGGTGGGAACACCACGTGCGTGCTTGTCGAGGTCGGCGACGAGATGCCTATCATCTGCGATCTCGGGACCGGACTCCGCTATCTGGGGTGGGACCTGATGGCCCGCCGCGAGCAAGCGGGGACCGATGAGCCGTTCCGGGCTACCGCTCTTGTCAGCCATCTTCACTGGGACCACATCCAAGGCATCCCCTTCTTCCGGCCCCTCCTGTCCGAGGGGGCCGTTATCGACATGTATGGACCGAGCCAGCCCGGAAGCTCCCTCAAGGTCGAGTTCTGTGATCACATCCGCCCCCCGGTGTTTCCGGTGCCGCTGGGTGCCCTGCCCGGCACTGTCAACTACCACGACGTTCACAATGATGTCGTCTCCATCGGATCGGCCACGGTCACCTCGTTCAGTGTTCCCCATGTCGGGCCAACCAACGGGTATCGCATCGATGCTGATGGTGGGTCGGTTGCTTTCATCTGTGATCATCAGCAGCCAATCGATGGCTCACTGGAAGTCCCGCCCCACATCGTCGAAGCCTGCGCAGGGGTCGATGTCTTGATCCACGATGCCCAATTCAGCGCCCATGAGTTCGCCCTCAACCCGGACTGGGGACACTGCACACCCGACTTCGCCCTGGAGGTCGCTTACCGTAGTGAAGTCAAACGTCTTGCTCTGTTCCATCATGATCCGGCCCACGATGATCAGTGGATCAGAGACGAGGTCTGCCGGATCCAGGCTCTGGCCGGGTCCGATATCGAGATCATAGGAGCGGCCGAAGGGCTGACCCTTCACTCCGGAAGCTGAGCTGATCGAGGATCCCATGACCGACAGCAGCAACGATCCGGTAATCGACCCGGGTGACTTCCGTCAGACCCTCGGCCACTTTGCGACTGGGGTGACAGTCGTGACCGCAGGCGGGTCCAACGGTCCGGTTGGGGTTGCCATTGGATCATTCGCCTCGATCTCACTCGACCCTCCTCTCGTCGGTTTCTTCCTTGGCACCGAGTCGGGAAGCTGGCCACAGATGGAAGAAGTCGGGCACTTCTGTGTGAACATCCTCCGCTCCGACCAGCAGGAGTTGTGTGGGCTCATGGCCTCGAAGTCAGCCGACAAGTTCGCCGGCGTCGAGACGACACCGGCTCCTGGTACCGGGGCACCCATCCTCCCCGGTGTGCTCGGGGTCATCGACTGCCGAATCGACCGTGTGGTCGAGACCGGCGACCACAATCTGATCATCGGCCGGGTCCTCCATCTCGGTGTTATCAAAGATGGTGACGTCGGACCCATGGTCTTCTTCAAGGGGCAATACGGCTCGTTCGCCCCCTGAACCTTGCTCAGGCCTCCAGCCACCCTTCGTGATTATCTAGCGACTAGGTAGTCCCTCAAGTGGGGCGTGTGGTGTGAGGCGTACAGCAGGAGGCCCGGCGGGTGGTGCGAGTGAGCGGTTCGTGGACGATGGCGGCTCTGTCCGTGGTCTCCCTCGTTGGCTTGGTCTGGCTCGTTCCGTCCGGGGCCTTTCTCATGGCCTTCCTCGGGGTAGTCATACTCAGCCATGAGGCCGGCCACCTACTCGTAGCGCGCCGGGTCGGGATGCGTCCCACCGAGTTCTTCTGGGGCTTCGGACCTGAGATCGTTGCCCTCGAGCACAATGATTGCCGCTATGGCCTGAAACTGCTCTTCCTCGGGGGCTACGTGCGCCTGATCGGCATGACCCCTTCATCCGAGCTGCCCGACGGGTTCGATGAGGCCGACACCTACCGGGCCGCCTCACATCGGGGTCGGCTGGCCACCATCTTGGCCGGCCCGGTGGTGAACATCGTCATGGCCTGGCTCGCTTTCACGGCCGCCGCCGTCTTCGATGGCAGTGGACTCGGTGCGGCACTGACTGTGGGCGGGGGTGATGTCTGGTATGTGGTCTCGGGAACCGGTCAGGCCCTGTGGATCTGGGTGGCCAATATCGGCGACTACCTCGGCTCATTCTTCGACACCACGGGTCTGAGCGAGCCCCCTGTTCGATTCATGTCGCCCGTTTCACAGGCCGAGGTCAGCGGCTGGGCTGTTGGCAACGGGTTGACGACGACCCTGCGTTGGTTCGGGATCTTGTCCTGCGCGGTTGGTGTGGTGAACCTCCTCCCTCTACCCCCACTCGATGGTTCTCACGCTCTGGTGGCAGGGGTCGAAGGTGGTCTCGATCGGCTACGAAAGGGCTCGACCGTCCGCCTCGATGTGACCCGACTGGTGCCGCTGGCCTATGTGACGATCGGTGTGCTCGTGTTCTTGTCATTGACGGCACTGGTGATGGACATCCGAGACATCACCTGACCGGGTGCCGGCAGAAGCGGTCGCCTCGTCGGACCTTGAGTATCGTCTTGGCTCATGCCGATATATGCCCTTGGTGATGCCATACCCAAGATCCATCCCCGCGCCTTCATCCATCCCGAGGCCATCATCATCGGTGATGTCGAGATCGGTGAGGAGTCGTCGATCTGGCCCTGCGCCGTGCTTCGGGCCGACGAGATCGGTTCGAGGATCGTGGTCGGGGCCAGGACCTCGATCCAAGACGGCACCGTGTTGCATGTCACCGATGGGTTGGACACCGTTGTTGGCGACGAGTGTGTGATCGGACACATCGTCCATATGGAGGGATGCACTATCGAAAGCAGGGCCCTCGTCGGCAATGGGGCCGTGGTTCTCCACCGGGCCATCGTCCGCAGTTGTTCTCTTGTTGGCTCCAATGCCGTCGTCACCAACGACATGGAGGTGCCGTCGAAGGCTATGGCCCTCGGCATTCCAGCCAAGATCCGGCCTGACAGCGTCACCCCGGAGATGATCAGCGACGGGGTCGACAAGTATCTGCACCGGACCAAGCGTTACCAGAGTGGGCTCCATCGCATCGACCGCTGAGGCCGTTTCGATGGTGTCCAGACCGAAGCGGAGTTGTTACTATCTGCGTAGGAGAAATTCGCCTTCCTCTCACCCGCAGCCGGTGAGGGTTGACTTGGAGTCCCCCGATGACGATCACCCCAGACAACCTCGACCTCGATCGATACAAGCTCGGCTGGAGCGACGAGGAGGACTACGTCTACAAGCCCAAGAGGGGGCTCACCGAGGAGATCGTCCGCGAGATGTCGTGGATGAAGGGCGAGCCAGACTGGATGCTCGACACCAGGCTCAAGTCACTGAGCCGCTTCGAACGCCAGCCCATGCCCAACTGGGGTGGCGACCTGTCGGAGATCTACCTCGACGACATCTACTACTACATCAAGCCGACCGAGGGCCAGGTCGACAACTGGGATGACCTCCCGGACGCCATCAAGGACACCTACGAGAAGCTTGGAATCCCCGAGGCAGAACGCAAGTACCTGGCCGGGGTGACGGCCCAGTACGAGAGCGAAGTTGTCTTCCACCGCAATCGGGAGGATCTCGAACGTCAGGGTGTGATCTTCACCGACATGGACACCGCCCTTCGGGAGTACCCCGAGCTGGTGAAACCCAATTTTGGCAAGGTCATCCCGATGAACGACAACAAGTTCTCGGCCCTCAATACGTCGGTCTGGTCCGGCGGTTCGTTCATCTACGTTCCACCGGGGGTCGAGGTGGAGATGCCGCTTCAGGCCTACTTCCGGATCAATGCCGAGAACATGGGCCAGTTCGAGCGCACCCTGATCATCGCCGACGAGGGCTCGAAGGTGCACTACATCGAGGGCTGCTCGGCTCCCGTCTACACCTCAGACTCGCTCCATTCGGCCGTCGTCGAGATCATCGTCAAACCGAGCGCCCACGTCACCTACACCACTATCCAGAACTGGTCCAACAATGTGTTCAACCTGGTGACGAAGCGGGCCTGGGTCGAGGCTGAGGGTCACATGGAGTGGATCGACGGCAACATCGGCAGCCGGCTGACCATGAAGTACCCGGCCGTATGGCTGGCTGGACCCAAGGCAACCGGCGAGGTGCTGTCGGTGGCCTACGCCGGTCCTGGTCAGCATCAAGACACGGGGGCCAAGATGGTCCACGCCGCCCCCGAGACCACGTCGAAGATCGTCTCCAAGTCAATCTCCAAAGATGGTGGCCGCTCCAGCTATCGAGGTCTCGTCCGGGTCGAAGACGACGCCTACGGCTGCAAGAGCCATGTCCAATGTGATGCCTTGATCCTCGACGATGAGTCGGTGAGTGACACCTACCCGTACATGGAGATCGGGGCTCGTGATGCCCAGATCGGACATGAGGCGACCGTGTCCAAGGTGGCCGACGAGCAGCTGTTCTACCTCATGAGCCGCGGCCTCTCCGAGGAGCGGGCCATCAGCATGGTCGTCAACGGCTTCATCGAGCCGGTGACCAGGACCCTGCCCATGGAATACGCAGTTGAATGGAGCCGCCTCATAGAGCTGCAGATGGAAGGCTCCATCGGCTAGCCCCGCCCCCGCCCGAGCGGCGCAGGCTTGGTAGCCTTGGGCCAATGGCTGTGGTCAAGATCAACGCTCTGGAAATCCCGTCCCAAGCTGGTGAGGAGATCGTGAAGCGATTCTCTGCCCGCATCGATGAGCTATCGGCGTTGGCCGGCTTCGAAGGGTTCGAGCTTCTCCGCCCCACGGCCGAGACCGAGTCGCGCTGGTTCGTCTACACCCGCTGGGCCGACGAGGCCAGCTACCAGGCCTGGCGAAACAGTGAGACCTTCGATCGTGGTCATGCCGGCTCTGGTGGCCCTGGTGGCGCAGGCAGCGGCCGCCCGGGTGGGGGAGAGCACAATGGTGGAGGGCGCCAGCCGGTGGCGATGGGGGCCACATTGCTGGAGTTCGAGGTGACCCTCTCCGCCATCCCCTCGTAGGCCGTTCTCGCTCGGCAATAGGGGGATGGGGCTCTGCGGCGATAGCCCAGGGGTACCCCGTCGAGATGGCGACGAACTCGTTGACTCAGAGTAGAGGGTCAGTCGTCCTGGTCGTTGCCCGGGACCTTGTCAGCCAGGTCATCGATCTGATCAGCGACTTCAGCGATCTTGTCACCCATGTCGCCCGGCACCTTGTCGGCATGCTCTTTGGCCAACTGCGCTGCGTCTTCTGCCTTTTCGGTGAGGTCCTTGGCCTTGTCGAAGATTCCCATGTCGCTCCCTGGTTGTTGGGGGTGGAAGCCAAGCATACCTTTGCCGCCAACCATAGCTGGGTGAGGTCGATCGCTCGCCCGTTGGCTCAGGGGCTTCGAAGAAACTCGATCAGCTCGATGATCGTCCCGTCGGGATCTTTGAGACAGACGAACGAGGTGTGGTCACCCATCATCATCGGCTCCGACAGGAACTCGA
>JAAETV010000214.1 GCA_024227975.1 Actinomycetes bacterium
GAAGACTGCGGGGTCACCGTTGGGCCTTGCCGATGGTGGGAGTCGATCGCCGGTGGTGGTTCTGGGTGGGCCGCACGAGAAGTCAGTGCCCGTGAGCGAGATCCGAGAGCTGGAGGCAGCTGATGTGGCCTCCCTGATCTGTCGGGCCATGGACGAAGAGTGGCGAACCGAGAGAGAAGGCCAGTGGCTGCCCCTCCGTCTCCAGGACATCGCAGTACTGATCCCATCTCGATTGTCGTTGCCGGCCCTGGAGACGGCGTTCTCGGCTGCCAACCTGCCCTTCCGGCCCGAGACCAGCTCCCTGGTCTACGCCACCCAGGAGGTTCGCGACGTGATGGCTGGGGTCCGAGCCGTCGTCGATCCTTCGAGCTCGGTCGACGTCGTCGCCGCCCTCCGCTCGGGGCTGTTCGCCGTTGGCGACGATCAGCTCTTGGCTTGGCATCAGGCTGGGGGATCCTGGGATTACACGACCATCGACCTACGAGAGAGCCCGGCCCAATTGGCGGCCCCACTGGTGGCCGAGACGTTTGCCGCCTTGGCCACCTGGCACCAGGAACGCTGGTGGATGGACCCGTCGGCCCTGATCGAACGCATCGTTGTCGAGCGTCGACTGAGAGAAGCAGCGTTGGCCGAGCCCCGACCCCGTGATCGGTGGCGTCGCTACCGGTTCCTGGCCGAACAGGCCCGCCAGTTCACGGCAACCATGGGGGGTGACCTTCACGACTTCGTGGCCTGGGTCGAGATCCAGTCGAGCGACCTGGCCCGGGTGACCGAACCTGTTCCCGCCGAACCAGATGACGACGCCGTCAGGGTGCTGACCATCCATGGCTCCAAGGGTTTGGAGTTCCCCATGGTGGTTCTCGCCGGGGCCCCGACCCAGGAACGGAATCGGGCTGGAGGAGCACAAGTCTTGTTCCCTGAACACGGTGCCCCCGAGGTGAGCTTGTCCAAAGGGAAGGCGACCGAGTTCTATGATGTACACGCCTCGGTTGAGGAAGTACTCGACGGATTCGAGCGGGTTCGCCTTCACTATGTTGGCGCTACCAGGGCCCGCGATGTGCTGGTCATGAGCGCTCACCACAAAGAGGGCAACATCCAGAGTGCCGGTCGTCGTACCTGGGAGGCCCTGGAGCACTGTGCGGGATGGCGGCCCTTTGAGCGATCTGGTGATGAGCGCTACCAGGTCGAACCACCGACCCAGCTGCGCCTCACGCCGGCCGCCTATGGGGAGACAGAAGCCGTCTGGCAGGCTGAACAGGAACGCCTCCTCCAACGCAATACCGATGTCCGGACGTTCTCCGCCACCACGGTCAGCGACCTGATTGGTACTGCTCGTCCCCTATTGACTGGAGATTCGACCTCGACCCCGACCGAGTGGTCCTCGTCCTCGCCGTCGGCTGGTCGGGAGGCGGCTGCTACTTGGCGCGCCGGTGGGGGAGGGGCAGCCGTCGGCTCGGCCGTACATGCTGTGCTTCAACATCTAGACCTCGCCCAACCCGTCGGGGTCGACGAGTTGGTGGCTCGTCATGCCGAGCGGGAGGGGGTGGCCGAGCTGACGGGCATCGTTGGTGAACTGGTGGCGGCCACCCTTGAAGCCCCAACCCTTGCCCTGGCCAAGACCAGGCGCCACTGGCGCGAGCTCTATGTTGCTGCCCCTCTCGGTGATCGCCTGATCGAAGGGTTCATCGACCTCTGCATCGAAGGCCCGGAGGGCTTGATCGTCGTCGACTACAAGACCGACCTGGTACCGACCACAGAAGCTGTCGAGGCCAAGCTCCAGCGCTACCAATACCAGGCCGGAACCTACGCCCTCGGCCTGGAGGCGGTGACGGGCCGGGTGCCTGCGGATTGCCGTTTCCTGTTCGTTGGCCAAGACGGCGTCGTCGAGCGGTCGGTGCCCGATCTGGCGATGGTCATGGAGACCATCAGGGCCGAGCTCGCTCCGGGTTCGCGGTTCGAGATGACAAACGACGACCATCGAGGTCGGCGCCCCACGAGCCGCTGGAGCTAGGAGTCGATCGGGATGTAGAAGCAACCCTCACAGGGGGTCGGACCGAAATGGGTCACATGCCCCGTCCAGCCAGACCCATCAAAGTAGCGGAAGCGATGCTCCCGATCGGGATCGGGATACCAACCGGCTTCGGTCAGATCCAGAGCGTGTTGTCCGCCTACAAGTGCCATGGTCCCCACATCTCCGTTGATGCCGGATTGTTCCCGATCCACAGGCCGATGCTCGTGGCCTAGCTCGATCGATAGTCCCGCGACGATCATCGGTCGCCAGGGCGGAAATCTTTAGCGTCGTGCCGGTGAGTTTGCCCGGCGAGGTTGGGTGCCGTTGCCAACCCGGTCAAGCGACCAGGGTTGCGGCTGCGGGGGCATGAGCTGGCAGGGTGCCCTCGCTGGCTCGCTTGGTCAACTCACAGCGTCCCTCGGGGCATTGGTCGATGAAGGGACACCAACCGCACAAGACCCCAGTCTTGGGGGCGAACTCATCGTTGGCACAGGCGGTGGAGATATCGACCCAGGTCTCAGCCAGTTTGCCCTCGGCCTCCTCGATCCGGCGGTCGGTCACGGCAACATCGAGGATGCGCTGGCCGAGGTAGAGAAGGCGGGCCTGCTCTGGCTGCTCGTTCGCCGACTGGGTCAGAGCCGCGGCGTAGAGCATCACCTGTTGGAGCTTGTCCGAGCGCCACCTCACTCCGGGGAGGGCGCCTGACTTGTAGTCGCTGACGACCAGCTTGTCTGCCATCCGGTCGACGCGGTCGATGATGCCGACGAAGGGCACACTGCCAAGGGTCACCGCCACCTTCTGTTCTGTGGCGACGACGTCGACCTGGGCCGGGTCCTCCAGCTCCCACAGGCCGGTGACGGCCAGCCAGGCCTGCCAGCGGAAGGCTCGGGACTCGCCATCATCGAGCTCCAGGGACAGGTAATCCTCGTCGGTGGCGAAATCTGGCCAGAGCTCACGGGCCAGGGCCTTGGCCTGATCGAGGGTGCGGTGGACGGGAGGGAGTCCGCACAAGTACTCCAGGACCCGGTGAGTGAAGGAGCCGACTAGGGCGGCTTGGCCTGACGGCTCAGGTTGACGCTCGACATACTTGAAATGCCAGCGGCGCGGGCACTGCTCGAAAGCGGCGGCCGAGGACGGCGAGAGATGGTGTGGGAGCTCGGCCATAGGGGAGATCTTTACCGATGGGTGTGACACTGTGAGGGATTCAGGTCCGGAAACCGGCCCAGCAGCGGGTTCTCGGGCCGGGACCACTCAAAACGAGCGACTACCTCGACCTCCCCGTCGTCCGAAGGAGCGGCTACCGCTTGCTCGTGGACGGCGACGGCTCGATGAGCTCCCACCGCGGCGTAGTACTCCTCCGCCGAGGCCCCCACCTGTACTCCTGGAGCTGTAGGACGGGGTTCGGCGCTGGGATCGTCGGGACCGTGAGCCACCTCCGAGGCCTCCACTGCCTAGAACGATGCCGCCGAGAACCCCGCCGAGGCCGCCGAGGCCCCCACCTCGTCGTCTGGGCTGCTGATAGCGAGTTTGGCTGCGGGGATCGGGGTCGCCGGGGAGGACGGACTCATCTGGCCCGAGGGCTGGCTGGTCCCGGTCAGACGATGACGGAGCAGGTGGTACTCCAGTGGGAGAAGCCTCGGCCTTGGCCTGGATCTCAGCCGGGCTGGGCGGTACCGGGCGGCCCTCGAGCTTGGCCTCGATTGACTCGAACTGCCATTCGGCGTGGTCGATCTTGTCGTCCAGGGCATCGATCTCGCTGGCTGACGTCGCCTCGCCGATTGATCGGCTGACTTCCTGGTAGGCAGCGCTGGCTTGCTCGTAGGTACTGATGAGCTCGGGATCGCCGGATCCGATGACCCGGTCTCCCAACGAGAGGACATGATCGGCGTTGTCGCGCAGTTGTTCTGTGATCTCGGCCCTATCGGCTTCGAGCTCAGCCGCCGCTTCCTCCTTGGCCTTGCTTCGCCGGCGCCAGGAGCGGAAGAGGAGGAACCCACCCCCGCCTGCGGCGACGACGAGCAGGACCCGCCCAATGCCGATCCCGCCCGAGGACCCGGAGGACCCCGACGGTGGGCTCGTGGTCGATGGCGACGTCACCGATCCTGCCGATTGACCGAGGGCAGACGAAAAGGAGTCGACTCCGTCGGCGATGGCCCCTGAAGCGAGCTGGTCGAAGCTGGCATCGAGGCCGTTCTCAATCGTGTCGTCGTCAATCCACTCCGAGGCGGCGGCGACTCCTGATCGGCTCAGGACCAGGACAGTCCGGAAGGGGGAGCCAACATCATCAAGGTAGAGGGACAGCGAATCGGCCAGGGGTGCTGGTTCCTCTTCTGAGTCGATCCAGACGAAGGCGATACCACGGCCGTTTGCATCTTCGATGGCGGCTTCCTCTGCTCCGCTCAGCCCCGTTTCGACATAGCGGCCGGTGGCATCGAGCTCGTCAGCGATATCGGCCACCGAGACCTGGGTGGGAGCAGCCCCCGTCGGCCCGACCAACCCCAGCAGAGCCAACAACATCACGAGTATCCCGAACAACCAGCGCACGGCCCAGAGCCTACCGGCGTCCCGACACCAGCCCGGTAGCCCCCGTGGCGTGGGCAACAATCATGGTGATGGTTTAGGCTGCATCAACAGGCGGGGGCCAAACACATACAGGGGGATAGATGCGATTCGATTTCGCACACCACCACTTCAATCGTCGCGACGCGATCAGGTTGGGGGCTGCAGGCGCGGTAGCAGCTGCCGCTACCGGAGTGGCTGGAGTCAATCCGGCAGGGGCAAGGGGCCGCGACGACGATGATGATGATGATGACGACGATCACAACGACCATGGTCATCATGAGGACTGCAGCAGATTCAACGATGACATCTTTGACTACGCCGCTGTCATCGAGGGTGGCTACTGGGTGAGTCCCTATGGTCCCGGCGATGGGCGGGGAACCTTCAACGAGGTGACCCCCGAACGGACGGCCAAAGCGCTGAAGATCCTCAAGCGGGGCAAGCCCGTGCACACCTACCAGATGGGGGAGCAGATGTTCAATGGCTTCCCCGCCTTCCCCAGCGAACCTCCCCGTCTCCACGATATGTCCCTCTATGTCTTTGGCTACAAGGCAGCCCCCGAATTCGTAGCCGGGGGTGGTATCCAGTCGGGAATAGTCCCGTTCGGGCCGAACGGGGTCATCGGCCATGAGGAGCGGTTCGCTGAGAACTTCACCTTCCAGATCGCATCCCAGATCGATGGTCTCGGCCACGTCGGCATCGCCACCGGTGACAGCCGGGGTGGTTGGTTCTACAACGACAACTACGCCGCCGACCTGATCAGCCCGACCGGGCTGACCCATCTCGGCAACGAGACGATGGGGCCGCTGGTGACCAGGGGCGTGATCCTGGACATCTTGGGCTTGAAGATGGCATCCGACGCCACCGATACCTACTCCTTCGATGACCGGGGCAATGCCATGTTGAACGGCAACTACCGGATCACGTGTGCCGACATCCAGAACGCCATGCGTCGTCAGCGGATTCGTAAGCCGATCGGGGCCGGCGATGTACCCATTCTCCGAACCGGATGGACCCACCTGGCCCACGGTGATGCCGACGACCAAGTCGCATACTTGGCCGAGGAGCCAGGTATCTATCTGGCCGAGGCCCGCTACTTCCAGGACAAGAAGGTGGCCATGGTGGCCGGCGACACCTGGGGGCTCGAGGTTCTCAACGAGGACGTCACCGGCGGCTATGCCTTCCCCTGCCACCAGGAGCTGTTCGGCAAGACCGGGATCCGCATCGGCGAGTCGTTCGTCTGTGAAGCAGCGGTCGCCGATCATGTCTATGAGGGTGTGCTGGTTGTCACCCCGGAGAACGTGCCCGGCGCCACCTGTGGGTCGAGTGCCCCCGCCTTCCTCGGCCAGCCCGGCCGCGAGCCTCGCGATTGAGCGGCAGGCAAGTTCACTGAACCGAGCGCTTCGCCAGAGTACGACCCGGTGCCTGATGGTGGGCACCGGGTCGAGGCCCAAGGCTGACTAGAAGAGGGGCAGGATCTCGGGTTGGCCGGGGAGGACCGAGCTCGCCTCGATACCGAGCCAGCCCTGGGCCAGGGTCGCGAGATAGGCGTCGAAGGGAACCTCGGTAGTGAGGTTGCCGTTGTCGTCGAGCCCATCGATGGGTGACGGCACCCCATATCGTCCGGGACTGATCGGCCCGGCCACCATCATCACTGACCCAGCACCATGATCGGTGCCCCGATCGTTCTCGGCCACCCGGCGCCCGAACTCGCTGGTCGTTGCGACCAGGACCCGGTCGGCGGCCCCGTCCACTTCCATCTGTTGGAGGAAGCCGGCGATCGAAGCATCGAGTTGGGCCATCAGCTGGCTATGACGATTCAGGTGGTTCTCGTGGGTGTCGAAGCCCCCGATGGATGCATGTACCAGCCTCACCCCGACATCGGCTGCGATCAGGTCGGCGGCCAGGCTGAGCTGGCCTCCGAGACGGCCCCCGTCGGTGAACATCGGGTTGGTCTCGTCGTTCTCCCGCTCGAACTGGGAGTTGAGGGTGGCTCCCAATTCCAGGAGCTGGAGCCAGGACGACCCGACAACACCGGCCATCGTCGACTCATCGAGGCTGAACGACCGGAGGCTGTCGTGGTAGCCCAACAGGAGCTCATCATCGCCGCCAACCAGGTACTGGAGGGCATTCAGATTGTCCAAGGCCAAGGTCGAGGCCGAGGAGTTGGCGAATCGGGGGGTGTTGCCACCAACCGAGAGCCCAACGAGGGGGGACCCGTTGTTCACCGTGTCCGACAGGCGGGCCAGGAAGCCGCTGCGAAGACCGTTGGTGCCGTCGATGTCGCCTGCGTCCCAGCGTTGGACCATCTCGAAATGGGACAGGGTGCCATCGACGGGCCCAACTCCTTCGACGAGGGCAAGGCCCCGCTGATGGAGGCGGGTCAGGTTCGGGTTGAGGCCGACCTCGGTGTCGACGGGGAGGACCTCTTCGGGCGCGATGGCGATGTTGGGTCGCAGGTCGTAGTACGTACCGCGGTTGTAGGGAACGACGGTGGAGAGGCCATCGTTGCCGCCAGCCAGCTCGATCAGCACCAGGACCCGGTTGTCGACTGCCCCGGCCAGGAGCTGACCCGCGGTCTCGGGAGCGACATTGGGTCTGGTGACAACGCCGACCTGGGTGCTTGGTTGCTCGAGCGTAGGGGCTACTTCAACTGTCTTGTCTCGGCCTGAGTAGATGACGGCCCCACCAGCGGCGGTTGCCCCTCCGGCCACCAATACCTGGAGGAAGCGACGACGATCGAGGAAACGAACGTCGTCCTCTTCGCCGTCATCGTCGTAGTGGTGATCGAGGTCGTCATCCTGTGGGCCGCTCATATCAGCTGGAACTCTGGACTGCTGAGGGCGAGACGCCAGCGAATCTGAGCGCGCCCCTCTTCGCCAAGGTCACGGCCGATGCCAACCCGATTCAAGGCATCCAAGGTGTCCTGAGTGACCGAGAAAAGGCCGCAGCGGTCGAGTACATGGTCGATGGTTCCCGGCATCGGCTCGTAGAGGTCGCCGAACCCGAACCCGAACACCAGCGAGCCCCGGTTCAGCATGGACCCTGGTTCGAGCCAGCGATTGTCGGTCGGCCAGCCGGCAACGTTCGGGGGTTCGTAGGGGACCTGGCCGAGGCGTCGCAAGGGGCCGGGTTGTTCGAGCTGGACGCCGACCACGCTAGCCAGGGCGGTATAGAACTCGAGGCCGGTTCGGGGCCTCGAGTAGTAAGTGTGCTCGAACTGGGGGTGGGTCACGATCGCCTCCACCAGGGGTCGGATCTCCAGGTTGTGGCTCTGCCACCAGCGACCCAGCGCGACCGCGGTATCACTGTCGAGCCAGCCTCCGGCCAGATAGTGCCACAGCTTGTTCGAGACGTAGGCGGCGGTAGCAACATCATCACAGAGGTGGTCGACAATCATGGCGGTGTCGAAGTTCGCCTGCTTGCCCCGGAACAGGAGAGGGGCGATGAACGATCTTTCCCGCTCGAAACGCACCTCGTTCGTATCACGGTCCACCACCCAACCAGCCAGGGCCCTGGCTGCGGTGCGCACGTCGTCTTCGGAATGGTTGCCGAGACCTACGGTGAACAACTCCATCAGCTCCCGAGCCAGATTCTCGTTGGGATTCGACGCCTCCGAGCCGTCGCCATCGAGATACTGGAGCAGGGCCCCGTCCACGACGAAGGCCTGGAGCAGGTCGCGGAAGTTGCCAAGGGCATGGATTCGCAACAACTCGAGTTGGCGACTGACCAGGACGTCTGACGATACCCCCGTATGGCTCGTGGTGAGATGGGTGTGCCAGAACCACACCATGCGTTCGTAGAGGCCACTGGATGGGCTGATCATCCGATCGACCCACCAGCTGATGATCTCGTCTCTTCCTTCTCGGGGCGGTCTTCCTGCATCGCCCTGGTCAGTGAGGACCTGGTCGACGGCCTCATCGAACGAGCGCTCCGAGAGCTCGTCGATGAGATCGGTGTCGATGATGAGTGATGTTCGCCTGAGAAGTCTGGCGACCCGGCTGCGACCCGGGTCCCTTTCAACCAGCTTCATGGCGGCCATTGTATTGAGACCGTCATGAAGCGCCAGCCGGCATACATGAAGCTTCCCGGATGTAGACGAAACTCCTGGTCAGGGGGGTGCGACGGGGCCAGTTCAGTCCGGCGGGCGCTGCGTATTGCGTCTCAGCCGCCACTCCTCGGCTGACGATCGGGCCTCACGCTCGATATCGATCTGGCGATAGGCGGCGCTCCAGCGGCGAGTCTTGGCCAGGCCAGTAACGAACTGGGACAGATACCTCACCCCGAACCCGATCACACCCAGCTCTGACCACTGCCTGACGTGGACCAGCTCATGAGCCAACAGTGTGCTGGATCCGTCGGTTGCGATGTCGCGGCCGATGAAAACGAGGCGTCCCAGAGCCACCCCTTGGTAGGGGCCAGGAATGGGGGCCCGAATGACCCGGACCCGCGACGCAAGCTCGGCTGGGATCAGGTCGTAGGCGGCCATCTCGTCTCTGGTCAGAGGCCGCACCCGGCGGTTGGTGGCGGTGCCATCGGTCACCCTCGACAGGCTAATCGGCCAACGGCCTCCGCACTGGTCCGATGGTCAGGTTGGTCGCGTAACCTTGGTTTGGTGCGCCCCAAGAGCATGCTCGTTGTCACCCTGGCTGCAATCGCATTGGCCCTGACCGGAGTTCGGTTGGCCAGCCGCTCGATCAGAAGCAGTGCCTCAGTCAGATCTCGCCGGGCGCCGGGGCGCCCGGTCAACAGCCACCGGACCTGGGCCAGGAACCTGCGACTGGCTCGCCTCGGGCTTCGCAGTAGTCGCCGCTATGCGCTCCATCGGGCTCGCATCACGTTTGCCTCTGTCGAGCGGGCCCAAGGACTCGACACTGCCTTCCAGATCCGAACGGCAGAGGAAGTGACAGCCGAGCTGGGGAACATGAAGGGCGCCATGATGAAGATCGGCCAGATGGCCAGCTACCTGGACACAGGGCTCCCCGATCACGTCCGCCAGACAATGGCCTCCCTCCAGCATGACGCTCCACCAATGGCCCCCGAGTTGGCGGCAGAGCAGGTGCGGGCTGAGCTCGGCGCCACTCCCGACGAGCTGTTTGACCGGTGGGATGAGCGCCCGATCGCCTCGGCCTCGATCGGACAGGTCCATAGGGCCGTCACCCATGACGGGCGGGCGGTTGCGGTCAAGGTCCAGTATCCGGGAGTGGCCGAAGCAGTTGCCGCTGATCTGCGCAATGCCGGGTGGCTGTTCGGTGTGCTGGCATCACTGTTTCCCGGAGTCGATCCTGACCCCATCGTCGACGAGATCAGGAGTCGCCTGCTCGAAGAGCTCGACTATGAGATCGAGGCCGACAACCAGCGTCTCTTCCACCACTATTTCGATGGTCACCCCTATATCTCGGTCCCCAGCATCATTGATGAGTTCTCGACAGGGCGGATCCTCACCAGCGACCTGGCCGTTGGATCTCGCTTCGACGAGGTGGTGGCCTGGAGCGAGGAAGAGCGGAACCTCGCTGCTGAGACCCTCTTTCGGTTCTCTTTCGGTGCGATATATCGCCTTCATGCGTTCAATGGCGACCCACACCCTGGGAACTATCTATTCAACTCTGGAGGACGCGTCACCTTCCTCGATTTCGGCCTGGTGAAGCGATTCGATCCAGCTGAGACCGTACTTTTTGAGGAGTTGATTCGCGAAATGGTCGTCAAACGCGATGCTGTCGCCTTTCGTCGCATAGTCGAGGGGGCCGGGATCCTCGGTCGTGAGGCCCCATTTGATGATGACCTCGTCGAGAACTACTTCAGCTACTACTACCGATATGTGATGACGGATGGCCCCGTCACGATCGACGCTGACTACGCTGCCGGTGGCGTTCAGCATCTCTTCGATACCTCCGGACCGTACGGGGAGCTCATGAAACACCTGAACGTGCCGCCCTCGTTCGTAGTCGTTCAGCGGATCACACTTGGTCTGATGGGACTGTTCGCCCAGCTGGAGGCGACGGCCAATTGGCAGCGGATCGCGGCCGAATTGTGGCCGTTCACTTCGAGCCCCCCATCGACGCCAATGGGTGAGGAGATCAGGACCTGGCGCCAGGCCAATACTCAACCTGTGTACGGCATCTGACCTCTCTGTCGCCCATCGGTGATTCTCTATGAGATCCTGACTCGGATCTGCTCCTATGGGCTCGTTTGTTCAGTATTGAATTGCCGAACGTGGTTTTTGGTGCGCTCAAGTCCATGGCCTTGGTGCCGAAGCATCCAATGAGACCAATCCGCAGTCCGAGTCTAAACAGAGGTCCACGAGGGGCCGGAGTGAGAGAAACTGTGACCGAAAGATCCGATGTTGGCGGCGACGACATCCGACTCGACAGTGGGCCAGGAATCGACGGACTCGACCTAACGGACACGGCAAGGCAGTTGCTGTTCCACGGCCGGCTGCTCGATCGAGCTGCAGCTATGCGACCGATGCAGGCCACGGTCTGCCGTCTGGCTGCCGTCATGGTCGATCCTGACTGCTCGATCGAGGACGTGGCCAAGGAGCTCCGTCTAGACCCGCCTCTCGTGGCAGCACTGTTGAAGGAGGCGAACTCAGCAGCGTCAGCTCCGGTGGCTGGCATCAGTTCGATCCAGGCGGCTGCAACCAGGCTGGGTCTCGCCCGCGTCCTGGCCGTCGCTGCTGGTTCGATGCTTGGTCCGACCGCTCAGCGGTCGCTCGAGGCCTACCAGCTCGGACCGGGCGGGCTGTGGGACCACTCCATCCTCTCTTCCTATGTTGCAGAGGCCATCTACGGGATGGGTAGGGACGGGATCGGTCCTGAAGTTGTTGCCTCGGCCTTACTGCACCACATGGGCAAGATCATCCTCAACGACATCTTGGAACCATCGCAATTCCATTCGGCGATCATGGTCAACGGTTCCTCCGATGCTGCTGAGCGGGAGCTGATCGATGTCGATCATGCCGAGATGGGGGCAGTGCTGCTGGAGATGTGGAACCTTCCGGCTTCGATTACCGAGCCGATCCGGTTTCATCACGCCCCCGACCGGACCGAGTGGCCGGCCGCCCATGTTGTCAACATCGCCAGCATCATCGGTCGCGAGCTTGGTGGGATCGCCAGGCCTGGCGGGCCAGACATGGATGATCTGCTGCTCGACGCATCGTTGGAAGCGCTCAGCCTTGAACGAGAGGCTGTTGTCCACGTGACAACGTCCCTGCTCGTACTAGCTGGTCGGATACCCAACAGGGCCTGAGTGTGGCGGGAGACTCTGCCAGTCTCAACCGCGACGCATGGTCTGCTGGGGCAGGAACGGCGTCATTTCGTCTTGCCCCTCAGGGTCACAAAAGGGCATGACGAGAAACGGCTGTTCTGCCCAGGCTCCGATCAGGACGTCAGCTCGGCCGTGGCCTCAGCAGGGACTTTGTCGGGCTCCGTCACGGGCTTTGATGACGGCCCGTCGGCTAGGGGAGCGGGGGGCGAAGCCAGCACCCGCTCTCTCCTCATCGTTCTCGCAGCCCCAGAACCCGTGTTCGCGGTTGAGGCGGGCTGTCACCCGGCACTCCATCATCACCGGGCAGGCAATGCAATAGCTTGCGGCGATCGCCTCTCGTTCGACCCGTCGCTCTGGACGCTCAGCGGCGGGACCGAAGAAGACGTGAGTCAAGCCTCTGCAGATCGCCTGGTCCGTCCAACTCGCGTCGGTTTCGGGATGTATGGCAAACTCCGTGTCCATCCGTTCTCCGGCTACTCAGGTGGGTATGAAAAGATTGCCTGAAGCTGAGCGATCGGTCAATCCATGGTGACGAATGGCACTTGATGCGGTTCGACCACTGATGTCTTCCGCTCTTCGTGTCAGATCAGACACCGTGACCAGGTATTCATGTCCTGATCATCTTGGATCCTGATCTCACCACTGACCAGTACTGGGTCAGCCCTGACCCAGTACTGAGCCCAGTAGCCTTGGCTAGCCCATGCGCCTACTCACCTGGAACCTGTGGTGGCAGTTCGGTCCCTGGCAGGACCGTCAACCAGCCATCCTCGGCGAGCTATTAGCCGTCGATCCTGATGTCGCGCTCCTCCAGGAGGTGTGGGCAGACGAAGACCAAGACCAAGCCGAGATCCTGAGCTCAGGCCTGGGCTACCAGGTGGCCAGGACCCGGCGTCCTGGAGGCGAGCCTCATCGGTTTGGCAACGCCGTCCTCAGCCGCTGGCCGGTCGAGGAGCTGGAGCAGATCTCGCTATCTGGGCTCGATGATCAGCCATCGCATCGCACCGCCCTGGCCGTCAGGATCGAGGCCCCGTCCGGTCCGTGGGTGGTGATCGTGACCCATCTGGCCTGGCAATACGACCTGAGCGCTCTCCGCCAACGCCAACTCGGCGAGGTGGCGGAGCTGGCCGCCAAGTATCGGGGGGATGTCGAGGTCGATCCCCCCGTCATCGTTGGGGGTGACCTCAATGCTGTTCCCGACTCAGACGAGATCCGCCGCTTGACCGGGCTCAGCCAGCCCTATGTCGATGGGCTCGTGTTCACCGACTCCTGGGCCACAGTCGGCAATGGACCCGGTCATACATGGTCGCGTGACAATCCTCATTCGGCGGAGGCCATCTGGCCCCGTCGCCGCCTCGACTATGTATTCGTGGCCTGGCCTCGGCCGAAGCCTCTCGGCAACCCCTTGTCAGCCCGCCTCGTGGGCGTGGAGCCTCGTGATGGGCAGATCGGATCCGATCATTATGGGGTCCTGGTTGAGGTCTGCACAGATCGGGCGGAGAAGGCCTCATGAGCGAGCCGCCCCCCCCATCTCCCCACCAACCCCCTCCGGGCTGGTACCACGACCCCCAGAGCGGGGGCCGAGGCTTTCGTTGGTGGGACGGGACGACCTGGACCGAGAAACGGAGCGACCACCCCGACGCCCGAGGTGAGGGGCTGACTCCGCTCGGAGAGTGGTTCAGCACGCTGATCCGAACCGTCACCAGTCGGCTCGGTCACTTCTTTCCCCTGGTGGTATGTCTGATCGTGCCGACCGCCCTCCTCAACGGTCACAGCGCATGGCTTGCCTTTCGCACCGGAGTCATGATCTCCGATCCTGAGAACAATCAGCTGACCTTCACCAACCCCGAGGCCAGTGTGGTGTTGTACTCATTCGTCGGTCTGAGCTTGCTTCTGCTGGCGGCGGCCTTCGTGGTGCTGCTGGTGGCGGCGGCCCGACAGGCCAACGCCATCCTCGACGAAGTCCCCGAGGAGTGGTCGGTCTCGATGCGGGGGGCATCGAGGCGCATTCCCAAAGCACTTGGTCTGTCGGCCCTCTTGGCTGGCGTACTGTTCGTCCTGTTCTGGATCATGATGATCAGCGCCTCGTTGGTGCCCATCTCCGCGTTGCTCATGCTCCCCTTGTGGTTGATCGGGACCGTCGTGGTGTGTGTACGGTTCTCGCTTACGAACATCACCGCCGCCCTCGCCCCGAACAACGTCGGGTGTTTGAGGACGAGTTTGGCCCTGACCCGGCCCTACTTCTGGCCCTTGGTAGGGCGGATGGCGCTTCTGTCCATGTTCGGCCTGTCCCTGGTCCTGATGCTACAGATTGTGGCTACCCCCTTTGTTGCCATTGGGGGCGGGGCAGGGACCGCGCCCATTGATCTGGGGGCGGGTGAGATCCCTTTGGTCGACGTGCTCGGCGACAACCCGGCCGTCTTTGCCATCCAGCAGTTGTTCAACGGTCTGGCCTACGGGGCGGTGATGGTGATCTGGACGGTTGGGTTCGTCCTCATCTACCGGGACCTGTCCGGTCCGGTGGAGCCTGGCAACTCTGAGCCGGCGGAGGCGTCACTGTCGTGATGATCGGGATCACGAGGGTCTGGGCATGAACGGCCAGGACCTGACCCTCGACGATGAACAACAATGGCTCGACGAGGCCTACGGCCACTTGACCACCATGCAGCGACGGGCTGCTGAGGTGCGGGCCATTAGTGATAGGGCCGTTCGCGATGAGGACACTGTCGACGCCAGGATTGCCCAGTACCACCTCAACCGACGTGAAGTTGCGCTGCGGGAGGGGAGTGGGCCCTTGTGCTTCGGTCGCATCGATACTGACGATCGCAACCGCTGGTACATCGGACGTCGTCACGTGGAGGATGACAAGGCCAGCCCGGTGGTGGTCGACTGGAGGGCCCCGGTATCCGCTGCCTTCTATCGGGCCACCGGGATCGATCCGTGCGGTCTGGTCTTCCGACGCCGGTTCGTCGTCGAGGATCGACGGATCGAGGCCTTGCTCGACGAGGACCTGACCGATCCGGAGAGTGGCAGCCATGGTGGGCTGCCCGACCCCCTACTGGCTGAGCTAGGGCGTTCGCGCCATGGCCAGATGAGCGACATCGTCGCCACTATCGCCGCTGAGCAGGACCTTATCATCAGGGCACCTCTCGACGAGCTCCTGGTGGTGCAGGGAGGACCAGGGACGGGCAAGACTGCTGTCGGGCTGCACCGCGCCGCCTTCTTGTTGTTCGAACACCGTCATGCCCTGGCTGAGTCAAAGGTGTTGGTCGTCGGACCAAACCCCCTGTTCCTCCGCTACATCGCCGAGGTCCTGCCCTCGTTGGGGGAGACAGCGGTTACCCAAGCCACCCTGAGCGGCCTGGTTGCCTCTCGCTACCGGGTACGGGGCCAAGACGATGACGAGCTAGCCCGCCTCAAGGGGCGCATCGAGATGGCGTCGATCGTTCACAATGTCGTCCGGGCCCAGTTGAAAGCGCAAGAGCTCGAGCTGAGGGCGGGACTGGTGGTCGTCCGGCTCTCCCTCGACGAGGTGGAACAGCTCCAGAAGACGGTGTTGAGTCGGCGCCTGCCAGTCAACGACGGTCGAGATGTATTCCGCCGGTTGCTGATCCAGGAGGGATGGAGGCGTCACTGCGAGCGACCTGGCGTCGATCCCGCCGGTGAGCCCTTGTTCAGCTCGACGGTGCGAGGTGACGCTGGGTTCAAGGCCGCCGTCGACAAGATGTGGCCGACTGTGAGCCCCGTGAACCTCGTGCGGAGCCTGTACCGCTCACCCAAATGGCTGATCGAGGCGGCGACCGGGATACTCAGCGCAGAGGAGCAGAAGAAGCTGAAGCGGCCATCGACCAAGAAGCCGGCCGATGAGGTCTGGACTGTCGGCGACCTGCCCTTGCTTGACGAGGCCCAGTGGTTGTGTGCGGGAGTTCCGGCAACCTATGGCCACGTGGTGGTCGATGAGGCCCAAGATCTGTCACCGATGGCGCTACGGATGCTGGCCCGGCGAGCGGCCGGGGGCTCGATGACTGTGTTAGGCGACCTGGCCCAGGCCACCAGCCCCCACGCCGTTGGTTCCTGGCGGGCAGCTCTGGCAGCCATGACCGACCATCTGGCCGAGACGTCATCTTCCAAGCGGGCGGTGACGGTGCGCCAGGCCGAGCTCACGGTCGGATACCGGGTTCCAGCCGCCATCCTCGACATAGCCAATCGGCTCTTGACTGAGGCTGCTCCGGAGGTCACCCCGGCACAATCGGTCCGCCAAGGTGGTGACCCGCCACTCGTGGTTCGGGTCGAAGCCGGCGATATCGAGGCGACCGTGGCGGCCGAAGTCAAGGCTCTGTACCAGCGGACAGCGAGCGTGGCCGTTGTGGCGCTGGAGCACCGCCTCGATGGACTAGCGGCAGCGCTACAGGCGGCCGGATTGCCCTCTGACCGGGTTGGAGGAGCCGGCCTGCCAGGTCATGAAGCAGTTGCCCTGGTCGATCCGCCTACCGTCAAAGGGTTGGAGTTCGACGCGGTGGTGGTCGTTGAGCCGGGTGAGATAGCGGCCACCGACTCCGGGTTGCGACACCTCTACGTGGCCATGACCCGAGCTGTCCAGCATCTTGGTCTGATCCACGCCGAACCCCTTCCAACTTTGCTGGAGCTGTAGCCGGTCCCGGCCTGTGTCCGCTACCTCTCAGAGACCGGAGCCGGCGTCGGCTTGTTGCTGGTGGTGCATGGGGTTGCGGGCCAGGCGGTGCTCGCGGACGCGTGTATATCACGGAGGGTGGTTGTCCGGACCCGTTAGGTGTCGGTCACAGGAGATTGCTCGGTGATGTCACAAGGCCTGGCTACGGTCTTGTCGAGCTCTTGCTCGACCAAGGCTTCCCCTTTCAACAGCATCTTCGAAACACCTGTTGGAGGCATCCGATGCCCAATACCCAACCGTCATCAGCCGACTCGCAAGTCGGCCCCCATGATCCGAGCATGTGTCCGCTGTCATTGCAGCTCCAAGAGATCAGTCGGGTCTGGGCCCAGAGTCAACACCAGTTGGTGGTTACGTCTGCGGTCTTTGCTGATTCCGATGAATGGATCCTCGCAGGGAAACCGACCCCTGCTCACTGGCTGGCCGAGACTGCCGACGTCGAGGTCTGTACCGCCAGGGAGTGGATCCGGATCGGCCGCAAACTCCGTTGCCTTCCAGTCACCGCGGACGCGTTCGCGACCGGGGCCATCTCATACTCCAAGGTGCGGACGCTGACCAGACTCGCAACCCCCGACAATGAAGCCGAGCTCGTCGACCTCGCCAGTGGCGTTCCCGCTGGTGAGCTCCGCCGATCTCTGGCGCTGTGGCTCAAGGCGAGGATGTCTCCCAAGGAGTTCGAAGACCATCAACACTCCCGCCGGTCTGTGACCTGGCGGACCGAAGCCGATGGCATGATCCGTTTCACTCTGCGGCTCGAGCCCCTCATCGCTGCCACCCTCATCTCCCTCCTGGCCAAGATCGTCATGCGACCCAAACCCAGGCCTGCGACCAGTGAATCCTGGCCGACGGCGGCTCAACAGCATGCCGATGCCTTCAACGAGGTCCTCAGCGAAGGTGCCGGTGCCGTTGACACCGAAGTTGTCGTCCACGTCAGGGCGGATGGGGCAACCCTGGCCGATGGAACCCCTATCGCTGACACTGTCGTTGAACGAATCGCCCCCAAGTCCTTCATCCGGGCTCTCATCCACGATGCCAATGGCAAACCGGTCGATGCATCAAACCGGCGGCGGCACCCGACCACCCGGCAGAAGCGTGTCATCAACGAGAGAGACAGCCACACCTGCGTTGACTGTGGTCGCAGCGACCTCCTCAACTATCACCACCACCCTGACTACGGCCAAACCAACCACACCGTCACGGCCGAGACCGAGCTCCGATGCGCCCCTTGCCATCACAGACATCACAACGCCTGCTCCTAGGGTCGTTGAGCCACTTTGGCGGATCGCACCTGAATAGGGCGGTATCGGGGGACGAGATCAGATATCCAACAGATTGGTGTCGATGAGGCCAGAGTTGCGAATGATGTAGGCACGGCGGGTGGCGACATCGTTGCCCATGAGGACCGAGAACAGCTTGGCTGCCTTCACCGCCTCCTCGCCATCGGTCATCGTCATCCGCTTCAGGACCCTGGTCTCACGGTTGAGGGTGGTCTCGGCTAGCTCTTCGACGTTCATCTCACCCAAGCCCTTGAATCGCTTCCACTTCTCCAGCCCGAGATTCAACTCGTCGCTGAGCTTGGCTCGCTCTGCATCGTCGAAGGCGTAGACCATCTCTCCTCGGTGCTTGGCTGCGAACAGGGGAGGCTGAGCTGCGTAGACGTGACCGTGTTCGAGTAGGGGCCGCATGTGGTGATAGATCAGAGTCAGTAGCAGGCAGCGGATATGGCTGCCGTCGACATCGGCATCGCACAAGATGATGATGCGGCCGTAGCGGCTGGCCGAGATGTCGAAGTCACGTCCCGATCCAGCCCCGATGGCCGTGATCAGGGCCTGGGCTTCGGTGTTCTCGATGACCTGTTTCAGGGTTGCCTTACCGGCGTTGACCACCTTGCCCCTCAAAGGGAGTACGGCCATGGTCGATGAATCACGGCCCTGTTTGGCTGGCCCCGCCGCCGAGTTGCCCTCCACGATGAGTAGCTCCGAATCAGCACCGTGGACCCGGCAGTCGGCCAGTTTGTCTGGCATGCTGCCCGAGGACAGGTTGGCTGCCTTGCGGCGGGCGTCGAGTTGCTGCTTGGTCGCCACCCGGGTCAGGACAGCCTGGGCGATTTTCTCCCGCAGGGCGTTGATCTGCGACTTCTTGCCCCCGCCGGCCACCCAATCGCCCATCCCCGATTTCACTGTGTCATAGACGAGGGTCTGGATGGCTGGGGTCCCAAGCTCCTGCTTGGTCTGTCCCTTGAACTGGGGCTCGGGGAAGGTGACCTTGACCGCTGCCACCAGCCCTTCCTGGATGTCATTGGGGACGGCCCGATCCTTGCCCTGCTTGGCCAGCTTCTTCAGCTTTTTTACATCGGCCAGCAGGTCTTCGTTTGCCACCCAAGACAGGGCCCGCTCGAACCCCGCGACATGGGTGCCGCCGTCCCTGGTAGGGATCGTATTGACGAAGCTGACGATGGTCGTGTCGTAGCCCTTGACCCAGCGGGCGGCGATATCAATCGTGCAAGGGCGGGTGACGGCGGTGACCTTGCCGTCGATCGGGACCTTCTCCTCGAATGTCGTTTCATCGTGGATGGTGACGATGTCGGTGACTGGCTCCCCGATCGATAGGTAGCTCACGTAGTCAGCCAATCCGCCGTTCGCTACGAATGTCTCGGCTTCGGACCCAGACCGACGCTTGTCGTGGAGTTTGACCTGCAACCCCGGAACCAGGAAGCAGACTCGAGCGACATGGTCGCGGATCAGTTCGTAATCGAGGCGGGCCTCGGCATCGAATACATCGAGATCAGGCCAGAACCTGACCCTGGTTCCGGTGCGCTTGGCCGGGATCTTCTTGACCTTGGCCAGCTTCGACGACGGTTTGAACTTGCCAGACGATAGGTAGTTGCCGGGCTCGCGGTCCAGGAACACCAGCCGCCAGACAGCACCGTCTCGGTCGACCTCGGCCACCAGTTTGGTCGATAGGGCATTGACCACCGAGGCTCCTACCCCATGGAGACCACCGGAGGAAAGGTAGGCCCCCGACCCGAACTTGCCGCCGGCATGGAGCTCGGTGAACACCACTTCGAGCCCGGTCCGACCGTCGGCCTTGCGGTCGATCGGGATACCGCGACCATTGTCCGACACCTCGATCGAGCCGTCCTTGTTGAGCACAATGTCGACATGGCTGGCGAAACCGGCGGCCGCCTCGTCGACGGAGTTGTCGATGATCTCCCATACGAGATGGTGAAGACCCTCTGACCCCGTGCCCCCGATATACATGCCGGGGCGCTTGCGTACCGCCTCCAGACCCTCCAGGATCTGAATCTTCGAGGCATCGTAGTTGCTGCTGGTCGATGCCTTGCGGCTCTTGGATGTCACCTTCGCTGCCTTCCTCTGTGTTGTTGACTTGGCCCTCTTCTTGGCCGGGGTCGAGGTCATCAGCTCACCACCTCAGGGGGCCGACGTCGAGAATCCGGACCGCTGTCGGTGAGCTGGCCCCGTCCCGGCGGCTCGGTCGCAAGCTAAGCGGCTGGGGGACGTTGTCGGGCTTGGTCGATGATCCGGCCTGGGCCATGACGCACATAGCCCGATCACTGATCCCGACCCAGGCGTAGTCGATGCGCCGCTCGTCTTTGAACTTGGTCAGCCTGACCCCGGTGCCACCCCGTCCCTTCACTGGTATTTCGTCGACGCTGGTGACCTTGGCTGTTCCCCGGTCAGTCACGGTCACCATGATGGCGTTGGTGCCAGCAACGCCTGCACCGACCACCCGAGCGGTGCCCTTCACCCCCATCCCGGCCACTCCCTTGGCTGCGGGTCCCTGGATGCTGATGGCCGACACCGGGGTCTGCAGGGCCTGGGCGTCGGAGGAGATCAGGACGATGTCGTCATTGGGGGAGACCTCCAAGATGGCGATCACCCGATCGGTCTTGGCCAGGTTGATGACGGTCTTGCCCGCCTTCAGCTCCTCCAAGACCTTGTGCTCCACCCGTTTGACGATGCCCATGGTCGTCACGACCAGGAGGCCATCTCCACTGGCCATGGCGCCGGCTCCGGCGCCGATGATGGTGATGATGCTGTCGCCTCGGTCGGCCGAGAACACCTCGGTCGCCGTCTTGCCCCGGCTCCGCCCCCCGACCTCAGGGAGGTCGGCCGCCGTTGCTCGAAGCAACTTGCCGGTGGAGGTAATGGCCATCACGGGAGTCTGCAGGGTGGTCAGCACCACCGACCTCAAGACGTCATGACGGGATGGGGAGTAGCTCCTGGCTGTCCCCTGAGGTTCACGTCCCACCAGGCCACTGGCGCTGAGGCTGATGACGCAGGGCTCATCGGGAGTGTCGGTCATGACTGCGGCCGCAAGCTCGGTCAGATCGGGGATGGCGTCCCTGCCGACGATGGTCGTCCGCCGCTCCCGGCCGTACTTGTCGACGATCTCCCCCAGCTCGTTGATGACAATGGTCCGCTGGCGTTGCTCGGAACCCAGGATCTTCTTCAGCTCCTTGATCCGCTCAAGCAGTTCCTGCTTCTCTTCGACCAGCTCGTCATAGGCGAGGGCGGTCAGTCGCCGCAGGCGCAGTTCCAGCACATAGTCGGCCTGGATCTGGCTCAACTCGAGCCGCTCCATCAGTCGTTGGCGAGCTTCAGAGGTGTCAGCTGAAGAGCGAATGATGGCCACCACCTCGTCGATGTTGTCGATGGCGATGAGCAGGCCCTCGACCAAATGGAGCCGCTTCTCGGCCTCCCGGAGGCGGTACTCGGTCCGTCGCACCACTACGTCGAGGCGGTGCTCGATGTAGTGACGACACAGGTCATAGAGCCCGAGCGTGGTCGGGACCCCGTCGACCAGGACCACATTGTTTATGCCGAAGGTCTCTTCGAGCGGAGTTAGGCGAAAGAGGCGCTCAAGTAGGTAGTCGGGATTGACCGTCGACTTGCACTCTACGACTAGTCGAAGGCCCGACTTGCGGTCGCTCAGATTCTTGACATCGGTGATCCCGTCGAGTTTGCCGTTGTTGACCAGTTCCTTGACCTTGGCTACCACCCGTTCGGGGCCGACGAGATAGGGAAGCTCGGTGATCTCGATGCCCTTGCGGGCTCGCGTCACGTTGACGATCTCGGCCCGGGCCCTGATCCGGATCGTGCCCCGACCGCTTTCGTAGGCTTCGCGGATCCCATCGTCGACCACGATCCCACCCGATGGGAAGTCGGGGCCGGGGACGAGGGCCAACAGCTCATCGATGGTGGGCTTGGGTCGCCGCTTGCGCATGACCAGTTTGATGGCTTCGAAGATCTCCACCAGGTTGTGGGTGGCCATGTTGGTTGCCATGCCGACGGCGATGCCCGAGGTCCCGTTGACCAGGAGATTCGGTAGTAGGCCTGGAAGGTAGGCCGGCTCCTCGGTTTCACCGTCGTAGGTGGGCCGCCACTCGACTGTTCCCTCATCGATCTCAGCCAGTAGGTCCAGGGCAGCCGGCGTGAGCCGACATTCGGTATAGCGGTAGGCAGCGGGAGGATCGTCGAGACTGCCGAAGTTGCCCTGGGGATCGATCAGGGTGACGGGGCGGGAAAAATCCTGGCCGAGGCGAACGAGGGTGTCGTAGATGGCGCTGTCGCCGTGGGGATGATATTTGGCCATGACGTCGCCAACGACGTGGGCGCACTTGCGGTGGGGTCGATCGGGACGAAGGCCCATCTCCCGCATCGAGTACAAGATTCGGCGCTGCACGGGCTTGAGGCCATCGCGGACGTCCGGGATGGCCCGTGATGTGATGACCGAGAGCGAGTAGGCCAGGAATGACTCGCTGAGCTCACTGTCGACTGGGACATCCATGATCTCTCGAGCGAACGGCAGGAGCTCGCGTTGTGACGCCATCAGTTCTCTCTCTTCCCGGGATGCCCTCGTCCGAACCGAACAATCGAGCGGGGACCGGAGTAGATCGAACCTAGTCTAGGGAACAGGTGTTCGTCCGCCTCCTGCCGCCCGGTTGCCCAAACGACTGACACCACGATGATGGCCAAGACTGGCGGCGAATTGGTGGCAATCCGTACCCTTTTCACCGATTCGCCCGCGTCGGGGACGCAGCCAGGGTGAGGATCGGCGCCGGGAGGGTGTCCTGTAGTCGGGATCGACCCGAGTGCAGGTGCTCGATGATGGGTTGACTCCGACCGGGAATCACTCCGTCCGAGCTGCTTCAGCCGAGGTGTAGGGCTCCGATCGGCCTGTGTCGCCTGTATCGAGTTAACGACGGAGCCGCATTCCGGTGAGGGAATGCGGCTCCCAGCGAGCAACGCCAGATGGGTTGCTACGCATTCGTCGCTTCAGCGGCAGGCTGACGCACGCTCCCACGATGAGCCGAGGGCTATCGTTCAATGAGCGTCTTTCTCGCTTACCGCTCGATCACCTTTGACGCCGCTTACGTAGTTCTTACGTGTCGCTAACGTCTCTATTTCGTGATCGCTTGCTGTGGGGGTGCTATTGACTGGTGAGCTTCAACGACGGCGACGCCGACGCTGCGCATCAATCTTTCGTGCTGATTTCACTACAGTATTGAGCCGGGTACCCAGCTCCTCGTGGGTGATCGGTGCTTCGAAGTCCAGCTCAGGAGCTAGTGCTTCAAGAATGGCGCTTACGCTGACACCCTGTTCGGCAGCGAAACCGTGCCAATGATCGTGAGCGTCATCGCTCACATAGGCGTGCAGGGCTTTCCGACCGTTGTCGTCTGATGACACTTGGTCCCCATTTCTTTCTCATGCGGCGGGTTACTGGCTGAGGCCAGCGAGTGGAGCCTAATGCGCCAGCAATTGGTTCTCAACTCCATCCGTACAAGCTGACGATGCACCTGGGGCCATCGTGGGCATTGTCACCCTTGCTTGGAATTGGATAAAGATCGATGGGGTACCGGGGCCACGGCATGGTTCCAACCTGTGCTGGCTTCAGCGGTGAAGAAGGTGGGGGGCGTCATTTTCCAGGGTTTTAGCGAGTTTTCGGGGGCTCGGGTTCACCATCGAGTGCTTCCCGATGGTGACCGTTGGCACCGTCTCGTTGCCGTTTGCGACCGAGCGGACGAAGGCTGCGGCCTTCGGGTCGTCCCAGATGTTGTGCTTGGTCATGGGAACTTTTGCCTCGTCTAATGCCCGCTCCAGGCGCCAGCAGAAGGGGCATCCCGGGCGCCAGTAGAAGTCGATGGTTGTTATCGGATCCATGGTGGGCCCTAACCGCTCGTGTCCTGATCGTGTTCCGCAGCGACCGCTTCGTCACGCTTCGTTTCGAGAAGCTGATCGCCCTCGTCGTCACCGAGGCCGAGATCATCTGGTCCTCCAATCGGCTCGGTAGGACTGGCCACCGATGAGCGGCCACTGGTGGCTAGAAGTGGGTTCTCGATGACGGTATGGCGGGCGATGTAGGCCGAGATGAAGGCCTGGACCGTCGCCACGAAGGGAAGCGCCAGCAAAGCACCGCTGGCACCGAAGGTCGCGGTGCCGGCCAGGACAGCAGCAAAGGCGACGGCGGGATGCATGTCGAGCGTTTGAGCTGTCACTCTCGGCTGGAGACCATAGTTCTCGATCTGCTGGTAGATGACGACGGCAATCAGGACCCACAGGGCCTTGGTCGGATCGATACCCAGGGCAATCAGGGCTGGAACTACACCAGCGATGTAGATGCCGATGACGGGAATGAACTGGGAGATCAAGCCCACCCAGATGGCAAGCGCTACCGCTGATGGCAGGTCGAGTGCGGCAAAAACGATCCAGTGGAAGATGGCGGAGATGATGGCCAGAATGACGCGGGATGAGATGAAGGCACCCGTCTTGTTGATGGCCAGCTCCCAGATCCGCAGTACCTCGTGTTGGCGGGCCGGTGGGAGCACTGAGCAGATCACCTTGCGGAACCGGGGCCCATCAGCAGTCAGGTAGTACGCGAACAGCGAGATCGCCAAGAACTGGAAGATCACATTGACCAGCGAGGTGCCGACGCCGACCAGATTGTCGGCCAGGGTCGACAGGTACTCGCTGGCTCTGCCCCCCGCCGAGAGCTGCTGGATCAGGTCTGCGTTGTCCAGCTCGACACTGAACCGTACTTCAGCCCACTCTTCAGCCGAGGTCACATAGCCCGGTAGGTCAGTAGCCAGCTGGCGAAGCTGACTTGCGACCAGCGAACCCATGGCGACGAGGAAGCCAATGAAGAAGAGGACCGTGATGGACATGGTGATGGCGGTGGCGACGTTTCGCTTGATCCCGTAGCGGCCCAGACGGTCGACGGCCGGTTCCATGGCGAAGGACAAGAAGAGCGCAACCACCAGTTGGATGAGCAAGCCACGCAGCTGGCGGGCAGTGGCCAGGGCTGCCCACAACCCGACCAGGATCACCCACCAGAAGATGATGGCTCGCTTGATCCAGGGAGGCATCTGGGCCGAGGTTCTTGGAACGTTCATCGTGGTGGACACTAACCCAAGGCAGCCTCAGGGTGAGGCGGGGGCAGCTCCGGTTTGGGGTAGTTCTGCCTTGGGTCGGCGGTCGTTGCCCCAAAGGGTGGGGGTGGCCAATAGGGGACGGATTTGGCCGTCGGTCAGGGTGCCGACCGGTGTTCTGGTCCGAGGATCACTTGTCACGAACACGGCTCGGTCCCGTCCGAGCCGGGCGACCACATCGGCGATGGGCTCTGAGGTGGTGGCCGATGTGGTGTCCTCTGGCCTGATCATGACCCCACCGACAGTCGTCCAGCTCTGCTCGGGGGCTGGAAGATGGCCAACCCAGTCTGGGACCACATAGCCGATGGGATGACGGTCCCACCGCACCACAGGAAAGGCCGTTGACGTCCCTTCAATGCCGGCCACCGCCAGTAGCTGGCCCATGGTCGTGCTATCGCCGACAGCGGCCGGATTGGGGGTGTGGATCTCTCCGACCGTCGTTGCCGCCAAACGGGTCTGGATGGCGGCCGATGAGATCTCGGCGGCGGCGGCGAAGTAGACCAGGGCCCCGATGGCGATGTTGGTCGCCCCGTTTATGGGATTGTTGAAGATCAATAGGTAGACGCCGGCCAGGACAAGGCCCAAGCTGAGGACGAGTCCGCTCCGACCGGCCACGAGGCGAGCTCGGTTCGGATCGCCCGATCGATGCCAAAGGGTTGCGGCCAGGATCCGGCCCCCGTCGAGTGGGGCGGCGGGCAGGAGGTTGAACACCCCGAGCATGACGTTGACACCGCAGAGCCAACTCAAGATGACGACAGCCAGTTGGCTCGAGCTCACGCTGAAGGCGATCATGGCCAAAGAGCCGAAAAAGAGACCCAGGGCCAGGCTGACGGCCGGTCCGGCCACTGCGATCTGGAACTCCGAGCGTGCCGTCGTCGGTTCACGTTCGAGCCGGGCCATCCCTCCAAGGACCCAGAGGGTGATTCCGTTGACTTCGATGCCGTGGCTGAGGGCTACGAGGGCATGACCGATCTCATGGGCCAAGATCGAGGCGAAGAAGACAACGACGCCGGCTGATGCCACACCGAGGCGCAGGGTCAGCGATGCCTCAGTGGCAAACGACAGCAGTCCGGTCGTGGCCAGGCTGACGGCGAACAGGGCGGCAATCAACAGCGCGCCCCAGTGGATACCAACCGGAATGCCCAGGATTCGTCCCAGCCGGAAGCTGTCGGTCATACCCCAAGTCTGGCCCAAGGATCACCCTGGCCCAGTTCATCAGGCCCGGATTGGGCTGTGTCGTCTTTCATTACCCTCTGTCGAGCGAGGTCGGTACCTTCCATCTGGGCCTGGTACCACCTTCTTCAGTCCATGGGCGGTGGAGCCACGAAGTCGATCAGTTGCTCAACGGCTCCCACCAGCCCTGGTTCCAGGTCGCGGTAGGAGGAGACCCGCCCCAGGAGCTGAGGCCACAACTCACCGGGGTGGCCCCCAAACCCGAGTTCTCGACACATCCCCGTCTTCCAATCGGTACCGCGGGGGATGGCCGGCCACGCCTCGATCCCGATAGCAGCTGGCTTGATGGCCTGCCAAACGTCGACATAGGGATGACCCGTTATCAGTACGTCAGACCGCGCTGCTGCGGCCGCGATTCGCTGTTCCTTGGTGTTATCGACGAGGTGGTCCAACAGGATGCCGAGCCGTCGGGTTGGTCCCGGGTCGAAGTCATCGACCACCGCGCTCAGGTCATCGGCGCCGTGGAGTGGCTCGACAACCACCCCTTCGGCTCGCAGGTCGTCGCCCCATACCTTCTCGACTAGTTCAGCGTCATGGATGCCCTCGACCAGGATGCGGCTTGGGCGAGCCACCTTGGCTTCGTGGCGGGGTGGGGGAATGGAGCCCGATGCGGTCTCGGCCGGTCCCCGAGGTGTTCCCGACGGCTTCGGTCTGATCAGCGACACCGTTCGGCCATCGGCTGAGAAGGCCCCGTCGGCAAGGGGTATGACGTGTTCTCGGCCCTTGCGGTCGCGGAGGGTCACCTGGCTGGTCGAGAACTTCACCACCTTTCCAACGACACCTGTCGTGCGGTGCCTGACCAGTAATCCTCGTTCCGCCTCTACCTTTGGCCAGGAAACGACTTCTCGCCGCCCACCACTCACCGGTCCGCTCAGGATTCCTCCCACGCAAACAGAATCTAGTTCGGGCCCGCCCCCCTTTCGGGGACGCTGCCCTCGGAGCCGTTGTTCCCGAAACCAGGGCCAGGGACGGCGGCTGTCAGGTTGCGGCTGAAGGCACGAGCCATCAGCTCATGGCCGGTGTCATTGGGGTGAAACCAGTCGCGGGCCAGGCGCTCCCTCGGGGGTGGGCCAGGTTCCTCCCATGGATTGACGAGGTGCAGCCCATGACTGCGGGCCGCGTGGTGGATGGCCCGATTGGCGGCCCGGGCCCGGTCGGATGAACCAGCCAGCGTAGAGAAGTGGCTCCCCGATGGCAGGCCCCCGGCCAGCTGGTGGAGACGGGCCCGTAGTCCCGTCTGCCGCTCCCAGACCACATCGTTGGTTCCGACACAGCAGATCACAAGATCGGGTTGGAGGCGCTCGATGATGGGAATCTGACGATCGATGGCGTCACTGACCCTGGCTCCCGAAAGGGCCAGATTCACCACCCGCCACCCCTCATGATGTTGGCGTCGCATGTGGTCACGAAGCCGGCCGACATAGCCCCGTTCAGGGGCGGAGGCCCCGATGCCGATTGCCGTCGAGTCGCCGACCACAACCAGGAGAGGCCCGTCGCCCCTGGCTGCCATCTGGTTCTGGTCGTTCCACCACCGGGTATAGGGCTGGATCTGGCGGGTGACGGCCCGCACTCCTGGGGCGACACGGCTCAACATGCGAACCCCGCGGCCAAGCGGAAGTGGGTCCAGCTTGGGTACTGAGGCAGTCATCCCGTCATAATGCCCTACCGCTGGCTGACGTACGGAGCCAGACGGTGTTGGCTGAACAGAGAGGCAGTGGTGGCAATGGAGGAGATCGAGATCCCGGACATCGACCAGCTCCGGACGATGACCAGCGTCAAGTGGACCCGTGATGATCCCGATGTACTTCCGGCCTGGGTCGCTGACATGGATATCAGGCCACCGGCTGCCGTCGTGGAGGCCCTCCAGGGGGTCCTCGATCGGCGTGACTTCGGCTACAACCGTCGGGCAGTTCAGGCTCTGCCCGACACATTCGCCCGCTGGCAGCAGGCTCACCACGGCTGGGCCGTCGACCCGGCCGAGGTCCGCATGTTCTGTGATGTGTTGCACGCCATCGACGTTGCCCTCTGGCTCCATACTGAGCCCGGCGATGGGGTGATCCTGCTGACCCCGATCTACCCGCCGTTCTTGGTCGCCCTCGAGAGCTCGAAGCGGCGCCTGGTTGACGTACCTCTCGATCCTGATGGGTGGCGCCTCGATCCTGATCGGCTTCGAGCGGCTGTCGATCCTGGCACCAAGGCCATCCTGTTGTGCAATCCTCACAACCCGACGGGCCGGGTCTTCGATCAGGCCGAGCTGCGAGCCATCGCCGACATCGCCATTGAGCACGACTTGCTCCTGCTATCTGACGAGGTGTGGGGCGACCTGGTCTACCCCGGCTCGACCCACCAGCCCTTGGCTGCTCTCGGCCCCGAGGTCGCAGCCCAGACGGTGACTATCTCGTCGGTCTCCAAAGCCTTCAACCTCGCCGGCCTACGCTGTGCCGTGGCACATTTGGGTCATCAGGGGATGGCCAGTCAGATCGAGGCCCTGCCCGGCCATCTGCTGGGTGCGGTCAGCACACCGGGGGCCGAGGCCGCGCTGGCAGCCTGGACCGAGGGTGAGGAGTGGCTCCAAGACGTGCGCCGCCACCTCGCTGGTCGCCGTGATCAGTTGGCGGCTCGTCTCGGCGCCGATCTGCCCCAAGTCGGCTTCCAGATACCCCAAGCCACCTATCTGGCCTGGCTCGACTTCCGCCCCCTCGGCTTGGGGGATGCCCCAAACGAGCGACTTCTGGAGGTCGGCCGGGTTGCCCTGTCTCCCGGCTCGGCCTTCGGACCCCTAGGGGACGGCTTTGCTCGCTTGAACTTTGCTACCTCGGAGCTGATCCTCGACGAGATCCTCGACCGTATCGTCAGCGCCATCGGTGGTTGACACCGCCGGTCGGTACAGGGCTGGAGGTGTCGGCGTCGAGGTGTCGCCGGCCCCGGCCCCGGCCACGAGATTCTTCGGACACCTGGTCGATCTCAGGATCAGGACGAGTTGGGCAAGGGCAGGAGCAGCGGTTCCTCTACGGGTGTTCCGCTCGGCCTGAGCTTCACCACGGCTCGCAGGCACCCACCGACGATCAGGACCAGGACCAGGTCCCGGACCAACAGGGCCAGTGCTGGGACGGGCGTTCCCACTCCGGCCGGGCCGAAGAGACCGAGCACCACCCCTGTGATCAGGGTGGCAAGACCCGTCAACACCACCAGAGGTCGCAGGATTGGCGCATCGGGGCGGCCGGGATCGACGGCGAGGAGGGCGGCCCACGGGGTCAGCCAGAGCAGGAACTGGGGAGACAACAAGGGAGCAGAGACGATGAGGGCAGCCGTTGCTCCCAACATGACAACAGCCACCATGGTCAGTTCTCTCTCAGCTCCGTTCGGGCGGTTGGTATCGCTGACCGCATCGTTGTCTTCATTGCTGAGAGAGCCGGGGATCGGGGCTCTCCGTCGCCAGGCCAAGGTGGTGAGAGCCACTGTCACTGCCATCGCCATGGCCTGGCCGGCGACCATGAGGGGGCGACTCGAGGTTCCGATCCGGTATGCGTTGAGCTGGAGCTCGGCTTCTCCACCCCCGGCCAGGGCCGTCACCGAGCCGGGGACGCTCTCGAGATGCCAGCCGGTGGCTCCTCGTGGCGAGATCACCTGCTGGAGTGGATCCAGGGTGGCTCCGGCCCATCCGAGCCAGCTGAGGCCGGCAACGGCCCCCAGGCAGAAGGCCCACCAGGCTGCCCTCCATCGGCCAACGGCCAAGGCCGCAGCCACCAGGAGGGCCGGCCACATCTTGACCATGGCGGCGGCCATGACCGCCAGTCCGAACCAGCGTGGTCGGTTGCTGACCAGGAGCCAGACGGCCCCGACGGCGATGGCCACCGACCACAGATCGAACCGCAGGAGCCCCATTGGGACCAACGGCAGCCCGAGCACGAGGTAGGCGGTGGCCGCCCGGGTCGATCCCAGCCGGGCCAGGCCAGCGGCGATGGCTATGTCGACGACCAATGAGGTCAGGATCAGGGTTCGGTGGGTTCCTACGACACCTGATCGGCCGACAGCTTCGATCAAAACAACCGAGCCTGGCGGATATTGGACCGGTTCATCGACCCAAGGCTGGCCCTCGAAGTCTGCCAGCTGCTGGAAGCGTTCTACGTCCCAACCGGCCAGTTCCTCGGCCGAGTCGGTCCAAGGGCCGAAGGCCAACAGCAGGCTTGCTCCAATTCGAATGGCTAGGGCTGCCCCCATCAACCAGCGCACTGGTCCACTTTGGCGACCGAGGCTCCAATTCCCACCATCCTCGATAGGCGATTTCGCCAACGACGCCGGTCGTGTGCCCTTTGTCGCCCTGATGGCCGCGACTATTCAGCTCAGGCCATCCAGCGGTATCGTGAAAGAAGCAATCAGTGCCAAACCGGTCCAGGAGTATCAATGACCACAGCCGAAGTCTCGACGAGCGAACCCCTCACCGTTTCTACAGAGGCGCTTGCCGCCGTGCTCGATGTGCGGGCGACGGAAGATGACCCTGCGGGGACTGCTCTGCGAGTGGCCATCACTGGCTCCAATATGACTGACTTCGTCTACGGGCTGGATCTCGTGCCCGTTGCCGAGGCTGTGCCTGGCGACATCGTCTACACCCAGGGCGATCATGACGAGCTGACGGTGATCGTTCCTGCTGATTCGGTCGACAACATGGCCGGTGCCACCCTCGACGTTCCCTCGAACAGCGCCCCCGGCGGGCTCGTGATCCGTAACCCGAACACTCCTGATCCTCTCGCCGGGCTCGATCTTGATCTGAGTGGCGAGCTTCCCGAGAAGGTTCAGGCCGTGCTCGACCAGGCTGTCAATCCAGCCCTGGCCGCTCATGGGGGCTACGCCGCCCTCGTTAGTATCGAAGACACCAAGGTCTATGTGACTATGGGTGGAGGCTGCCAGGGCTGCTCTGCCAGCGCCATGACCTTGAGTGATGGGATTCGCTCGATGTTGATGGAATCGCTTCCTGAGATCACCGACGTGATCGACGCCACCGATCACAGTGCAGGCGAGAACCCCTTCTACTCGTAGCGGCCCCAACCCGGACCGATTCCTAGCCACCCTTTTCGTTCCAGCAGTTATGTCGAACTAGGCTGGTTGCGACATCCAACGAGGAGGTTGCATGCGCGGCATCATTGCCTACGGGGCCTATCTGCCCTACTACCGGCTTCAACGGAGCGCCATCACCGAGGCACTCGGAACCGGGGGAGGGCGCGGCACGAGATCCGTCGCCTCCTACGACGAGGACGCCACATCGATGGCGGTCGAAGCAGCCAGGACCACGATGCGCAGTGCAGGCCAAGTAGCGCCGGACAGCGTCTATTTCGCCACCTCGACGCCGCCCTACCTGGACAAGACGAATGCCACCGTCATCCATGCCGCCCTCAACTTCCCCTCCCGAGTGTTCGCCGGTGATGTCGGGGGCTCACCCCGCTCGGTCAATGCCGCTCTGCGTTCGGCCCTTGACGGCTCCCGGCCCTCACTGGTCTTGGCCAGCGATGTCCGCTCCGGCCGTCCCGGCTCATCGGATGAAGCGAATACCGGCGACGCCGCCGTCGGCTGGCTGATCGGGAGCGACGAGGACGGCCCCGTAATTGCCGAGTTCCTTGGTGGTGCCTCATCGACGGCGGAATTCCTCGATCGCTGGCGTCTCCCGGGGTGGGACTATTCCCGGGTGTGGGAGGAGCGCTTCGGCGAGCACGCCTACCTTCCGCTCGTGACCGAAGCGGCGACCGCCGCCTTCAAGGAATGCCAACTCGAGCCGTCAGACATCGATTCGGTGGTAGTCACCGGTCTCCACGCCCGGGCCGTCAGGGGGGCCGCTCGGGCCGCCGGCGTCGACGGCGCCGCCATCGCCGATGACCTCACCACTGTGGTCGGCAACACGGGCGGTTCCCATGCCGGCCTCGTGCTGGCATCTGTTCTCGATGAGGCCGATCCGGGCAAGACGATCATGGTCATCCACCTCGTCGACGGGGTCGATATCGGCTTCTTCCGTACTACCGACGCCATCGCCTCCCACAGGGCAGCCCGTGATGCTGAGTCATCGGTAGCAGCCCAGATCGAGGCCACCGATGACTCGCTGGCCTACAACGCCTTCCTCACCTGGCGAGGCTTTCTCGACCGCGAGCCGCCTCGTCGGCCCGATCCCGAGTCCCCGGCGGCACCCCCGGCGTTCCGCTCTGAAAACTGGAAGTACGCCTTCATTGGTTCCAAGGACCGCTCCAGCGGCGCAATCCACCTTCCACCCCAACGGGTCTCGGTCAAGGGTGGAGCAGTCGACGACATGGAACCAGTCCCCATGGCCGACGTACCGGGAACAGTGGTGACCTACACCATCGATCGGTTGGCTTACTCGCTCTCTCCGCCTGTCATTGCCGTAGTCATCGACTTCGACGGTGGCGGACGTTTCCAATGTCAACTCACCGATGCCAGTCCTGACGATGTCAAGATCGGTGACCGGGTGACGATGACGTTCCGGCGGCTCATGACGGCCAACGGTGTGCACAATTACTTCTGGAAGGCTCGCCTGGCGGCCTCCTGATTCGAGTACGGGGCTCTGGAAGCCTCGACATCAACACTGGCAGCTCAACCGCTCAACACACAAGGATTACAATCACCATGGCATCACGAGGAATCAAGGATCAGGTCGCCATCGTCGGCATGGGCTGTACGCCCTTCGGCGAGCACTGGGACAAGTCCGTCGAGGACATGCTGGTCGAGTCGAGTCAGGCGGCCTATGCCTCGGCCGGCATCGCCCAGGATGACATCGACGCCTACTGGTTCGGCACCCTGGGGTCGGGGGTTTCGGGCCTCACCCTCAGCCGGGCCCTGAAGATCGACTACAAGCCTGTCACGCGGGTAGAGAATATGTGCGCCACCGGCTCTGAGGCGTTCCGCAACGCCTGCTACGCCGTGGCCTCCGGGGCCTATGACCTCGTAGCCGCCGTTGGCGTCGAGAAGCTGAAGGACAACGGCATGTCTGGTCTCGTCGGGACCACCATCCCCGATGACGGGACCCAGCCGGAGCTGACCGCTCCCGCCATGTTCTCCCTGTTGGCCCCGGCCTATGCGGACAAGTACGGGGTCGATCAGGGTGAGATGAAGGATGTCCTGACCAGGATCGCCTGGAAGAACCACTTCAACGGTGCCCGCAACCCCCGAGCACAGTTCCGCAAGGAGGTCTCAAAGGACACCATCTGCAACGCCCCACTAATTGCGGGCCAGCTCGGCATCTTCGACTGCTCCGGTGTTTCCGACGGCTCAGCCGCCGCCATCATCTGCCGGGTCGAAGACGCCCACAAGTACACGGACAACCCTCTGTACGTGAAGGCCCTGGCCTTCGCGGCTGGCCCGGCTGCTGGGCCCATCGATCCCGAGTACGACTACACGACCTTCAACGAGGTCGTAGCCAGCGCAGCCGACGCCTACGCCCAAGCGGGGATCACGGATCCCCGAGCCACGATCGCCATGGCCGAAGTGCATGACTGCTTCACCCCGACCGAGCTGGTCCTGATGGAAGACCTTGGCTTCGCTGACCGGGGCCTTGGTTGGAAAGAGGTGTTGGCCGGCACGTACGATCTCGACGGAGAACTCCCCGTCAACCCCGATGGAGGGTTGAAGAGCTTCGGCCATCCGATCGGGGCTTCCGGATTGAGGATGCTATTCGAGTGTTGGCTCCAACTCCGCAAGGAGGCTCCGGATGATCGGCAGATCAAGTCGGTCACCGAGGCCGGCAAGACCCTCGGCATGACCCACAACCTGGGTGGTGCCCCAGGAGAATGCGTCAGCTTCGTCTCGATCGTCGGGAGTGAGTTGGGCTAGCGCTGCTCGCCCGGGGGGCGAGCTATCCGAGTTGGGCCCGCGACTCTCGGCTGGAATCAGCATGTGAGCGAGATCGGACCGTCCTTTGGTTGAGCTAGGGCGGCTTCGATCTCGCTGGCCGCGATCACCCAGCCGCGCTCGGCGTCGCGGGCGGAAGCGAAGACGATGCCGACGACCTCACCGTCGGTGTTGATGACGGGAGCGCCGGAATCACCGCCCTGAATGTTTGCCTCGATCTCGATGGCCATCCGTTCCCCTTCTCCGTCCAGGGTGGCGGTCACGTGCTGCAAGATCGTGGCATCCTTTGTTTCCAGGCCCTCGTCGGAGGCTGCCGTGATCACCTCGACGGGTTCACCATCTTCACTGTCCCCGAGATGCAGCCAGGGGACCACCCCACCGTCGATCCTGATCAGAGCCAGGTCTCGTTCTGGATCGAGCCAGACGATTTCGCCGCGGTGGTGGTCCCCAGCGTCGTCAATCACGCTGAATTCCTCGGCCCGGTCGAATGTGTGAGCAACGGTTGCGATGGTGTCAGCCGAGATGGCGACCCCGGTTGCCTTCAGTTCATGATTCCCAACACAGGGCTCGACCTGGAGTCTGACTACGGTCTCGGTAGTGCTGGTGCCCCCCTCGACGACGCTGACCGTACCGCTGGTACTACCCGTACCCGTCGAGCCTCCTGGTGAGCATCCCAGCCCGGCTCCCAGCAAGGCGATGGGCCAAAGGCAGAGGGGCGTCCAAGGCCTCAAGCGGGAGAGAAGGCAGTGCCGCCGTCGATCTTGAGCACCGAACCGGTGGTGTAGCTCGAGGCCGCGCTGGCGAAGTAGAGGGCGGCTCCCACCACCTCGTCTGGCTCCCCGCCCCGGCCGAGGGGGATGTCATTTGCCGCCCGCTCGGCGAAGGCCTCGAGGTCCCAGGCCTTGGAGATGTCGGTCAGGAACGGCCCGGGCATGATCGTATTGACCCTGACCTTGGGGCCGTAGGCCCGGGCGAACGAGATAGTCATATTGTTCAGACCGGCTTTGGCCGCCCCATAGGTCGCCTCGATCGGGCTTGGTTGGACGGCGGCCACTGAGCTGACATTGATGATCGAGCCCCCATCCTCGGCCGCCATCCGTTCCCCGAAGAGGGCCGACAGGCGGAATGGACCCTTCAGATTCACATCCAGCACCTTGTCGTAGAGAGCTTCGGTCACCGAACCCAGCGAATCGTAGAGGGGCGACATTCCCGCATTGTTGACCAGGACGTCACAACGCCCGAAGGTCTCGTAGACGAACTCGAACAGCTGATCGCACTGGTCCCAATGTCCGACGTGGCAGCTCACGCCGACCGCTCGTTGCCCTGTCTCGGCCTTCACCTCCTCGGCCAGAGCCTCACAGGCCGGCAGCTTGCGGCTGGCGATGACAACGTCGGCACCGTAGTGGGCGAAGGCTTGCACCATGGATTTGCCCATGCCTCGGCTGCCGCCGGTAACGACAGCCACCTTCCCGGTGAGATCGAACAGATCGGAGGAATACATCCCAGCATCATCCTCTTTGTCAAACACGGTTGCAATGTCACGGCCGCCAAGGGCGGCGCAATGTCACGGCCGGCCAGAGGCGGCGCAAAGTAAAGGCACGCTTCGAAACGGCGGTCTAGCATCGGAGCATGTTCTGAACCCTGTTCTGCGGAACCATCACGAGTCATTGGTCGAGCAAACGAAAAGGGGATAGACGCATGCCGGCAGGCGACAGGGCTCCGAGCAGGGTGGCCCGACACTACGAACCCCCAACCGGGGCCCAGATCCATCTCCATGAGGTGACCCTCGAGCGAGGTGGCACCACCCTGCTCGAACGGGTTTCGCTCACGATTGCCGGCGGCGATCGGATCGGTCTGGTGGGCCCGAACGGGGCCGGCAAGTCGACCCTGTTGGCCGCTCTCGCCTCCCAACTCGAGCCGGTCTCGGGCTCAATTGCGGTGGTACCGGGCCAGGCGTCAGTCGGCCTCCTGGCCCAGGAGCTCGACGTTGATCTCGATGAGACGATCGGTGGCTATCTGTCCCGTCGGACCGGGGTCACGGCGGCCTCAGTAGAGCTCGACGCCGCAACCGAGGCCCTTTCCAGCTCGGCTGGCGGCCGTGTCCTGGATCGGTACCAGCTCGCCCTCGACCAGTGGATGCGACTTGGGGGCCACGATCTGGAGGGCCGGATCGAGGGCGTCCTGGAGACGGTGGGACTCGGTGCTCTCATCGGATCGGGTGGGGTGGAGGCCCAACGGGGGGCGAGTCTGTCGGGAGGTCAGCAGGCTCGTCTCGGATTGGCCGCTCTCTTGCTGGCCCGCCATGACGTTCTCCTCCTCGATGAGCCGACGAACGATCTCGACCAGGGCGGGCTCCAGTTGCTCGAATCGTTCGTGGCCAGCCGGTTGGGACCCCTGGTCGTTGTCTCCCATGACCGGCGATTCTTGGAACGGATGACAACCGCCATTGTTGAGATCGACCCCCATCAACGGTCTCTCACCCGGTTCAACGAGACCTTCCAAGGCTACCTGAGGGCCAAGGAGCTGGCCCAGGCCGAAGCCGGGCGTCGCTATGAGACCTATGACCAGGAACGCCAACGGTTGACCGAACGGGCCCGCCAGCATCGCCGATGGGCAGCAAAAGGAGTACAGGCCGAGAGGGACCCTCCCGACAATGACCGGGCCGCCCGAGGCTTCCGCATTGAACAGGCTGAGAAGCTGGCATCCAAGGCCCGTCAGAGCGAACGAGCCCTGGAACGACTGGCCGAGGTGGACAAGCCATGGGAACCGTGGGAGCTCGAGTTCACCATTGGTGAGACCGAGCGCTCAGGTGATCTGGTAGCAGAACTGGTCGACGCTGAGCTGACTCTCGGCTCGTTCGCCTTCGGTCCGGTCTCGATCATGGTCGGGGCGGGGGAGCGGCTGGCCATCGTAGGGGAGAACGGTCAGGGCAAGACGACCTTGGTCAGCGCTCTGTTTGGGCAACTCCCTCTGGCTCGGGGCCGACAGCGTCAAGGGCGCTCGACGGTCGTTGGTTGGCTCGATCAAACCCGCGCCGCACTGGCCTCCGAGGAGTCGGTACTCGACATCTTGGCCGATACCACCGGCCTCGTTGCTGAGGAGTATCGGTCGGTTCTGGCCAAGTTCGGCCTTGGAAGCGATCATCTGGCCCGGCCCGCCCGCCAGCTCTCCCCGGGGGAGCGAACCCGGGCAGTGCTGGCCCAGTTCCAGGCCAGTGGTGTCAATACCCTGGTCCTCGACGAGCCGACCAACCATCTCGATCTGGCTGCCATCGACCAGCTGGAGACCGCCCTTGGCCGCTTTGCCGGGACCATGGTCTTGATCACCCATGACCGTGCCTTCCTCGATGCCACCTTGATCAGTCGGACGGTCACGATCGCCGGAGGCAGGATCGTCGACGATCGAACCAGCTGATTGCCCTCAACGGTTGTTGAGGGCGAAGTGGTGGTAGTCGTCGAGAGACTGCCAGCGGCCCCCCCAGCCCCAGCCGATGGCGTCGAAGGCATTGACGACCACCCCACCGTCGGTGATCTTGCCGGCATAGTCCTGGCTGCGATCGAGGTAGGCGGTGGCCAGCTCAGGGAGGACGACCTCGCCCCGCTGATAGGGGTTGATGAAGGGGTTGACATCGATGGCAAGTCCGTAGGCGTGCTCGGAGAAGCTGCTACCGCCGGTGACTACCCGACAGACGAAGGCGGTTGTGTTGTTCCCATCCCCGGTTGGCGGGGCGTCGAGGTCGGCTTGGGTCGCGATCCGCATCTCTTCGATGGGGTAGCGGGCGTCGTAGAGAGACTTGAAAGCGCCGACCACATCGTCGACGACGGCGGCGTTCAGGATCAGCTCACCCTGGTGGGGTCGCTGATCGAAACCCCAGAAGGTGAGGGTGACATATCGAAGCTCTTCCACCCCCACCGGGCAGCCCTCGACCCAGGTCGAGCGGGCCAGCGGGTCACCACTCAGGAGTCCGACGCTCGACTGGAACGACTCTGATGTCGGTGATGGCAAGGTGTCGATGGTAGGGAAGCGGCGGTTGAGCAGCTCGGGTGGGGTTGGCTGCGCATCGGCCACCCCATCGGCGTTGGTCGTCAGCACTCGCGACCCGAGCCAGTCAGGCCGGGTCGGGTTTGGGGCAGCCGCCGGGGCTGATGTCGTAGGCGGGTTGGCACTGGCGGCGTCGACGCTTGATGACGGGCCGGTTTGCGCCGCCGGGGCCGTCTCATCCTCCTCGGCCGCTGCTACCGGCTCCGGCAGGGTCGTGAGTGGCAATGAAGACTCGGCGCTGATCGCCCCGGTCACGTCCCCACCCGAGATGGAGCTGGTGGTTGTAGCCGCACCCGTCGCATCGCCCAACTGGCCGACGACGGCCTGGGTCCCTTCAACCGAACTGGCACAAGCCGCGGCCAAGGTGGTCAGGGCCACCAGAGCCGCTCCACCGGTGAATAGGTGCAGGCCGGTTGGGTAAAGACGCTCCAGTGGCAC
>JAAETV010000215.1 GCA_024227975.1 Actinomycetes bacterium
GACGGCTTGAGCCCCACGAGCCCACAACAAGCGGCGGGAATCCGGATCGACCCAGCGCCGTCGCTTGCGTGCGCCATGGGGACGACACCAGCGGCGACCATCGCCGCCGCACCACCGCTCGACCCACCAGCGACCCTGGCCGTGTCCCACGGGTTGCTCGTAGCTCCACAAGCGAGGGTTTCCGCTGTGCCATGGAGCCCTAGCTCCGACGTCGTCGAGCGGCCCAGATATCGCAGCCCGGCCGCCTTGGCCCTCACCGTATAGAACGAGTCCCGGGGGGCAACCATCCCCTCGCACAGGCGGCTCCCCATCTCAACCAAACGGCCCTGCTCGGTCGCACCGATGTCCTTGCGCAGGTATGGAACCCCGGCCAGAAGCTGATCCGAGCCGGGCGGCACGTCTGGCTGATCGGCTGCGTCGTCGTAGATCTCGATCACACCGTTCAGCGCACCGTTGACCTTCTCGCAGGCCTCGATCGCCAGCCCAGCAAGTTCGGCGGGCCGTACCTCGCCCTCCCTCACAAGACGGGCCAGCTCAGTGGCATCTCGATTCGCGTACTCCCCCAGGTTCATGGAACCAGACTAGTGATCGAGCACACCGGCTCGGAATCGGCGGAGTCACAACAGCGCCTCTTGGCCAGATCGGACTCAGGCCTCTCACACCAGCGGCGAATATGATGTCCCCCGTGATGTGCCCTGCACCGACGGCCAATCCGACGATGAGCCCCAAGATCAGGGTGATGCGCTACCAGGTACTGGCCGACGGCCAACCCCCCGGCTGGAGCGAGCTCACCGAGTTCCGCCGCAGCGATGGATCAGTGACCTATCTGATGGTCGAGTTCCTCGGCTTCTTTGCCAATGGGCTCGACCGGTTCGTGACGGCTTCGTTCACCGGTGACGGTGATTTTGACGGAGGCCATTGGATCGCTACGAGCCAAGATGGTGGTGACTTCGACTATGTCTATTCCCACGATGGACGCACCCTGGCCGGGCGGGCCAGAGACCGCGAGCGAGGCACGGTGACGACACGGGTTCCAAGCAGCCCCAAGCGCGTTCCA
>JAAETV010000216.1 GCA_024227975.1 Actinomycetes bacterium
CGCCGCCCGAGCCGTCCTCCCTTCGATGCTGGCCCGTGGTGAGGGATACCTGCTGAACACCGCCTCGGCCGCCGGTCTGCTGGCTGCCATCGGGTCCGGTCCCTACACCGTGACCAAAGCCGCGGCGGTGAAGCTGGCCGAATTCCTGTCGATCACCCACGGCGATGGGGGAATCCGCGTCTCGGTTCTATGCCCCCAAGGGGTCAATACCGCCATGGCTCCCCGCAACCTGGGCGACGGCCAGACCGACGGCATCATCGAGCCCGAAGCTCTGGCCGAGATGGTCGTCGAAGCCATCCGAGATGAGCGGTTCCACGTCCTCCCCCACCCCGAGGTCGCCGACTACATGAAGCGCAAGGCCGACGACACCGACCGCTGGCTTCGAGGCATGCGCCGACTCCGGGCCCGCTCACTCGACCTCGCTGATCCCGACAACTAATACCCGACTACCAGTAGCCGTCAGCGGATCTCGGCCGGGCCGTCTGGCAGAACGGGGGCGGCCTAGCCCATGATGGTCGCTGACGCCCAGCTCCCTTCGGGCCCGACAGGAGGAACCATGGACTACTGCAAGGTCGACAAGTCCGACCACATCATGACCGTCACCCTCGACCGACCGGAGCGACTCAACGCCCTGCATCCGGCGGCCAACGCCGAGTTGGGTGAGGTGTTCGACGACTTCGCCGACGACGACGACATGTGGGTCGCCATCATGACCGGTGAAGGACGAGGTTTCTCGGCCGGCAATGACCTCCGCTATCAGGCCGAAGGTGGTGAGCGGTTCCCGACCCCCCGTGGCTTCGGCGGCCTCAGCTCACGCTTCGATCTACTCAAGCCAGTGATCGCCGCCGTCAACGGGGTGGCCATGGGTGGCGGGTTCGAGATCGCCCTGGCCTGCGACATCATCATCGCCTCGGAGGAAGCCAGATTCGCCCTCCCTGAACCCAAGGTCGGCCTGGCCGCCTTGGCTGGTGGGCTCCAGCGCCTACCCCGCCAGATCGGGGCGAAGCAGGCCCTAGGCATGATCCTCACCGGGCGTCATGTCCCGGCGAGTGAGGGATACCAGCTCGGCTTCGTCAACGCCGTCGTTCCCGCCGATGAGCTGATGGCAACGGCCCGCCAATGGGCCGAGATGGTGTGCGAGTGTGCCCCCTTGTCCATCAGGGCCAGCAAGGACGTCGTCTACCGCAGCCTCGACATGGCCTCCCTCCAGGAGTCGATGGAACACAAGTACGACTCCGTTGCCGCTCTGGCCACCAGCGAGGACTTCATCGAGGGCCCCAAGGCCTTCGCCGAGAAGCGTGCCCCCAACTGGAAGGGCCGCTGACCGGCCAGGTCCGCAGGCTGGCCCCTGCTCGCCCTAGCCCTGCTCGACGATGGCACCGATGGCACCGAGCCTGCCGTCGGCGCCGGTGGCGAAGAACACATGGGTTCGGCGGGTGATCCCGTCGGTCCCTTCATAGGTCGTGGTGGCGTAGGGAAGGCCACCGAAGTACCCATCGGCTCGCCTCTGGCTTGCCGGTTCGATGAACCGGGGCTGGTTGACCGTGATCTCCTGCTCTGCATCGCCGCCGCTAGGAGGGATACCGACCACATCGACCGGGGAGCGCCCGAGCTCGCTGTGGTGGGCTCCCCAGAAGTCACCGTCCAGTATCTCTTGGGCCGTCATCTTGACCAGGGAATCGCCGTTGAACAGGGTGAACCCGTGGGCCGGCAAGATCGGGAACCCACTATCGATCCGCTCGGGGTCGGCCAGAGCCCACAAGACATTGCTGAGCTCGTCGACATAGGCGTCATCGGGCTCGGAGCCGGGGTCGGCGAGGAAGGCCGACGCCACCCACCCTTCGGTCCCTCCGGCCTCCACCGGCCACCACACGGCGGTCCCGCTGAGGGTGGGGAAGGCGCCGGGAAGGCGGGTCACCGTCTCACCCCGGGGGATTGTGGCCAGCCAGGGGCTCGAGGCCCCGGGGCCGGTCCGGAGGTTGAGGCCCTCGTCCGGGTCGTCGTCACGAATGCGGACGACCACATAGTCGGTGTCGTCGACTGCTCCCTCATAGGAAACGGGCACGGCAGCAAAGGGCTCGGCCACCCCGTCGGCCCCACCAGAGGAGGTAGCGACTACCCAGGCCCGTTCGGTCCCGACAAGGGGGATTGCGGTCTCGAACGCCTCGAGCTCACCGAAGCTGCCAGCATTGGCATAGGTTGCAACCAGCGTCGACCCGTCGGTTGCTGACACCAGGTCGATGCCGACAGTGGCCTCGAACCCGGTTCCTCGACCGGAGATGATGAGCTCGGATTGGCCCGACAGCACCACCGACGGTGTCGGCCGTTCGATCACGACATGATCTGAGACGGCCTCGCCCACGATCCAACCCGGCCCCTCATCGAGCTCGACAGGGACCAGTTCGAGGGTGGCCACATCAATGCCCCGTTCGGTCGACTCCTCGTGGAAGGTCCAGACCGAGACCCGCTCCCCCTGGATCTCATAGTCGACGAACTCGATGCCGAGCAGATCGAAGAAGGCCTCGACCGCCTGTGTCTGCGACGAGCGGGCCAGGGTGAGATCGGAGATCATGTCACCGGTGGCTGGGATCTGCTCGATACCCGATGGCACCGCGGGAATCGACAGGGTCGAGCTCGTGTTCTCAACCTCTAGGTCGCCGCCGATCGCATCGCCGTCGTCGTCGTCGAGATCAGAGGCGATCGTCGTACCGTCGGCCACCTCGACAAAGGCGTCGCCGGTGTTGTCGTTGTCGAAGGCGATAGCCACGATCCCGACTCCAGCCCCAACCATGGCCACCCCGGCGACGGTCGCGGCCCCGATCCGACCCAATGACCAGCCCGACCCGAAGCCCCCTCGGCGGGGGGAGGTGGCGTTGACCTTGGCCGCCAGATTGGCGTAGGCATTGGGATTTGGCTCGACCTCGGCCGCCCGGTCGGCCAAGGCCCGGCTCAGGGCGCTCGCCGTCTCGGCCAATCCGTCTCCCGGGCCGTCGTGATGATCTCGGTGAAGGTCACTCATCGTTCACCCTCCAGTGCCAACTTGAGCTTGGCCAAGCCACGGTGAGCGTGTGACTTGACCGACCCCGGAGCAATCCCCAGGGTGTCAGCTATCTCGCGTTCGGACAGATCGAGGTAGTAGCGCAACACCAGCACCGACGCTTGCTTGGCCGGCAGGCCCTTGACCAGGGCCAGCATGCGATCGCGTTCGATTCGACCGACCCCGTGTTCCTCGGCGGCTGCAACCAGGCCGGGCGGCTCTGGTTGCTTGTTGCGCCGCACCCTTCGCTTGCGAAGGGCCGATCGGGCACCGTTGAGCACCACCGATCTCAGATAGGGGGCTTCCTTGCCAGTCTCGATCCGGTAGCGGCCACCGAGGAGCTTGACGAAGGCGTCCTGGACCACTTCCTCCGCCGTCTCGACATCGTCGACATAGAACGAGGCCAGCTTCACCAACGAACGGTAGTGCTCGTCGTAGAGCGAGGGAAGATCGCGAGCCACCGAAGCTCCGGCCGTCACCGGCCCGGTGTTGCCCATCGTCAAGGTCAGTGCTCCCATCACCAATACCGACGCCCTGGCGACCGGATTGGTTTACCGCGGCCAGGCTAATGGAAAGTAGGGGTGATCGAATTTGGCGCCCTCGGGCAGCTCACGTTCGAGACCAGGGAAATCGGGTGAGGTCTTCCACGGACGCCGAGCATGACGAGCATCGGATCCCAAGTAGCGAAGGCTGAGCACTCGACGCCGGCTATCGAACGGGAACCCAGGAGCAGAGTGGACGGTCAAGAAGTCGAAGAAGACCACATCACCCGGGCTCAGCTCCCACCGGCGAACGTCGTAGCGAGAACGGTTGGCATCGATGTCTGGCAGCTCGGCCAGTGTCCCCTCCGGGAACCACTTTGCTTCCCGCTCGAGGAACGACCGTTGCAACCGCCACGGCCCCAGGTGTGAACCAGCCCAGTACTCTGGGGACCCAGCCTTGGGAATCGGGTCGACGGGAATCCAGGCGCTGATCCCTCGGCCGGCGACGTTGTAGTAGGGCTGATCCTGATGCCAGGGTGTGGGTTGCTCAGTCCTCGGCTCCTTGACCAGGGTGTGATCATGGTAGAAACGAGCGCTGGGCGAGTCCATGAGCTCAGCCGCCGCTTGGGGGATCCGGGACCGGAGCGCAATCCGACCAATCTCGTCGATCTCGCCCCAACGGCAGAAGTCCTCGAAGAAGCGACCCGGATCATCGTCGGCGCTGGCCACGATGGCGGCCGAACTGGGATTGGAGAGGATCTTGTCGATCCCGACTCTGATCGAGTCCAGCTCGTCTGGGCCTACCAGCCCGCGAATAACCACGACCCCATCTCGTGCATATGCAGAAACCGCGTCTTCAGCCACCACGTTTTCGTTCTACCTTGTCTCGCTACGCGGTGGTCCGCCTAGGCCGATAGTCATCCAAGTTGCAACACAATCATGTGCACTCCGCCCACGTGGGCACAAGTTTTAGCGGAGATGCGCTAGGAGGACGCGAATGGGGACAGACTCTCGGGTTGTGGTTCCTCTGTCGTTGTCCGATCTCGAGAACAGCTGGGCCGAGATCGAGGCTGTCATCGATGAGACGGCCGAGATCGACCGATGGTGCTCGGGCCCGGACTGGGTCCTCCCTGTCCACGCAGGGTTCGGCCAGGACACTGAACCGCTGCTGTTCAAGATCGACACCGACATTGGCCCTGGCTACACCTTGCTGGCCCGCTACCACCCCATCAGTGGGGACCCGATGCTCGCTGGCCTCGAGCCCTTGTGGGGGTTCGCCTCACCGGTGTTGGGAGCCGATGTTGCTGGAGTGACGGCCCAACTGGCCCACCATCTCGCCTCCGATCCCAATTGGATCTCGCTGGCCCTACCAGGGATGCCCATGCCGACCGGGCCCAATTCCTTCGCCGCCAAGGTAGCGGGCGGCCTCGCCTCTCTCGGCCCGATCAGGGCCCACGAGGGCATCGTGCGCCAGGTGGCCAACATCGGGGACGGCTATGAGCCCTGGTTCGGAAGGCGAAGCTCCCGATTTCGTCAACGCCTCCGCCAGAATCAGAGAAGAGCCGACCAGGCTGGCGTCCACATCGTCGAGGTCAGCTCGGACCCTGGCTTGTTCGACCGGTTGCTGGCAATCGAAACATCCTCGTGGAAAGGACTGGACGAGAGTGGGATCACCAGCCCCGAGATGTCCACCACCTACCGGGCCATGCTCGACCGTCTCCAAGCCCGATTGCGACTCAGGGCCTATGTGGCCCGCCTCGACGGCGACGACATCGGCTACATCGTCGGCGGCGTGCGCAACCGCTGCTACCGAGGCCTCCAGCTCAGCTACCGGGACGACGCCTCTGAGCTGTCCGTCGGTCACCTCCTCCAATGGCACCAGATCCGAGAGCTGTGCCGAGCGGGAGAGGCCGATCGCTACGACCTAGGAATGGATCTCGACTACAAGCGACGCTGGGCCGACCAGGCTGAACCATCGCTGACCCTCATCGTCGAACGCGGCTGAGGAGATAGCGGCACCCAGCGCTCGGTAGTGGGCCACCCGGTTGGCGCTAGCTTGGTGGCATGATCGACATCGGACGGGTTGGAATCTGGCAGGGTGTGCTCGATGGGCACCCGACTGGCAAGGTGCGTGAGGTCGTTGCTGAGCTCGACCAGGCCGGCTGGCCGACCCTGTGGATACCCGAGACCGTCAGCCGCGACCCCTTCGTCAGCGCCGCCGTCATATTGGAAGCAACGACGAGTCTCCGGGTAGCGACCGGTATTGCCTCCATCTGGGCTCGGGACGCGATGACCACGTCGAATGCCTCACTAACCCTCAACGAGGCCTACGACGGACGCTTCCTGCTCGGCCTCGGCGTCAGTCATCACACCCTGACCGAGTGGGTCCGAAAGCACGACTACTCCAAGCCCCTCTCCACCATGCGCACCTACCTGGAGCGGATGGACGCCTCGATGTTCAAGGGGGTGGCCCCAGCCGAGCCCCCGAACCGGGTGCTGGCTGCGCTCGGGCCCAAGATGCTGGCCCTCTCGGCTGAGATGGCCGACGGTGCCCACCCCTACTTCGTCCCCGTCGAGCACACCCCCATCGCCCGGGAAGCGATCGGGCCGGACAAGTTGCTGGCAGTCGAGCAGATGGTGGTGCTCTCCACTGACCCCTCTGAGGCTCGGGAGATCGCCCGCAACCACATGGGTGTATACCTCGGGCTTCCCAACTACGCCAACAACTTGATACGCCTCGGATTCAGCGAGGAGGAGCTGGCCGAGGCCTCGGACCGGGTAGTCGACGCCATCGTGGCCTGGGGATCGATCGACGACGTGGTGGCCAGGGTCAAAGATCATCATGAAGCCGGCGCCAACCATGTCTGTGTCCAGGTCCTGGTCGATGACTCGCGGGTTCCCCTCGACGAATGGCGGCTCCTGGCCGAGGCTCTCCTGTGAGCATCGACGCCAACATCATCACTTGGCTCGTGATCGGGTCACTCCTGCTGGGAACATTGGCAGTCGTTCTCGACCGGATGAACTTCCCCCAGAAGCCGTTCCGGCCCAAGCGAATCGAAACCCCAGACCGTGGGGCCAGCCGCGATCGGACCGGCGCCCACATCGTGGACGCCGCCGATCCTGAGCCTGACACCGGCGAAGCGGACGGGTGAAGATACTCAGGGCCCTCCCGGCTCGGATCAAGCGTCACAACGCCGTCGTTACTGCCGCCGGCATCGCCTTCTATGGCCTGTTGGCTCTGGTCCCGACCCTGCTGGCCACGGTCTCGATCTATGGGCTCGTCAACGAGGGCAACGAGGACGAGATCAAGCAGCAGATCGAAGATGCCGCTGGCTCCCTCGATGAGAACACACAAGGCTTCATCGAGGGCATCCTGGAAGAGATCGTCACCAGCGACGGCAACACCTTCGCCCTCCTCTTCGGCCTGGGTCTGGCCCTGTTCTCTGCCTCGGGGGCGGTGCAGAAGCTCATGGGCTCTATCGCCGTGGCCTACGACGCAATCGAGACACGGCCGGGACTGAAGCTCCGCCTACTGGCCTATCTCTTCACCATGGCCGCCATCATCGGTGTGGTGCTGATGGCGCTGGTCTTGGGGGTCATCCCCGCCCTGCTGGCCGCTGTCGACCTCGGCGGGCCAGCCGAGGCCGCCATCCGCATCGGCCAACTCCCCCTGTTCACCCTGCTGTTCGTCGGTGGGTTGACGGTCCTCTACCGCTACGCCCCTGACCGCCAGCCACGCACCCCATGGCTCAATCCCGGGGCATGGGTGGCCGCCGCCCTCTGGCTCGTCTTCGCCATCTTGTTCAGCGTCTACTCGGCCTATATCGGAGCCATGCCGGCGTCCTATGGGCTGTTGGGCACGGTGGCAGCCTTGATGATCTTCCTCCAGCTCACCTCGATAGCCATCATCATCGGCGCTGAGGTCAACGCCGAGCGCGAAGACCTCATCGCCGACGACCAAGCCGAGCGCCCACCGTCGGCTGAAGCCGCGGTCAAGCCTTTGAGCCTGGCTCAAGCGGCAGCCGGGTTGGCCGTCTTGTTCGTTCTCGGCCGAGGCTCGGGGGGTGGCAACTAGCCTTCGCTGGTGGCCTCACCCGTACTGGTATCGGTCTCTGGGCCGGTACCAGTCGAATCGGCCTCGGTGGAACCATCGTCGATGCTGGCTATCAGGGCCGTTGACGACTCGGCACAGGACAGGATCTGGCGACACAAGACGGCAATATCCGGCGCGGCCATGACCTGCCCCTGATCGACGCCGTAGGGGTGGTAGCCAAGGCTGGCAACGCCCACAACGACCCCGTCACCAGTGACGAGAGGCCCACCCTGATACAGGGTTCCGACGGCGGCTGTGTGTTGTAGACCCTGAGCAGAATGATCGAGGAGTACACCGGGGGAAGCGGCCGCGCCCTGGCCCCCGACCCCGCTCATGGCAAAGAGCCGACCGCCAACCGCACCCACCTGCTGATCGTCGGTGGCCAACGAGAGGGTTGGCACCTCTGTGTCGACCACGAGGAGGGCAAGGTCGGCTTCAGCGTCCCACGCCCACAGGGTCGCGGCCAGCCGCCGGTCGCCCTTGACCAGCTCGATGAGGGGTGCCGGAGCCACCGTCGAGGCCGCCACCGGCCGGAAACTGGTAATGAAGGCGGTACCGCCCCGGTGGGCGGCAACGGCAAAAGAGGCTGCCAGAACGCTGGCTCCAGCCTCGTCTCGGGTCTCGACAGTCCACACCGATGGGCCAACAGTCGCTGGCAGGGAGACGACCCCGTTGGCATCGGATACATAATCGCCCAAGGGGGCGAGCTCAGCTCGGATGTCGTCGATCGAGTCAGTCCTGAGCTCGTCGAGTGTCCCGGCGGCATCGGCGAACTGCTGGTCAAAACCTTCGACGAACCGAGCGATGGCCTCCTCGTTGGCAGCCAGACGGTTGTCGTAGTAGGCGTAGAAAGCAGCCCCGCTGAACGCAGCCCCGATGGCAACCGACAGCAACATGAATGAGATGCCGATCACGGTCCGAGGCAGAATCCGATGGTGAAGCCGAGGTTTGCCCGGGCTGAGGGGGACGAAACCCTGACGGCGGAAGCGATGCAGAGCCCGGATTCTTCCCAGGCGGCTGCTTGGAGGCACGAAGGGGGCTACTCCTCCCTTGCGCCGCTTGATACTCAGCCGCCTGAGCATGCCAGTGCCGACAGCGGTGGTGCCGCTCGGAACGACCACCGGCCGAACCGGCGTCGACTTGCGGGCTTCGCTCCCACTGCGACGCGATGGCGTGTTCCGGCCATAGGACGAAGTGCCAGCGGATGAGGAGGGTTTCGCTGTCTTCTTGGACACGGCGTCGGCCACAGGAGTGGCGTTCACGACAGTCTTGGCCGGCTCCTTCTCCGTCGGCTCAGATTTGGCCCGCGCCCCAGCTTTGCTAGCCGACTCAGCCTTGGTCCCCGCCCTAGTAGCCGTCCCCGTCGAACCCTTGGCCCTGCTACCCGCCCCAGCCTTGCTACCTGCCCTAGAAGCCGTCCCCGTCGAACCCTTGACCTTGGCTCCCGCCCTGGAATTGCTCCTCGACGAGGCCTTGGCCCGCGAGCTCGCGTCGGGATTGGATCCGGACCCAGGCTCGGTCTCAGACGTTGGAGGAGAGGCAGGCTTCGTCTTCGAAGAGCCCTTGGATCGGTTCGGGGTGGATTGGGTCGTGGTCATCAGGGCTCCGAGGGGACGGTTGTCGTGGTCGACTGTGGGTCAGGGGACGGATCGGGTGGTGTGGCCTCAGCCGTTGAGGTAGCAGGGGCCAGGGTCGTGACGGGCAGGGGGATGGTCGGGGGTGGAAGGTCTGGTACTGGTCGCACCAGGTACCGTTCACAGGTCTGACCACTGCAATCGGTGGATAGTGCGCTGGCGACGGATCGTGGGCCGACTTCGGTCTGCTCCGGTCGGCGAAGCTCGATGATCTCCGATGCCGTCTCGGCTACGGCTACGATCGGCGCGGGCTCGGGAAAGGCGATGACCTCCGTCCCTTCCAAGGCGGCATCCATGTATTGACGCCAAGCGATAGCTGGGTGGGACCCTCCAGTCACTGCTCGCACCCCATTGATGCCACGCAGCGACTCCAGATGGTCGGCATGGCCCATCCACACTGCTGTGGCCAGCGTCGGCGTGTAGCCGACAAACCAGGCCGCTCGATAATTCTGGGCCGTACCCGTCTTGCCGGCCGCAGGGCGATCGAGCTTGGCCCGCTTCCCGGTTCCCCGTTCGATCACATCTACCAGTACGTCGGTCACATTGTCGGCAACGACCGGATCGACCACTATCTCGCCGACCGGGTTGCGATTGTCGATCAGCACATTGCCAGCCGCATCGATGACCCGCAAAATGCCGGTCGGAGCGGCCCTGACCCCCCGGTTGGCGAACGTGCCGTAGGCCGACGCCATCTCCAGCGTCGAGCTCTCGGCCGCTCCCAGAGCGAGAGAGGCCCCATAGGTTCGCTCCGGATCGAGCCGCTCGAGGCCGAGCTTGCGACCGAGCTCGACAGTGTCGCCAGTGGTCACGTCGAGCACGAGTTGAGCGAACACGGTGTTGACCGACAATCGCATCGCCTCCCGCAGAGTGATCGACCCTCGACCGGCGTGGTCATAGTTCGAAATCGTGCACTGGGAACCCGAGCAGCTGGGCACCGTCCACGAGGCCGGGGCTCGATAGACGGTGTCGGGGCCGAGCCCGAGCTCAAAGGCGGCCGCCATCACGATCGGCTTGAACGAACTGCCGGGCTGGAACCCGGTCGTCCCCCCGATGGCCAGGTTCACTTGACTGGCGTGGTAGTCGCGCCCGCCGACCATGGCCACAACGTGCCCTGTATCGGGCTCCAGCGAGACCAACGACATCTCCACCGGATACGACGTGTTGGTCAGCCGAGCGGCCACAGCCTCCTCAGCCTCGGCTTGGCGACGAGGGTCGATCGTTGTCTCGATCGTCAGCCCACCCTTGTACAACCGGTCAGGCCCGAGCCGCTCCAACAGATCAGCCTCGACCCAGTCGACGAAGTAGGGGTAGGCGGTCGCCCCCTTGGGAGGGCGGGGAGCGAGCACCGTGACCGACGTGCTCGGCCTTTCGTCCCGTTCGGGTAGCCAGAGATGGCGAGCCATCTCCCGTTCATGATCGGCCGCGCTGAGATAGCCCTGCTCGAACATGGCTTCCAATACGGTGCGACGCCTCTGCTCAGCCGCCTCCAGATCATGGCGGGGTGACAATCTCGTCGGTGCCTGAACCAGGCCGGCCAGGGTCGCCGCCTCGGAGATATCGAGCTCGCTGACACCCTTGGAAAAGTAGACCTCAGCCGCGGCCCCAATCCCATAGGCGCCCTCCCCGAAATAGGACGTGGTCAGGTAGCCGAAGAGGATCTCCTCCTTCGTCATCCTCTTCTCCAACTCGACCGCCAGCAGAGCCTCTTCCACCTTGCGTTCCAGGGTCTGCTCCCGGGAGAGGTAGACGTTCTTGATGTACTGCTGGGTGATGGTCGAACCACCCTGGGCCACCTCTCCCAGTTCGAGGTTGGTCCTGGCCGCCCGGCTGATGCCTTCGAGGTCAACCCCCGGGTGTGACCAGAACCGCTGGTCTTCGATGGCGATGATGGCGTTGTTGACCAGGTCAGGAATCTCGGCCCGTGAGACGTCGACGGTGCGGTCGAATCCCCGGAACACGGCGATCTCATGGCCCTTGGCGTCGAGCACGACAGAGGGGAAGGCCGACATCTGGGGTCGCTCCTCTGGCAACTCCCCGCCGGGGACTGGACCGTACATGAGGGTGGCGACGGCCACCCCGGCGGCAACGGGGGGTGCTATGACCGCGACGATGACGGTAGCCACCCCGAGACGGAGCAAGCCCGAGATCAAACCGGCTAGTCGTGATGGCCACTCACCCATCGATGACCTCCACCAAACCGACCTGGTGAGTCGGAGCCGGAGGTGCCGGCGGGTCGTAGCTCTCATCGCCGACACCCTCGGCACCCCCTTCAGCGGAGCCATCGAAGGCAAGTTCAGGTGGAGGAGGTGGGTTCACACAGGCCGGAAGGACGAAAGTGGCTCGTCGGTTCTGGTACTGAACCACGCCGGTAGCCGCACCAACCTGGTCGCACCGCAACACGAAGCGAGCGGTGCCGTCGTCGCCAGCACTGACCTGGCCCGGCAGTGCAACCAGCCCGGGGGTGGGAGCGAGCGCA
>JAAETV010000217.1 GCA_024227975.1 Actinomycetes bacterium
AGTGGCCACCATCAGGAACAGCTCCGATTCGAGATCGGGGGTATAGGGGGGCTTCGCGAATGAGCGGGGTGTGAGCAGCAGGGGGGATCCACCGGAATCTGAGGGTGGTCGCGGATCGGATCACTTGATCCGGGCGGAAACGGCCGGATCTCCTGGTGGTCGGGGATGATCCAGCAACGAAAAGCCACCACAGTGACCAGGACCGTGATCGACCTCGTGGTCTGGCTGGCCGCACAGATCGATGCCGCCCCCGTCTGGCGCTGACCGCCCGGCCCGGGCTCAGTGGCCCCGCTCGCCGACGGGGGCGGTTCGGCCGGACACGATCCCGGCAAAGGGGAGCAACAGCTCGTAGCGACCGTCGTCGCGCTCGACGACGACTCGGCAGTTGCGGTGATCGTGGTTCCACTGCTCCACCCAGGTGGCGGCCTCGACGTAGTCGGTCATGGTGAGGGCGCCCGCAGGATTCTCTCTGGCCAGAGCTCTTAGCTCGGCCCGGGCCTGGTGAGTGATCTTGGGGACCAGCGTGCCGGTGCCGTCCGCCGTGGCGTTGGAGGCCTCCACTGGGGGGTGGCACGGGCACCGGGTCACCAGGCCAGGTGCTGGCAACTGGGCCTGGTAGCGGGCCCCGTCGTACTCGAGCCACACCAGCATCCCGGCGTGTCTGGCGTTCCACTGGGCGCAACGGATGCTGGCCGAGATGTAGGCGGCCAGCGACAGACCCGACCGGCTGGCGGCGGCCCTGATCCGGGTCACCGCCATGGCCGGCAGCTTGAGTGTGAGCTGGGCCAGTCGACCTCCATCGACAACCACCTTGGGGTGTTCCCCGGTGTCGTTCGGGCCGGGACGATTGGACTGATCGACACCGAGCACCGTCACCAGGGTGACGAGGCGCAGAAGCACCGCCATCCGCAGGACAGCGGCGATCTGACGACGCGCCGCGGCGTGAAGCACTGACTTCATGAGAATCCTCCTATGACTGTTGCCAAACGTCTGCCCTGACTGGGGTGGATCCTGTCCGGCTCGCCACCTCAGCCAAGGGCGTACGCTAGGATCAAGCTCTCGTACAGTCAATATTCAACCAAAAACTTGTAAAAAAGGTGTAACGCCCAGGCCTGATGGACGGTCTCACCTGTCGGGGCTCGACATGAGAGGGCCGATCGGAGAAGGGACGAGATCGTGAGACGGACGGGAAACAAGCCGGCACCGGGCAGGGGTTGTGACGGTGGCCCGGAGGCTGAGCCCGAGGACGCAATGTCCGGCTTCGACCCGGCTGAGGCCAGCGAGCTCCCAGTCGCCG
>JAAETV010000218.1 GCA_024227975.1 Actinomycetes bacterium
CAGAAGACGAAGATCGACGACGCGAAGCGATCGAAGAGTATGAGTCTCAAGTCGAGCGTACCCGAGATCGATGGGCGCGCTATCTGGAGGTCGCCCACCAGGGCACCGAGGAACGCCACCTTCAAGCCACCTACGACCGGAGCCGCGTCGAGTGGCTCGATGCCACTGAAGACCTAACCCGGATGGCCGTCGAAGGGCGGCCAGTATCCGACCGAGAAGTTGCAGTGGTGCTCCAGGAGGCTCAGGAGCATTTCACTTCGAGCCGTGCTGCTGTTCACGAGCTCGAGGAGGAGTTCTACGAGCCGTTGGTGGAACACGGCACCGACGTCAACCAGTTCGACGCCCGACTCCTACTCATCGGCCTTCTCGCCTGCGGTCTGTTGCTCGGCGGACTGGCATCGGTCGCGGCCGTCCGCACAACAAGGCGACAGTATCTCCAACTGCGGACCCGGGAGCTGAATAGGCGATTCCGTTCGCTCGTCGAGAGCTCACAAGATGTAATCACAGTCGTGGCTGGGACCAACACCATGACTCTAATGAGCAGTGACTTGGGGGCGTTGGAGCCGATTGGAGAGATCGAGAACCCAGCGACAGTTCGGGAACTGTTGAACGATCAAGACTACCGGATCTGGGCCGCAGCTGACTGCCAGGTGTTGGAACATGAGCTGCCGCACTCCATTGAGCTCCAGACCAAGCGCAAAGACGGCTCGTGTGTCTATCTAGAGGCTCATGGGTCGCCCATGGCAGACGAGCCCGCAGAACGGGTCTGGGTCTGGCGAGATATCACTGAACGGAAGGAACTAGAGCTACAGCTCAGCCACCAGGCCTTTCACGACTCTCTCACGGGCGTGGCGAACCGATCGCTCCTTCACAACCGTGTTGAGCATGCGCTGAAGATTGCAGCTCGCTCCAACAAGTCGGTCACCGTTCTCTTCTGTGACCTCGATGACTTCAAGATAGTCAACGACTCGCTTGGTCACAGTCGAGGGGACGAACTCCTCCGAATCCTGAGCAGGCGAATCCAGACGTGCGTTCGCGACAGCGACACAGTGGCCCGACTGGGTGGCGACGAGTTCGCCGTCCTGCTTGAAGATACGGACTCCGAGATGGCGAGCGCTCTGGCCGAAAGGATCATCGATGTCGTCTCCTATGAGGTCGAAGTCGGCGATCGAAAGCTCTGGCCCTCGATCAGTGTTGGGATCGCCTCTGCGGCTGCCGGGACAACCACCGAGGAACTGCTCCGAAATGCTGACCTCGCGATGTATGCGGCAAAAAGGTCGGGTAGAGGTCGCGCCGAGATCTACCAGGAGCACATGTACCAGGTCTCCAGCGATCATCTCGAACTCCAAGCGGACCTCCAGGTTGCGCTGGCTGAAGACCAGTTTCGCCTTCACTATCAGCCCACGGTGAGCCTCGTCGACGGGACAGTAGAAGGAGTGGAAGCTCTCCTCCGCTGGCACCATCCCACCAGAGGAGAGATCCCCCCAGACCAGTTCATCCACATTGCCGAAACGACCGGGACGATTGTCGCCATTGGTCGCTGGGTACTACAAGAAGCATGTCGAGCCGGCGTCGAGCTCCAAAGAGGGCGTACCCAACCCTTGCTCATGGCGGTAAACCTGTCCCCACACCAACTCCGAGACAGCACTATCGTCGCCATCGTCGAACAAGCTCTGGAAGTCAGTGGCCTCGAGCCCGAGTATCTCGTCCTCGAAGTCACGGAAGGCACCCTGCTCGACAACTCAGCAGCCGTAGCCCGCCTTCATGAACTACGAGCGCTTGGCGTGCTCATCGCTGTCGACGACTTCGGCACTGGATACAGCTCCATAAACTATCTCCAAAGCCTACCGATCAACATCGTCAAGATCGACCGATCTTTTGTCAGCGGCGACGTACTCCACTCCAGCGAGCGCCAGGCCTTTCTTCACGCGATCGTCGGCCTTGCAAAGAGCCTCAATCTCCGATCCGTGGCCGAAGGCATCGAAAGCGTCCACCAACTCGACGAACTCAGAGAACTCGGGTGCGACGTTGGCCAGGGATACCTCTTCTCACCAGCAACACCACTGGCAACCACCGAGACCACCATCTCACAGATCGAAGCTCACCCCGCCGATGCGAGACAGCAACAACGCACCTGAGCTCACGAGAAG
>JAAETV010000219.1 GCA_024227975.1 Actinomycetes bacterium
CGGTGTCTGCCTGGAAACTCCATCTAGCAGACAGATCGTTCAGATTGAACGCACCAAATGAGATACCCACGTGGGCGCCTCACACTGCCAGCGACTCAACACCACCCCAAGATGAGAAACGGCCGAGCACTCACCAACCCCACGTTATAGGCCACCACCCGAGCCAAAACCCCAGCATGACTCATATCGCGACCTTGACTACCCCACTCCACAACGTTCACCAGCACCACCCGTTGTGTTGGACACGCACAACGGCACTACCAACGCACTCGGGTACGCCGGCCCTTGGACAGCTTCCGTCACCCCGGGTGATGGTCTATGACTCATCGGACCCTGATGGTGGGCGATCGCTCTCCGTGGTCTCGTTACCGATCACTCAGACCACCCTAGGACGCCGGTTTCCGACTGGACCAGATCGTGATTTCTAGGCGGTGCCAAACCAACCCCCGATTGGACGAGGCTCGTCACACGACGGTTCACCGCCACTGACCCCGAAAGGCAATGAAGTGGTCGTCCGCTCCATCCACGGCATCGAGCCGGTAGAACAACACCCCCCCCTTTCCACCGCTTGCCTTCTCCTCCGTGACCCGCGGGTGGCCCGGCTCAAATCATTCCCGGACCATTCGGTGTGCCAGCGTCGGGCGACGGTAGTCAACTCGTCCGCTACACGGAGCGAACGCAGCCGAGCATCGGAGCCGCTGCTTGCGCCCGGATCCGTACGCTGCTGAAGGGCCAGCAGCTTCGGCCTCCACGTACTCGTTCGGAGCAGCGGTGGCGCGAGCCTCGTTGGCCTGAGTTCTTGACAGACTGTGCGACGATGAGCGACGAAGAAGCAGGGATTCACGGGCACGGGTTGGAGGGCAGTTGGGGGGTCTGGCTCGGCGTCCCGGCTCTCCGAGTCATCCTCGGCGCCGTAGCCGTACTGGCGCTGTTGACGCTGGCCGGGTTGGCCGTCCTGTGGCCCAACGGTGCGGGCCGATCGGCCGCTATCGAGGAGGCGGCGCAGCTCGGTCTGGCGACTGAGCAGTATGACGCGACGGTCGACTCGGTGATCGAAGCTCAGTGCAGCTACTCGAACGCGGACAACCCGCAGGACTGCATCAGCTTCGCCTTCATCGTTCACGAAGGCCCAGACGCTGGAGCGCTGGTCGTGCTTCCCGAATACAACCTGACTGCTTTTGCCCCTGCTCCGCCGATCTCGGTTGGAGACGCAGTCGTCTTGGGCTATGAGCCGAGCACGGCGTTCTACTTTTACGCCGATCGCGATCGGGGAAACACCCTCCTGTGGCTCACCGTCTGCTTCGTGGCAGTGGTCGTCGCCCTTGGCCGCTGGCGAGGTCTGTCGGCCTTGATGGCAATGGCCCTCACGGTGGTCGTGTTGGTGTGGTTCGTCGCACCGTCGGTCCTGGACGGCAATGATCCGGTTTTGGTTTCGGTCGTCGCGGCGTCGATCATCGCGTTCGTCGGTCTCTACGTCACGCACGGATTCACCCCGACAACCACGGTCGCCCTGGCCGGAACATTGGCTTCACTGCTTCTGACCTTGGTGATCTCGGCGGTGTTCTTCGATGTTGCGAACTTCAGCGGCCTCGCTACCGAAGAGGGGCTGACCCTGCCGCTCGTGGCCGACATCAACCTGTCGTCGTTGCTGCTCGGTGGCGCCGTGATCGGTACGTTGGGCGCTCTCGATGACGTGACCGTCACCCAAGTGGCAACCGTGGCCGAACTCCACCATCGCAACTCGAGATTGACTGTGGCCGAGTTGATCACCTCGGGAATCCGGGTCGGCCGCGAACACATTGCCTCCACCGTGAACACCCTCTTGCTGGCCTACGCCGGGGCGAGCATGCCGCTGTTGCTCGTGTTCGCTGCCTCAGACCAGCCCCTCGGCGTTGTCGCCAACTCCGAGATCGTGGCAGTCGAGATCGTTCGAACGCTGTGCGGTTCAATCGGGCTCGTCGCTGCGGTCCCGATTACGACCCTCATGGCCGCGGTCCTCGTCGGGACCACAACCGATGGCAACAACTCCGAAACCACGTCGACGGACTACACCCCACAGGATTCAACGCTTGGCTGGGAGGACTTCGGCCCGGTCGACGAATGAACTTGCCCCGATCACGTGAAGTCTGGACCAGGAGCCACTACAGCAAGTAGAGGCCTTCGTCTCATCGCAGCACCGCTCCCCCTGTCTTCACGCATCTGACTCGACGGTCATCGGAACTGGCGGGCGGCAATAGGCCAGACCTCAGATCCGAGGAGCGAGTTCAAGACTTCTTTCGACGCTCGATTCCGCCCATCGCCGGCAGATAACTGCGAATGGGAGGCTCTTCTGAGCACAGGAGCCCGATTACGCTCAGCGATGCCGGCCGTAGAGCCGTCCGACATCGGCACTTATTGATTGCCGAATAATGTTCTCTGCTCTCGCTGACAATTATAAGCGAACATTATCGGACGCTGGCAGTACCCTACATCGCCGGTTGCGAGCGTCTGTGGCTCACCTGTCAGTCGTCGGGTTGGATGGTCTGGACCGGACCCAGCGATCCAATGGCAGGCGCATGGCGATCCTTGGCGCCACCTCGATGCCGGAAAGGCGCTCCCGGTGCCTGATCGCTTCGAGCTGGGGTCCGCAACGATCAGCCGGCAGAAGTTCGAAACCGAGACGTTCGTAGTACGGGCCGTTCCACGGCACATCTGCAAAGGTTGTGAGCGAGAGGGTCTCGTAGTCTTGTCTGACCGCCCACTGACACACCTCATCGATGAGAAGGCGACCGATTCCCCGGCCGGCAGCTACCCTCCGCACGCTGACCTGATCAAGGTGAGCCTCGTCGTCCACCACCGAGGCAAGCGAATATCCGGCCACGACCGAATCAAGCTCGGCGGTCCACGCTGTCTCGCCGAGAATGTGCTCCGAGAGAGTCGATGCACTAGGTGGATCATCGTTGGCGATGACGTCTAAGCCGACCTGACGGAACATCTCCCCAGCGTCGGCTTCGACGTCCTGAAGCTCTGGAATATCCTCGACTGCCGACGGACGTACCGCTATCACTCGCCGAGTATGCCCGGCGGCTGAGCACGCACCACGGCACGACCCGAGTGCTCGACATCACGGGTCGTGCGGGCGGAGGGCGTCGCTCCTCGTGGTGGCCTGCGATCAGCTCGGGCCCGACGACTGACCGCCGCTCTTAGTGGTCTTGCTTCCCATCGCTCAGACCACCCTAGGACGCTGCCGGTACTACTCGAGCCTGATCTCACGCTGTTGTCGGTTGCCGTTGCACACCTCAAGGAGCTGGCCGCTCCCAATCTGCGAACCCCCCTCCGACGGATCACACCCCATCTATACCGAAGGCTCAGCATTGCCTCGGTCCTGTCCACGGGTGGCGGTTCCTCCCGTCCCGAACCATACATAAGAGAGGAACCTCAACCCGTCGGCCGTAGGTTGACCATGACTCGCCGGGTGGCGAGATCGTATGGAAAAGAGCTTGTAATGCAAGGCACAGTGAAATTCTTCAATAGTGAGAAGGGCTTCGGCTTCATCTCGCGTGACCAAGGAGATGACGTCTTCGTTCACTACTCCAGCATCTCGGGCGACGGCTACAAGTCGCTCGATGAAGGCCAGGCCGTCGAGTTCGACGTCGCCCCAGGCCGCAAAGGAGAAGAAGCCAAGAACGTTCGCGCGATCTGACAAGACCCAGAGCTAAACCCAGGTGTCGCTGACTTCCATGTCGGCGGCATCTGCGATTTTTGTTGAGCACCACCCACCGAATCGCACCGCTCGTATCCGCCACTACTTCCGTGACAGATCGGAGATCTTCATCAGTTCCCGGGCCCGATGGCTAGTTGTCGACGTGTGAGCATCTAGTCCCCCGAGCCGTCGCATCCGATCGCTCAGACCACTCGATCACGATGCAGCCGCAGCGTCCTCGCTGTTCTGCCGTTGGGACAGCTTGGGGGCGTTCCACTCGGGTATGGAGCAACCGATGGCCGACCGACGCTCGACAGCCGTGGGATCAGCGATCGCAGCCGGCGTTCTAGCTCTTCTAGGCTCCGTATTCGCTGCTTGCTCCACCACGAAGTCCGTCAGACGGTTGTCCGAACGGCTGGAGCTGTCACGCTCACCGGTCTTGAATCAACCGGCAACCGGTGTGATCGAGCTGCTGAGGAGCAAGACCAGCTGGTCGAGGACATGCTATTTGAAGGTCCCACCGTGACGGTAGAAGGCGACTTCATGACATGGACCGGCCGGACGCTCATCGTCGAGTTCGTTGATGAAGAGTTTGAGGACAAGCCCCAGTAGGAGCCCTGCCACGAGCGGGCTACCGGTCGTCCCGAGATCGAAGCTGCCCTCACGAACCATCCCAAGCGGAGCACCTGGCAACGCTGGTGGGCCAAGCCACCCACGGGGTGCGGGGCGCGTCTCTCGGTTTGCTCGTGCCAGTCCCTACTCCTACCGTTGCCCGATGAATCTGTACAAGGCCCTAGTTGCCCGCGCTAGATCGGTGTGGGCCGAGCACCGTCCCATTGTCGTAGCGGCCCTCGTGTGTGCGGTGGCCGGCTTCGCCGGTGGGGTGGTCATCGGCCTTTCATCTGCGGTGACAGCAGGCCTCATTCTGGTCGTTGTGCTGATCGCGGTCGGTCTGGTGTCGCGAGCTGCGAAGGACCACTCGGCAGACGACGAAGTAGCTCTCGGTCTCGTCGTCAGCCGGTTCGCCATGGCCATCGTGGTCACACTGGTAGTGATCCAGGCCGTTCCCTATGGACGCGATCATGCCAACCCAGATGTTGTGAACGAGCCGGCATGGTCGTCGCCACGGACGCGTGAACTGGTAGTCGGCGCTTGCTATGACTGCCACAGCAATGAGGTTGTTTGGCCGTGGTATTCCAACATCGCGCCGGTGTCATGGGCAGTCAGCGCCCACGTCGCCGGTGGGCGCGATGCCGTCAATTTCTCAGATTTCGTTCCCGGTCAGGCCGACGGTCACAAGAGCATCGAGACCATCAAGGAGGGCTCGATGCCGCCGGGCTACTTCACTGCGTTCGGGCTCCACAGCGACGCCAACCTGAGCGATGAGGAGGTTGCCGAGCTCATTGACGGGCTAGAGACAACACCAGGGCTAGCTGAAGAGGAAGAGGGCGACGACTGAGACATCTCATCGACCCCCTAGCCAAACGGGCGGCGATGGGACATTGGCCATCGTCAATGTGACCGCCATCCCCATGGACAGTGACACGACCATTCCCGACGCTGTCGTCGTCATCACCGACGGCCGAATCGTAGACGTCGGCCCCGCCTCGGAAATCGACGTCCCGGTTGGCGCTGCCATTCTCGATGGTCGAGGCGGGTATCTGATTCCTGGGCTGGCCGACATGCACTTCCACGCTGACACCGAACAGACGCGCCTGGTGCTGGCCGCAGCCAACGGCGTCACCACCGTGCAAAAACCTCAACGCCTTCGCCGATGATGCTCCGATGGCCGCCGAGGTGGAAGCCGGCGAACGCACAGGGCCCCGGATGATCAACGGGTTCCACACCGTTGGCCTCCCACCCATAGTCCCAGCTGGCCTTCGAGACGCCCAACCAAGCCCTCTCACCGTGGTTCTCACTCCATGACTACCCCAACGCCATCCCCGGCGTTCCTCCCGCCGGTGTAGCCGCCGACGCCAAGGGCGAATGTGACGGCGGAACAGGCGGGTGCCGGCCACGTTCTGCGAAGACCATGTCCGCTACCACCCGGCCGGCTCATGACCATGGGCGGTGTCGCGGCTGTGAGGGTCATAGTGTTCGGTGCGGATGGCATCAATGAGTCGTTGACGTTCCTCGCCCTGCCGTGATGGTGTCACCAACAGCAGCAGGCTCGGAAGCACGAACAGGGCGACCAGCAGAGAGAACAGGATCATGACAGCTGTGAGGAGACCAAAGTCAGCAAACACGGGCATTGGAGCGAAGGCCATGACGAGGAACCCGCCCATCGATGTGAGGGCCGAGAGTACGAGTGCTCCTCCGGTACCTTCTCCGGCCCGGCGTAGTGCAGGGAAACGGCTCGGTTCGCCAACGAATTCCTCACGGAACCTCATCGTGAAGTGCATGGCGAAGTCGACGCCGACGCCGACGGCAATGGCGGCGATGGTGGCGGTGACGGGGTTGATCGCGTAGTCGAAGACGAACATGAAGCCGTACACCCAGCCCACCACCAGCAGGATGGGCACGACCGAAACCAGCGCGTAGGTGAGCGATCGCATGAACGCCCACGCGATGAGTGCGCACAACACCAATGCGATGATCAGTGAGAGCACCATTGATGCGGTGAAGGCGGTGAGCGAGTCCTCCTGGACGACGGCACTCCCGGAAACACCGAGCCAGGTGAGGTCGCCAGGCACCTCGACGAG
>JAAETV010000220.1 GCA_024227975.1 Actinomycetes bacterium
GTGGATGGTTGCAGCTGCGAAAGCGTTGAGGGTTTCTGATCAGCAGCGGGCGGGGCTTGAGGGGTTGGCTCGTTCGGAGACGGCACCGGTTCGGGAGGTGCGGCAGGCGAAGGTGTTGTTGGCGGCTGCTGATGGGGTGGCCAATGCTGAGATTCTGCGCCGTCATGGGGTGAGCTTGCCGACGATCAGGCGTTGGCGGTCCCGGTTTGGTGAGGAGGGGCTGGGGTCGATTGGGCGGGTCCGGCCTGGTCGTGGTCGGCCCCCGGTGATCAGTGATGAGACGGTGAAGGCGATCGTGGCTGACACCACTGACACGGTGCCTGATGATGGGTCGGTGGCGTGGTCGACTCGGACGTTGGCCGACAAATATGGGGTGGGGAAGGACACCGTGGCTCGGATCTGGCGGTCTCGGGGGTTGAGGCCGTGGAAGGTTGAGACGTTCAAGTTGTCGAACGACCCTGCCTTTGAGTCGAAGTTGGTGGATGTGGTCGGGTTGTACCTGAACCCGCCCTCAGCAGCGGCGGTGTTCTGTTTCGATGAGAAGACCCAGGTCCAGGCCTTGGATCGAACCCAGCGGTCACTGCCGATGGTTCCGGGCCGGTGTGGAACGATGACTCATGACTACAAACGCAACGGGACCACCGATCTGTTCGCAGCGATGAACGTCGCTACCGGTGAAGTACTACACGACACCCGCAAACGCCACACCGGGCGAGACGTGTTGGCGTTCTTCAAATGGATCGATCTTCACGTGGACGCCGATCTCGAGTTGCACGTGATCTTGGACAACCTCTCAGCCCACAAGTCCGAACCAGTCCAGACCTGGCTCGATCACCCCAAACGCAAACGATGGAACCTCCACTTCACCCCAACCTCGTCGTCATGGCTGAACATGATCGAAACCTGGTTCTCGGTCCTCACCCGCAAAGCGTTGACCAACAACAGTTTCACCTCCGTGCCCGAACTCCAAGACCACCTCGACCGGTGGATCTCACACTGGAACAACAACCCCGAACCCTTCATCTGGACCCGAACAGCCGACGAAATCATCGACAAAGTCACCCGAGGCAGAGCCACCCTCAACCGGATCACCAAATCCGCGACACACCATTAAGGGGAGGCGTTGCCTCCCGGCCTCCGGGTCGCGGCCCTTGTCGCTGATCGGGTGGTCGGACCGGCGGAGCCGGCCCTGGTGCGTCAGGCCGGTGTGGCGGGAACGGTGA
>JAAETV010000221.1 GCA_024227975.1 Actinomycetes bacterium
GACAGCCAGGCGTCGCCCCGGTAGAGGTTCTCCTGGCCGATGACGTCGGCTGCCCCGGTCACCGACAGCTGGTCGAGAATCCGATCGCTGTTGGTGACGATGACCAGCTTGCTCCCGACCTCTTGGAGAGATGTTGCATACCGCTCCAACACGTCGATCAGCGTCGAGCCCAGGTCGGGCTTGCCCCGGAAACGGAGGATGACGACCGAGCCGGTCGAGGTGTCATCTACGGTCGGGAGCTGGTCCTGGAACATCCGGGCGGCGGCGAAGAACAGGCTCCCGTAGGGCTGGAGCACGATCACGTCAGCGGCTCCGACTTCGGCCGGCGGATCAGTCTCCTTGATTCGCCCGTCTGGGTCCACCAGGAGCCTCCTCGTCGTCAGCTGATTCGACTGGCGGACGATGTAGAGGATGATCGAGATCCCGACGCCGACGAGGACGGCGAATTGGAGGGGGATGAGGAGGGTGAGTACCAGCGTGACCGGCATGACCGTCGACTGCACCACCCCCGTCTTGTACACGGTGACCAGGTCGTGGGGTTTGACCGTCTCGACCCCGACCACGATCAGGAGCCCAGCCAGGGCTGGCATGGCGATGCGCTCGACCAGTCCGGCAAACACGAGGATGACAATGGCCATGACCCCACCGGTGAACACCAGGGCCAGGCGGCTTCTGGCTCCGGCCGACACCGTCAGTGAGCTGGCCGACATCGAGCCACCAACCGGCATGCCCTGGAAGGCCCCCGCAACGATATTTCCTACCCCTTGGCCAACAAAGTCCTGAGATGAGTCGGACTGGGAGCCGTCGGGGTTGGCGAAGCTGGCCGAGACACCAGCCCCCTGGACGAGGCCGACAAAGGCCAGTGAGAAGGCTGGCACCGCCAGGGCCGAGAGATCGGCCAGCCGAGGCATTGTGGGCGCCGGCAACCGGTTCGGCACGTCGGCCACATCGCCAACGAGGCTGATGTCCTGATCCAGGCCGTTGAAGATCGCCGCCAGCACCGATCCCGTGACGATGGCGACAACCAGGCCCATGGCGCC
>JAAETV010000222.1 GCA_024227975.1 Actinomycetes bacterium
GCCGTGCTCCGGGCCTACGCCCGCTACCTGCAACAGATCCGCCTCCCCTACAGCATGACCTTCGTCGAACAGACGCTGGCTGAGCACCCGACAATCGTCCGCATGCTGTTCGATCTGTTCGAAGCCCGGTTTGACACTGATCGTTCCTCTGGGACCGATGAGGTGGAAGCCCAGCTGGTCGAAGCCATCGACGCCATCGCCAGCCTCGATCACGATCGGATCCTGCGCCGATTCCACAACCTGATCACGGCCACCCTGCGCACGACCTGGTCTCGGAGCGACAAGACCTCGGCTGAGCTGCCGTACCTCGGGTTGAAGTTTGACTGCGAGGCGGTGACTGAGCTTCCCCATCCTCGTCCCCGTTACGAGATCTTCGTGTACGCGCCCCGGTTCGAAGGGGTGCACCTCCGGGCCGGGGCGGTGGCCCGAGGAGGGTTGCGATGGTCCGACCGAAGCGAGGACTACCGGACCGAAGTGCTCGGTCTGGTCAAAGCCCAGATCGTCAAGAATGCGGTGATCGTTCCAGCCGGAGCCAAGGGGGGTTTCGTGCTGAAAGCGCGGTCAACCGATCCCAACGAGCTGCGGAACGAGGTCGCAGCCTGCTACCAGCTGTTCATCTCCGCCCTGCTCGACCTCACCGACAATCTCGTCGACGGCGAGGTTGTACCCCCGGCCGGGACCAGGCGCTACGACGGGGACGACCCTTACTTCGTGGTTGCTGCCGACAAGGGAACGGCCACATTCTCTGATCTCGGAAACGAAGTCGCGCTGAGCCGAGGCTTCTGGCTCGGGGATGCTTTCGCCTCAGGAGGCTCGAACGGGTACGACCACAAGGGGATGGGGATCACGGCTCGGGGGGCGTGGGAGTCGGTGAAACGCCACTTCCTCGAGATCGGGGTCGACGTGCAGTCTGAGCCGTTCTCGGTTGTTGGCATCGGTGACATGTCGGGCGACGTCTTCGGCAATGGCATGCTTCAATCGCCATTCATCCACTTGATCGCAGCGTTCGATCATCGCCATATCTTCATCGATCCCGAGCCTGATCCGGTGTCGTCATACGCTGAGCGACGCCGACTGTTCGAGCAGCCTCGATCAAGCTGGGCCGACTATGACCCCACCCTGTTGTCTGACGGTGGAGCCGTCTTCGATCGGACAGCCAAGTCGATCAAGCTGTCTCCCCAAGCCTGTAAGGCGCTCGAGGTCGACCTCGACAACTCGACCCTCACACCGGAGGACCTGATAGGGATCGTGCTGCGCGCCCCCGCTGACCTGTTGTGGAATGGTGGAATCGGGACCTATATCAAGGCCAGCGACGAGAACCACTTGGATGTCGGCGACAAGGCCAACGACCGGATCCGGGTCGACGCCTCCGATTTGCGGTGTGTCGTGGTTGGTGAGGGCGGCAACCTCGGAGTCACCCAGCGAGCACGAGTCCAGTTTGCACGCCAAGGCGGTCGGATCTTCACCGATGCCATCGACAATGTGGCTGGGGTCGACTGTTCCGATCATGAGGTCAACATCAAGATCTTGCTCGACCAGGTCGTCGCCGACGGTGACATGACCACCAAGCAGCGAAACGAGCTGCTGGCGCAGATGACAGACGTGGTCGCCAGCCTTGTGTTGGAGAACAGCTATCGTCAGTCGCTGGCTCTCAGTGCGGCCCGGGTCGATGCCGCCAGTCTGGTTGAGGTGCATGCTCGCTACCTCGATGATCTAGAGCTGCGAGGTTTGCTCGATCGCTCGTTGGAGGCATTGCCCGACGGCGAGGACTTGGCCGAGCGTCGATTGGCCGGGGCCGGGCTGACGACGCCAGAACTGGCGGTGCTCAGTGCGTATACCAAGAACAACCTGAAGGACGAGCTGCTCCAGTCTGATGTCCCCGACGATGTGGCGATGACACCTTTGCTCACCAGGTACTTCCCGCCGGTTCTGGTTGAGCGCTTCCCCGATCGGCTGTCCGCCCATCGGTTGCGGCGGGAGATCATCGCAAATCAGTTGGCCAATCTCGTCGTCGATCGGGCCGGGTCATCAATGACTTACAGGCTCGGTCAGGAGACCTCGGCCCCGCCGGCAGAACTGGCGGCCGCGCATTATGCGGCGTGGGAGATCTTCGACCTGGAGAGCCTCGTGGCTGACACGAACGCGCTAGAAGGAACGATCGCGGTCGAACATCAGCTGGCTATCCACCTTGCCTGTCAGCAACTGGCCGAGCGCGCCGCCCGGCTGCTGATCCGGAACCGTCCAACCCCGTTCAGCGCTGTCGACGCCATCGCCGATCTTGCCGATTCGGTCAGAGTGACCACGACTGGGTTGGCTGACAACCTGGTTGGGGCCGATCGTCTGGCGTTCGAGGCCCACGTCAATGAGTTCGTGTCTGCTGGGGCGCCTTTGGATCTAGCGGAGCGGGCCGCGGTCTTGCCGAGTGCGGTGGCGGCTCTAGACATCGTGGCCATCGCCGATGATTCGGGGGAGTTGCTGTCGGAGGTGGCGGCCGCTCATTTCGCCGTTGCTGACCACCTGGATCTGACGTGGTTGCGTGACCGCATCCTGGCCCTGCCTCGAGACACCCAGTGGTCGACTCTGGCCCGGTTGACATTGCGGACCGATCTCTATGCAGACCACCGTGAGCTCACGGCGCTGATCTTTGCCGGCACGAACCCGGAGACCGATGCCATCGAACGGATGGAGGAGTGGATCCTGCAAAATCGGTCTGATGTCGACCGCTATCGTCAGACCATGGTCGCCATCCGCTCGACAGTCACAGATGTGACTTCGCTTCTCGTCGCAGCCCGTGAGGTCCGCAACCTCGCCGGCCGAGTCCGATCGTCGTGAGCAACAGAGGTAGCGGCTAGGATTGGAATCACTCGAGGACACTCGGACCATATAGCCAATAATACAGATAGATGTGCCTACCTCTTTGAGGTGGGTTGGGGCAGTACTCTTCACATTTAGAAATAGAGTGAGGCATCAGGTGAGATTACTATCACCTCTACTGTTCCCGTTAGTAGTTCTTTCGATCTGCGGTTGTAGTCAAGGCCCAACCCAGCAAGGTGCATTATCTGAAACAACCAGCACGACCGGTATCGATATTGGCAAGGC
>JAAETV010000223.1 GCA_024227975.1 Actinomycetes bacterium
AACACCGAGCGCTTCGGCATCATGGGCGGTGAGGGAGCTGGCATCGTTGTCCTCGAGCGAGCTGAGCTGGCCGAAGCCCGTGGCGCCCAGATCCATGGCTACGTGCGTGGCTATGCGTCGCTGTCCGATGGATATCACCCGTCGTCGTCGAATCCCGACGGTAGCTGGGAGAGCCGGACCATGGAACGAGCCATCGATGACGCCGGCCTGCCGGGTGGAGCCGACGACGTTGATGCGATGATCGCTCATGGCACCGGCACCCCGTTGGGTGACATCGCTGAGATCAAGGCCATCAACCGGGTCTTTGGTGGTCGTCAGAAGCCGTTGAAGGTCACCTCTATCAAGGGCAGTGTCGGGCACACGGCCGGTGCGGCCGGAGTGATGGGGATATTGGCGGCCCTGCATAGTATGAGCGAGGGCGCCCTGGTCCCCACAGCAGGCACTACAGACGTGGAGCCGGAAGCTGACTTCGAGGTAGTGATCGACCAGCCCAGCCCCGGTGAGCTGAACACGATGCAGGTGAACGGTTTCGGTTTCGGTGGTCAGAACGCCTCGATGGTGGTGACCAAGGCCTGAGGCGTGTGACGGCCTGACCAACTGAGGAGGTGTCGCCCACGCCTCCAACGTGATAGGTCTCGGTGTCTATGACGGTGACCGGCAGGTGCGCTCCGGGCTATGAGGCTGTACGGGAGGCATTCGAGCGAAACTTCGCGCCCACCGACACTGATCCGGGTGATGTTGGCGCCGCCGTGGCCTTGATCCAGGGTGGTCGTGTCGTCGTAGATCTCTGGGGTGGCTCGATCCGCGATGAGGGTCCGGCATGGGAGCGCGACACGCTGGTGAACATGTACTCAGTCGGCAAACCGGTCGCAGCGGTCTTGGCCCTCGACGCGGTCCAGCGCGGTGAGATCGACCTGGATGAGCCACTCGGTGCCGTCTGGCCGGCCTTTCGTGACCTCCACGGCGAGACCACCATGCGACAGGTCCTCGCCCACCAGGCCGGACTCCCGGCGGTGGCCGAGCCACTAGATCCCGAAGCGATCTACGACTGGTCGGCCATGGCAGAGGCACTCGCCCGCACACCGGCGTGGTGGATCCCGGGCTCCGCCCACGGCTACCACACCAACACCTTCGGCTTCCTCACCGGTGAGCCCATCTGTCGACTCACCCAACGGCCATTCAGCCAGGCCCTTCAGGACCGCATATGCGGGCCTCGTGGCCTCGACCTGTTCGTCGGCTTGCCCCCATCGCATCACTCGCGTGTCGCCGAGATTGTGTCCCGCGTCGACCCGGACTCCAGTCCCGCCGATCACCGGCCGGCCGAGACCAAGCACGATCGCATGCGAGCGCACACCTACTTCAACCCACCGACCCTGTCCGGCTTCGGCGTGGTGAACACCGCCGACTGGCGTAGCGCCTCGATCCCGTCCACCAATGGCCATGCGACGGCGCGTGCCATGGCCCAGTTCTATTCGGCCCTCCTGCCGTCGGCTCCAGAGCCCCTGTTGGCGGAGTCTCTTCGTATCGAAGCCACCACTGAGCACTCGGTCGGTCCGGATCTGGTCCTACAACGCGAGACGAGATTCGGGTTGGGATTCCAGCTCCATCAGGAGATACGGGCGATGGGAACTGGGCCCAACGCCTTCGGGCATTTCGGCCACGGCGGGTCGCTGGGGTTTGCTGATCCTGACCGGGACGTGGCCTTCTGCTATCTCATCAACCATCCAGGCGATCGCTGGCAGAGTCCCCGTACCCTGCGCCTGGTCGCAGCGGTCGCTGACGCCACGTCCTGAACCTTCTGCGGGCGGTGCCTCTACAACGAGGCGACTCTGGCAGGTTTGCCGATTCTCCACGTAGGTAGTCCGAGTGAAGCCACAGATTGCCCTCAAACCCGTCCTAGGCCTGAACCCTTTGCATTGACCTGGTGGTTACCACGAAGCTCCCCGCCACCCGGTCGTAGACCGTTTGACGACTGGGATCTTTGAACAGGTAGATCAGGCTGACGATGGCACCACCCTGGCCAATCAACAATCCCAACACGGGTACGAAGTAGACGAGCTGGAGGACCCATCGTCGGGTCGCGACACGCCAATCAGCACGTTCCCCGTGCGGGCCCACCACTCGCATACCCATGACTGCTTTGCCCACGGTGGTTGCGAACAGCCCGACTAGCACGAGGTTGTAGAAGATCATCGCCAAGAAACCGGCCAATCCGAAGGCGGCCCAGGCCGCGCGGGACGAGACGTTCATGCTGCTGAGCAAAGAGGCGGACCCGTAGACTACGGCGACAAGCAAAACCTGATCGATCACCTTGCCAGCAATCCGGTGCCACGGACCCCCAGCCTCGAGCCCTGCCGGCATGGCAGTCATGATAGCGGTGGACCCGCGTTCACTACCGGGGCGATCGACTCGGATCCACCCTGCCATTGGGCACCGTCCCAGTAGCGGTGTGTCTCCGGCGGATCACCCCGCGCTCTGTACCAGCCCGATGGTGGCGTATCCTGTTGATCACCGGCCCGGCTCTCCATAGGGTAAGCCTGGCAGATCCGATGCTCCAGAAGAAGAGGCGGCGGACCCCTGAGCATCGACAGCTTGAAGCGAGATCTCTCGGCCTCGGGGCCTTGCTGAGGTGGCTCCGCTCGTTGGTGACGGTTGTCGGGAGGAGAGATCTGAGCTGGGCCTTCGGCCTCTACCCACCCGATGGGACCTCGCGAGGCATGGCTATGCGCCGCTGCCAGAGTACGAAGAGCCGAGGGAGCGGGTCGGTGTCGATCGCGAGGCGTATCCGCTATTGCTGACATCTATGAAGTCCGCAGCCTTCACCCATGGTTCCTACCGTTCGATCCCCAGGCTGCGCCGCTAGGTGCCCGAGCCGTACCTCCGCATCCATCCCGGCACTGCATGCAGCCGAGAGAGATACAGGATGGGGATTGGGTTTGGCTCGAGAGCCCGGTGGGTACGATCCGTCTCCGAGCGAAGCTTGACTCTGACCTCCATCCCGAGGATGTCGTCGGCGAGGAGGGATGGTGGCAGGCGTGTCCCGATTTGGTCCTTCCGGGCTACGATCCGCTCAGCTCGGCAGGCGGGAACCTCAACCTCATCCTCGACGACGGCGTGGTCGACCCGCTGAGCGGCTCTGTACCCCTGCGTGGCCGACCCTGTCAGGTGCGAGGCTCCAACGCGTGACCAGCGTCGCCGCAGACAAGGAAAACAACCGCCTTCGACCGAGCGGTCACTCGATCATGACCTACGGTGACCGCAGTGAGGAACAGACCTCAGCGGCGTGTCGAATGCGTCTCGACCGTGCTGAGTGAATCGTTCACGCGACCGACCGCGACTTCCTAGTAATGGAGTCGGTCCAGCGTCGATGGAGATGTTGCCTTCCTGGAGTAGTGAGATGCAGTGGTTGCTCTCCCGTCAACCAGCCGTACTCGACCAGCTCCTTGATGCTCTGCTCGATGACCTCATCTGCTTGGGGCTGTTCAGGCGCGGGTCCGATTGCCTGCACTGCGGGGATTTGATTGAAGTCCAGGGTCTGACGTGCCCGCGTCCGCAGCTCGGCTCTTGTTTCCACCCCCTCCTTTTCGACCAGATAGAGCATCCAGTCACGCAGTTGCCCTTGCCGGAATTGCTCGTACTGCCCGGCGAGCCAGAACTTGAAGTGGGACAGGTCGACTC
>JAAETV010000224.1 GCA_024227975.1 Actinomycetes bacterium
GGCCAGGGTACGGCTGCCCTCGAGCTCCTCGACCAGGTCGACAGCCTCGACGCCTTGTTCGTACCCGTCGGGGGAGGCGGGTTGCTGGCCGGGTGCGCAACCGTGATGCGGGATCGGTGTCCCCAGGCCGAGATCTATGGGGTCGAACCCGAGGCCGGTGATGATCATCGTCGGTCTCGTCGACGGGGGGAGCGAGTCGAGATACCGGTGCCCGTCACTATCGCCGACGGCCAGCAGATCTCAACACCGGGCCGCCTGACGTGGCCGATCAACGAACGACTCACCAGCCAGTTCCTGACCGTGACCGATCCGGAGATCACCATCACCATGCGACTGCTCTTTGAGCGGCTGAACATCGTGGTCGAGCCGAGCGGGGCGTCGGCGTTGGCCGCCCTCATCCATCGAGACCTCTCTTTGAAGGGCAAGCGAATCGGTGTGATCTTGTCTGGTGGCAATGTCGGCTGGCCCCGATTCCAGGACCTGACCGCGTAACAAGAGGGCAGGCGGACCTCAGATGGTCAAGATTATGACCAAATAGGGACTTGATCTGGTAGTCGGAGCGTCGGCAAACCGGATCATCCAGTGCGGTGGCTGGGTGATTAGGCGAGCATCATGATGACGACTGGTATTTGTTGGACAGTCATCGCCAACATTGCGAATCGCGACTATAGTTTTGCTGAAGCAAGCGGCTACCAGCAAGTACAGCAAGATCGGCGGCGGATCCGGACGAGACCGGGTGGTCAGTGGGCCACCCGGTCTCGTGGTTTTCTGCCCGGGCACCGTCCCTAGAATGTCGAGGTGACTGGGCTGGTCGTTGTCTTCGGGTTGACGCTTGTTCTGGCGGTCATCGCCGACATGGTCAACACCCTCGTCACCACGGCCACCAGCACTGGTCGCTGGTGGCTGTCGAGCATCCTCTACCGGCGTACGTGGAGCCTGATCCGGGCCCTCGCCGCCCGCATTCCCTCGGAATCGGCTCGGGAGCGCTTGATGGCCACGTATGCTCCTGCCTCGGTCCTGTTATTGCTGGTGGCGTGGGTGATCCAGCAGGTCATCGGGTTCGGCCTGATCTGGTGGGGAATCGGGGGCATAGGGGGCGCCGACGGGCTGATCGATTCGATCTACTACTCGGGCGTCGTCTACTTCACCCTTGGGTTCGGCGAGCTGGTTCCGGTCGGCGTCATCCCTCGACTCGGTGCACTGATCGAGGCGTTGTCGGGGGTACTGACGACGGCTCTCGTCATCGGCTACCTGCCGGCCCTCTATGCTGCCTACAGCGAGCGGGAGCGGAAGCTGATGACGCTCGACGATGGAACCGAGCAGCGGATCACGCCGACCAACCTGCTGCTGAGTCGGGCGCCGACGGGCGAGGTCGACGATGTGATCCGCTTCTTCGAAGGGTGGGAGGAGTGGGTGACGGCCGTGATCGAGACCCACACCACGTTCCCGATGTTGCGCCTGTTTCGTTCGAAGCATTCAGGCCAGAATTGGATCACGGCACTAGGGGTATTATGCGATGCCGCCCTCCAGTGCCAGATGATCGTTGGGGCCAAGGACCGGGCTCCGTATTGGTTGGTGCGCCGGTCGATCATCCTGTTCAACGAGCTGACCGCCGGAGTCGATATTTCGTCCTATAGGGAGGCCCTCGACGCGAACTATGACCTCGACGAAGTGGGGCGGGGCGATCAGCTGTTCCGCGAGCTGTACGACACCCTCGAGGCCCACGGGTTCGAGCTCATCGACTTCGACGAGGCAAGGGCTGAAGCCCTGGTCCTGCGCAGGCTGTACGACGCCCAATTGGAGTACCTGATTGACGGGATGCTCGCTCCGCGAGGATTCTGGGGGCACCAGGTGGGGCATCAAGTCGCTTCGATGCAGGGTCAAGTGGGAACGGTGCCTGACCTGGACTGAGTTCTCATGACGACATCACCGACATCCAGTGACCGGATCCGACAACCGCTTGCTGGACTGGTGGTGATCGAGTTGGCGACGGGGATCGCCGGGCCCTATGCGGGGAAGCTGCTGGCTGACTACGGGGCGGACGTCGTCAAAGTCGAGCCGCCGGATGGGGACTGGTCACGCCGGGAAGGGGCGAGATCGGGCGAGCGCCCGGAGCTCGAGACGAGCCCACTGTTCCTACACCTGAACACCAACAAGCGCTCAGTCGTGGCCGACGTGACCGAGCCGGACGGGATCGCCTTCATCCACTCCCTGATCGAGCGAGCCGACGTCGTCATCGAATCCGACTCAGCTGATGGTGGTGGCGTGGTCGGGGGCTGGCCTGGTGCTTCCGGCCCTTCCGGTGGTGGGGCCGGACTCGGGGTCGATGAATTGAGGGCGATGCACCCGGGTTTGGTGGTCACGAGCGTGAGCCCGTTTGGGTTGTCGGGGCCCTATGCGGGTTTGGCCGGCAGCGAGATCGTGGCCTACGCCATGGGTGGCCCGATGCAGGCGACCGGTGACCCGGATCGTGAGCCGATCAAGATGGCGGGCAACGTCGTCCAGTATCACTGCGGGTCGGTGGCGGCGCTGGCCACCTTGGCCGCGGTGTCGATGGGCGAGGTGTCGGGGGAGGGGACACACATCGAGGTGTCCAACTTCGAGACCCAGGCGGCGTCGATCGATCGTCGGGCCACGCTGATGGCGGGGTACGAGTTCGACGGGATAGTCGGGTACCGGAGCGGTGGGGCGGCGGTCGGCCCGATCCCGGTCGGTATCTATCCGACGCTGGACGGGTACTGCCAGGTCGTGTTCGCCCCGAACTGGATGCCGAGGGTGGCTGAGATGCTGGGCGATGAGGAGCTCATCCGTCGGATTGCCTCGCCCGATTGGTACAACGACGAGGAGGTGCCAGACCTGGTCAACACCGCCCTGTTCGTGTGGACCTTGCAGCGGACCAAGCAGGAGACGATGGAGGATGCCCAGGCCCGTCAACTGGCGATCACCCCAGTCAACTCGACGACCGACGTGTTGGCCGATCTGCACTTCCGGGAGCGTGAGTTCTGGCAGCACTGGGATCATCCTGTTGTCGGATCCTACGAGGGGCCGGGGCCCCAGTTCCGCATGGACGGTGGCTGGCAGCCCCGCCGACGAGCCCCCCTCCTAGGTGAGCACACCGATCAGGTTCGAGCCGAGCTAGCGGGTGACTCCGATGAGCCGGTCGTGGCGGCCGGTGCCAGCGGAGAAGCGTCGTTGTCTTCGGGCGGTGGTCAATCGGGTCGAGCGTCACGATCGTCGGCTCGGCGATCGGGCGGCGAAGGTCTGCCATCGTCGGATGGCCGGCGACTGCCCTTGGAAGGGGTGCGGGTCCTGGATCTCACCGTGGTGTGGGCCGGGCCGTTGTGCACGATGCTGCTCGGTGATCTCGGGGCCGAGGTGATCCGGCTCGACAATCCGAACCTGTTCCCGACCGCCACTCGGGGGGCGATCCCCCGCCCGACCGCGAATCAAGAGCTGGACCTCGGCCAGTTCTGGGGACGGTTCCCCGGTGGGAAGGCCGGAGAGCGACCCTGGAATCGGGTGGCGGCCTTCGTCTCGCATTCCCGAAACAAGTTGGGGGCGACCCTGGATTTGCGGACCGAGTTGGGACGGGAGACGTTCCTCGAGTTGGTCGATCAGGCGGATCTACTGGTCGAGAACAACTCGATTCGGGTGCTGCCGTCACTCGATCTGGATTGGGACGTATTGCATCGTCGAAACCCTCGGTTGATCTCGCTGCGGATGCCGTCGTTGGGGTTGACGGGGCCGTACTCGGGGTATGTGGGGTTCGGGGCGCATATGGAGGCGTTGTGCGGGTACTCGTCGTTGAGGGGGTATCGGGACCTTGACCCGACCGCGCTCGATACGACCTATTACATGGACCCGGCGAGTGGAGTGACCGGTGCGTTTGCGGTGCTGTGCGCCCTACGGCGTCGGGATGAGACGGGGCAGGGGGAGCAGATTGAGTTCGCTCAGGCGGAGAACCTGCTGAACTATGCTGGCGAGTTCTTCGTAGATGCTTCGCTGACCGGGGAGGGGCACGAGTGTCATGGGAACCGGCACCCCCATCGGGCTCCCCAAGGGGCCTACCGGTGCCTCGACGGTGACGGTGGGGCCGAGACGTGGATGGTGCTGTCGGTTGATAGTGACGACGAGTGGGGGCGGCTGGTCGAAGCCATCGGCTCACCGGGCTGGGCCGCCGACGCCCGGCTGGCCGGCGAGAGCGCCCGCCGACTACACCATGATGAGATCGACGAAGGGCTGGCTGCTTGGGCCGCCGGTTGCACGCTCGACGAAGCGGTAGCCGTGTGCCGTCGGGCCGGGGTGGCCGCCGGACCGGTGCTCGACGAGGCCGGTTTGTTGGGCGACGCTCACCTGGGGGACCGGGACTGGTTCCGGACGAACGGGAGTGGGGATGTGCCAGCAATCCGGTTCCCCGGCCACCAGTGGCGTTGGGACGGTCCGGATCTGCGTTGGGATGAGCTCAACATGATGGGGAGGGACAACGACCAGGTCTACCGGACGCTGTTGGGCAAGTCAGAGGCGGAGATGGCCGCCCTTGCCGCCGAAGGCCATCTGGCCGACGGCTACCGAGACGGAAACGGCCAGCCGCTGTAGCACCCGGTGGTGGTAATCTCACAAGTGGAGAGATGGCAGAGTGGACGATTGCGTCGGTCTTGAAAACCGTTGAACCCGCAA
>JAAETV010000225.1 GCA_024227975.1 Actinomycetes bacterium
CGAACGCGACCTGTCCCGCCGGCTCGATCTGCTCGGGATGATCATGGGTTCCGGGTCGGTGTTCCTGGTCGTGTTCGCCACCCTGCGAGGACCGGTATCGGGGTGGGGCTCACCCCTGATCGTTGGTGCCTTCGCCGCTGCTGTCATGCTCGTCCCCGCCTTCGTGTTGCGCTCTGCTCGCCATCCCGAGCCGCTCTTTGACCCCCACCTGTTCCGGGTTCGCTCATTCGCGGTTGCCAATATCGCCGTCGGGCTGTCGATGGTTGGTGCCTTCACCAGCTGGGTGCTGTGGCCCATCTACCTCATCAATGTGTGGGGCTATTCGGTGTGGGGGGTCGGAATGGCTTTCCTCGTCTCGCCCATGGTGTCGGGAACGGTGGCCGTCTTCGGTGGGCGTTGGGCCGACAGCCACGGCTTTCGTGGCATCATGGCCGCAGCCGCCAGCGCCGCCACCCTGGCCCAATTGTGGGCCTTCATCATGCTGGATGAACGGGTCCGGTTCTGGATCGCCTTCTTTCCGGTCACTGTCTTGTTCGGGCTGGGGATGGGGATCCTGGCCAGCCTCTTGAACGCGGCCGCTCTGCGCGACATCGAGCCCCGCGCTATCGCCACCGCCAACGGCGTCCACCAAGCCCTGCGCTATGCCTTCGGTGGTATGGGAGCGGCCCTGGCTCTTGCCGTATTGAATGGCCAGCATGACGTCTGGCGCTATGACGTCATGTGGGTCATTCTCGGAGTAGCCCAGCTGATCGTGGTGCCTCTGATGATCTTGGCCTATCCCAGCAGAGACACCTGACCGGTGGGCACCCGATCGCAGACAATCCAGACGCTGACTAGTCGAAGGCGAAGAGACGAGGGGGAACTCGACATGAGCACCAGCCATAGCGAACCGTATTGGGAGCCGATCCCATGACCGCCATCGATGCCACCACTGAGCCCTTCCTCCGCAACAAGTACGCCATCGTCGGGGTCGGTGAGACCACCTACCGGCGGGGCTCGCAGGAGACGACCCGCAATCTGGCTACCTGGGCCCTCAACAACGCAATCGACGATGCCGGTCTCGAAGCTGAAGACATCGATGGGATGTTGTCGTACTCGGGCAACGACTCGACCTCCTCCCCCTTCGTTGCTGGTGATCTAGGTATCCGCTTGAACTTCTACATGGACTGCATCGGGGGTGGGTCGAGCACCGAGGCCCTCATTGGGATCGCCATCGGGGTGATCGAGGCTGGCATGTGCAACACGGTTGCCATCTTCCGGTCTATGAACGGCTACTCCCAGGTCCGTATCGGGGGAACCGGGGCCAGGGCTGCGGCTCCGATCAATGGTGGGGCCCTCCATACTCGGGCCTACGGCTGGCAGAGTGCGGGCCAGAACTTCGCCCCGACCTTCATGCGCCATATGTATGACTACGGCACCACCCCTGAACAGGTAGCGGCGGTCAAGGTCGCCCACTCCAAGCATGCCTCCAACAACCCGAAGGCGTACTACCCGGGCCGGGTCACCGTCGACGATGTCGTCAACAGTCGCATGATCTGCAAACCACTCCACCTCCTCGACTGCTGTGTCGAGACCGACAATGCCACCTGTGTGATCGTGACCAGGGCCGAGAGGGCCAAGAACCTTCGTCAACGTCCAGCCCTGATCCGATCCGTTGTCGGGCGTTGCTCCAAACCCCGCCTCGACATGCACTACCAACACGGCCCCATCTCGACCGTGGCTGGGCACTACGCCAAAGACATCCTCTGGCCCAATGCTGGTGTCGGGCCCGATGAGATC
>JAAETV010000226.1 GCA_024227975.1 Actinomycetes bacterium
ACGGGCCAGGTCGACGCCTACTACGAGCGAGGTCTCAACCGATGGGATCTGGCGGCCGGCCTCCTGGTTGCTACCGAAGCTGGGGCCGTGGCCGGCAACCTGGCCGGTGGCCCAGCCGACACCTCGTTCGTGTTGGCTTCCGCTCCCGGTTTGTTCGGTTCCCTCCAGGATCTACTGGTCGTCAGCCACGCCATCTGACCCGTTCGAAGAGGGTTGCGAGGAGCCATATCTCGGGCCTGAGACGAGTTTTTTCGGGGGTGGCCGCAGATTGGGCCCATGATCGGGCACCATTCATAGTGTGGGTACGAAAATTCTTACCGTTGAAGACGATGAGCGAATCCGCCTGGCGGTGACGCTTGCCCTGGAAGAAGAGGGTTGGGACGTCATCGAGGCCGACACCGGTGAACGGGCGCTAGAGAAGTTTTCGAGCTCACCCGCTGATGTGGTTCTCATCGACATCATGCTGCCCGGCATCGATGGTTTCGAAGTCTGCCGCTCGATCCGCCGAGCCAGCGACGTCCCCATCATCATGGTCACAGCCCGGGCCGATACCCATGATGTAGTGGCCGGGCTCGAAGCCGGCGCTGACGACTACCTGACCAAGCCGTTCGCACCCAAGGAGCTGTCGGCCCGTATCCGAGCCATGCTTCGCCGGGCTCGGGCCACCGAGCCAGGCGACCTGGAGCGGATCAAGGTCGGCGAACTGGAGATCAGCCCCGATGAGGGCCTCGTGCTCAAGAATGGCGAGGAGCTCCATCTGACCAAGACCGAGTTCAAGCTCCTGGTCGAGCTGGCATCCCAGCCGGGCAAGGTCTTCAGCCGCGAGGTCCTGCTCGAACGAGTATGGGGTTATGACTACTTTGGTGACGGTCGCCTGGTCGACGTTCACGTCCGCCGACTGAGGACCAAGGTCGAGGGCGACCCGGCCAGTCCCCGCTACGTGGTCACCTCCCGTGGACTGGGCTACAAGCTCCAACCCTGACATGGAATCCAAGGGCCGATGGTGGCAAGGGCTGTTGGCCAGGGTCACCCTGGCCTACGCCATTGGGGCCCTGCTCTTGTCTTTGACAGTGGCCGGGGCCACCTTTCTTCTCGCCCAGAACCGGCTTCTCACCTTCCGCCAGGACGAGCTCCGCCAGCAGGCCTACTTCAACGCCGAGGATCTTCGCGTCCGCATGGAGTCGTTCCCCGAGGATGCCGAGATCGATATCCAGGATGACTACTGGGACGTTGTGCTCGAAGGCATGCGCCATCCAAACGGGAGCCAACCTCTCATCCTGTTGGCTGAAGGAGACGTCAAATCCGAGGTCTTGACTCGCGTCGACATCCCTCCTGACATGATTGCCTACATCCGGGCCGGGACTGATGTTGCCCACCAGCGCTATCGGACGCCAGAAGGTGCACCGGCCTATGTCGTCGGCATCGAGGTGGATGATCTCATCTACTACGAGGTACTTCGACTGACGGAGCTGGAGGCCACCCTCGACTCGTTGAGGACCATCCTGATCGTGGTGACCCTGGCATCCAGCGTCGCCGGTGCCATGCTCGGCTACTACTCGGCCCGCAGGGCCCTGGCACCGGTGCCCCGCATCTCAGGAGCAGCCCGAGCCATTGCCGCCGGCGACTTCACCGCCAGACTCGAGCTCCAGGCCGACCCAAACCTCGACGTGCTCAGCGCCGCTTTCAACGAGATGGTCGATGCCGTCGGTGACCGCATCGATCGTGAGCAACGCTTTACCTCGGATGTGAGCCATGAGCTTCGTTCTCCCCTCATGACCCTGACCGCTTCGGTCGAAGTACTGGAACGACGGATGGACAGCTTGCCCCATGTGGCCCAGCAAGCGGTGGAGCTACTGAGCCAAGACCTGGAGCGCTTCCAACGACTGGTCGAGGACCTGCTCGAGATCTCCCGCTTGGAAGCAGGGGCAGTCAAGCTCCAACTGAGCCGATTCCGCCTCGCCGAATTCCTGGTCAACGTTCTGGCCCAATCGAAATGCGCTCACGTCGAGCTCAACTTCAGCGAGGACGATGCCCAGACCTCGATCACAGCCGACAAACGCCGTCTGGCCCAGGTCATGACCAACTTGCTGGAAAACGCCGAGAAGTACGGCAACGAGATATCCGGGGTCTCGTTCGAGGTAGTCGGTCGGAAGGTCCAGATCGTGGTCGACGATACCGGGCCCGGTGTACCCGCCGATCAGCGAGAACGTATCTTCGAGCGCTTCCGGCGCCAAGGGGCTACGGCCGGAAACCGGGCAACGGCCACAGGGTTCGGGCTCGGACTGTCCCTGGTGGCCGAACACGCCCGGATCCACGGCGGAAAGGTATGGGTGACCGACCGCATCGATGGCCAGCATGGAGCCCGTTTCGTCGTAGAGCTCCCCCTCGGTGAGCACATCGACGTCATAGAGGAGATGGCAACATGAGATTCCACACTCTGGTTGGCCTCGCGATTGCCTGTTCGGTCATCGGCGTTGGTTGCAGCATCCCCCTCCAGGATGAAGCCCACGGGGTTGACGATGTCCCTCCTGATTTCCTGGCTCCAATCACCACCGCCCCTGTGGAAACCGTTCCGTCCGACGAATCGAGCCATATCCTGCCGCTCTACTTCGTCGACGTGGACAACAACCTGGTCCGGGTCGAACGGCGTCTGACCGAGGCCGCCACCGTCAACGATGCCCTCTTGGCCTTGACCCAACACCTGACCGAGGCCGAGCAAGAGGAGAATCCCGGTCTGGATACGCGGCTTCTGGTTGGCCTCGAAACAACCGCCCAACCCCGAACGAGCGAGGGCTTGGTCGTCATCGAGGTTGCTGACGAGGAGCTGAGATTGTGGGCTGAGGCACCCGAAACCGCTGACCGGGTACAGCAGGTCTATAGCCAGATCGTGTGCACCCTTGTGGCGCTGGATGAGCGCATCACGTCTGTTCAGATCAACGATGGCGACGGACCCATCCCCGTCCAAGGCCAAGACGTATCAGTGATAGAGGGCCCAGTGACCCCGGCCAATGTCAATGATTGCAAGACAGCCGACGACATCGCCGCTGAGGCGGCCGAAGCGGCTGACGGCGAGGAGACCACGACCTCTGAGGGAGGTTGAGACCAGGCTCTCCACTGGGGCCGTATCGGTACCGGCTTCTGGCTACCAGTTAGGCGAAGAAATTGCGGGCTACGGCCCTCAGCTCAGGGCTGACCGTCTTCAGTTCGCTGACGGCATCTTCCAGCGGCACCCGGATGATCTCATCGGCGGCGAGGGCAACCATGGATCCCCAGGCCTCGTCGTGGGCGGCGTCGATCGCGGCCACCCCGAACCGGGTTGACAGCACCCGGTCGTGAGCGGTGGGTGACCCTCCACGCTGGACATGACCGAGGATGGTGACCCTGGTCTCGAACCCGGTTCGGGACTCGATCTCGACCGCCACCAGATTGGCGATACCACCAAGACGAATGTGGCCGTACTGGTCGTACTCGTCGGGTCCGATCTCGATGGTGCCGGGAGCCGGCTTGGCCCCCTCAGCCACTACCACGATTGACGCGAAGCGGCCCCGCTCGTGACGCCGGCGGAGAGAGCGACAGACATCGTCGATCTCGAACGGCTCCTCGGGAATGAGGGTCATGGTTGCCCCACCGGCAATACCGGCCCAGGTGGCGATATGGCCGACATGGCGGCCCATCACCTCAACCACCATCACCCGGTTGTGGCTCTCGGCCGTGGTGTGAAGGCGATCAATGGCTTCAGTGGCGATGGTGACGGCCGTATCGAAGCCAAAGGTGTACTCGGTGACCCCGATGTCGTTGTCGATCGTCTTTGGTACCCCGATGATGGGCACCCCATCGCGGTGGAGGGCCAACCCACATGACAGGCTCCCCTCGCCCCCAATGGCGATGACGGCATCGAGGCGGTTCACCTTGGCCGTCTGGAGGACCCGGTCGACCCCGTCCTCCGAGCGATAGGGGTTGATACGGCTGGTACCGAGCACGGTGCCACCCCGGGGAAGTATGCCCCTCAACGATTCGACATCGAGCGAGACCCAGTCGTTCTCGATCAGTCCCCGGTAGCCGTCGAGGAAGCCGAACAAGTCGTCGTCGTAGTGGCGCTCCCCCTTGCGGACGATGGCTCGAATGACGGCATTCAGCCCCGGGCAGTCGCCCCCACTGGTCAAGATCCCAATACGCATCCAGCCAGCCTAGATTCCGCGCCTCCCCCACCGTTGACACTCGGGCCTCAGCACCGGCGCAGACACTCTCCAGGGTGTCGGCTCTAGGGTGTCGGCATGGGTCTCGTAGTCGCACTGGATGCAGGAACAACCGGAGTTCGGGCTCTCGCCATCGACGAGACCTCTTCGGTGGTCGGGCTCGCATACCGGGAGCTGACCCAGCACTTCCCCCGACCAGGGTGGGTTGAGCATGATCTGGACGAGATCTGGACACTGGCCCAAGCGGTATTGGCTGAGCTGGTGGAGTCGCTGTCAGCGCCGGTGGCCGCCATCGGTATCACCAACCAGCGCGAGACAGTTGCCGCTTGGGATCGTTCGACAGGCCAGCCCCGTCACCGGGCCATCGTGTGGCAGGATCGGCGAACGGCCGGTCGATGCGACGCGATGAGCGAAGCGGGCCATCTCGATCTGGTCAGAGCCAAGACCGGCCTCGTCCTCGACCCCTACTTCAGCGGCACCAAGTTCGAGTGGCTGCTGGCCAACGGGGTGGCCGCCGACGCTGATCTTGCTCTTGGCACCATCGACAGCTGGCTGATCTGGAACCTGACTGGGGGCACGGCCCACGCCACCGAGCCCTCCAATGCCTCCCGAACCCTCCTGTTCGACATCACGACCCTGGAATGGTCCCCCGAGCTGTGTGACCTCCTGTCGATCCCCATGGCTGCTCTCCCCACTGTCGTCCCGTCCAGTGGGCGGTTCGGGGTAACCGCCAATGGGGCCACGGCATTGCCCGCCGGTATCCCCATCAGCGGAGCAGCCGGCGATCAGCAATCAGCCCTGTTCGGACAGGCCTGCTTCGAGCCAGGCATGACCAAGAACACCTACGGGACCGGAAGCTTCGTCCTCATGAACGTGGGGGCGAGGTGTCCCGAGCCAGTCGACGGGCTGCTGACAACGGTCGGCTGGACGCTGAGCGAGAGTGGACCCGCCGCCTACGCCTACGAGGGAGCGATCTTCGTGACCGGGGCTGCGGTTCAATGGCTGCGAGACGGGCTCGGGATCATCTCCGAAGCGGCTGAGATCGGGCCGCTAGCGGCCAGTGTCGAGGACACGGGAGATGTGTATTGCGTCCCCGCCTTCACGGGCCTCGGTAGCCCATGGTGGGACCCCTACGCTCGGGGGACCCTGGTCGGGCTGACCCGGGGCACAGGCCGGGCCGAGCTAGCCCGTGCCGTTGTCGAAGCCATGGCCTACCAGACCCGCGACGTCGTGGAGCTGATGACCAAGGCGTCAGGTCAACCCCTGGCCGAGCTGAGGGTCGACGGTGGGGCGTCAGCCATGGATCTACTCCTCCAGCTCCAAGCTGACCAGCTTGGTGTTCCTGTTGCCCGCCCGTCCAATACCGACACCACCGCCGTTGGGGCCGCGTACCTGGCTGGTCTAGCTGAAGGGGTGTGGTCCTCAGCCGACGAGGTATCCGCCGCTTGGTCGAGTGAGGTGGTGATGCAACCTGACCCTGACCGGGCAGCCGCCGACTCAGGGCACCGGAGGTGGCTCCAAGCAGTCGATCGCAGTCGCAACTGGGCCTCCTGATGCGCTCTTGACCAGGCGGTCAAGTGATTCCTAACCTGGGAAGGGATGGCATCTGGTCGGCGTCTCACCCCCCGAGGTCGGGAACGGCGTGACGAGCTGTTGGCCTACGCCACCCGTCGCTTCGCTCAGAACGGCTTCCACCCGACATCGGTGTCAGACATCGTCGACGGCATCGGAGTCGGCAAGGGTGTTTTCTACTGGTACTTCCCGTCCAAGGATGACCTCCTGTTGGAGATCATGCGTCAGGCCCTGCTCGACCTTCGGCGTTGTCAGCAGAAGGCAATGTCCGCCGTTGCCGACCCGCTCCAGCGACTGGAGCACGGTATCCGAGCTTCACTGGCATGGTCAGCTGCCAATCCCGACATCATGCGACTCGTCATGTTCTGTTGGACCGAGGAGAGCTTCGCTCATGCTCTGGAGAAGGGGCGTCGTATTGCCATCGCTGACACGGCCAAACTCGTTCAGGCCGCCATCGACGCCGACCGGATAGCGCCCGGTGACGCGAACCTGCTCGCCACTTCCATCCGAGGTGTCACCGATGAGCTGGCACGAGACCAAGTCATGACCGGGACCATCTCCGACGACCTTGTCGTCAGCACCGCCATCCGTATGTGCCTCCACGGCCTGGGTGGGCCCTCAGGCTGCCGCTGACGCTCTTGGGTGAGAGCATCGGGCCCGGTCCCTCAGCCCGAAGCAGAGCCGAGATCGGTGAGGGCCCGCCGCATACTGCGGATGGCTTGAAGGGTCCGTTGCTCGTTTTCGATGAGGGCGAAGCGGACATGGCCCTCCCCACCAGGACCGAAGCCAACCCCAGGAGAGGTCGCAACCTTGGCCTCCCGGACCAGGAACGAGCTGAACTCGAGTGAGTCGAAATGGCGATACGGCTCAGGAATGGGGGCCCACACGAACATGGTTCCCTTGGGCCGGGTCACCTCCCACCCGATCGAACTCAGCCCATCACACAACACATCACGCCGGCCCTGGTAGACGTCGCGTACATACTTCGGATACTCGGTGGCCTCGTTGAGGGTGACGGTGGCCGCAATCTGGATCGGCTGGAAGGTGCCATAGTCGAGGTAGCTCTTGAGCTTCGTCAGAGCAGAAACGACCTCGGCGTTGCCGACCAGAAAGGCCACCCGCCATCCAGCCATGGAGAACGACTTCGTCATGGAATACAGCTCGACACAACGTTCCTTGGCCCCAGGAACCTGGAGGATCGACGGTGGGTCGTACCCGTCGAAGCCGACATCGGCGTAGGCGTTGTCGTGGACCACGATCAGGTCACGCTTTCTGGCGAACTCAACGACCTCCCCGAAGAAAGCAGTATCGACACAGATCGTCGTCGGGTTGTGGGGAAACGAGATGACCAGCACCCGTGGCTTCGGCCAGCTGTACTCCCAGGCCCGCTCCAGGTTGACGATGAACTCATGGCCCTCGGCCAGCGGCACCTCCCTGATGGCAGCACCCGCAAAAATGGGGCCCCAGATGTGGATGGGATAAGAGGGAGCCGGCACCAGGCAGGCGTCGCCGGGCTGGAGCAACACCCACATCAGGTGGGTGAAGCCCTCCTTGGCTCCGATGACGTTCAACACCTCGGAGTCTGGGTCGAGATCAACCCCGAATCGTCGGAGATATAGGTTGGCCACCGCCTCTCGCAGCTTCGGTATCCCCTTGGACGCCGAATAGCGATGGTTGCGACCGAGTTGGGCCGCCTCGGACAACTTCTCGACGGCGCTGGCCGGGGACGGAAGGTCGGGGTTGCCGAACCCGAAGTCGATGATGTCCTCGCCCTCTCGCCGGGCAGCCATCTTCAGGTCGTTGATGATCGAGAAGACATACGGAGGGAGGTGGTTGATCCTTCGGAACTCCATCGGGCAGACACTACCGCTCGCGAACTATCTCCGTGGCCGCCCTGGGCTATCTCGAGCGGCGATGAGCTATGACGATGCCGGGGCCGACAACCGGGGGCGGCTGACCATGGCCCGGTCGAGGCCAATGGACCGGGCCCACTCAGCCGAAGCCCGGTTGTCGGAGACCACCAGGATCTGCACGTCACCCGCCAACTCGCTCAGTCTCTCCGAGAAGCGAACCACATCATCGAGCACCATGTTGGGGAGATCGCCCAGGATGGCGATTGGAAGCGATCCGCGAGATTCAAGACTGAGTTGGGTTGCGATCGGTTCGACATGAGCCATCAGAGCATCGACGGGGTCGACGGCCTCCCCGGTCCGAGCTGACATCTGCTCCTGGAGCTGAGCCAGGGTGATGGCGGCGGCCGCCGCCGATGCCTCGGCTCGTTCGATTCTGGAAAATGCTCGCTCGTGGCGTTTGAGCACCAGTCGGGCGAGATGCAGCTCATGGGCGAGGGCTTCGGTGTCGACCTCGTCCTCCGGTGCCTCCATGGTCTCGAGCCAAGCCCGAGCCCTGATCACGGCCGCTTCCCGCCGCTGACGACGGGTCTCGCCACCCGCCTCTTCACCGTCGACGTGGTGTCCTCCTGGCTCAGGCTGGGCAACCCCACGGCTGTCGAGAAGGGCTACCAGCCCGTCGCAGGCTGCGATCCATGGCGGATTGCTCCGTTCGATCATGGTGTGATCAAGGGCCGCTGTCAGATCCTTGGGCAGAACCAGACCGAAGTAGACGCGGGCCTTGGCTCGCAAGGTGTCGCCTTCCTCGGTCAGCTCCCGGTACAGGCGGTCGCTCTTGCGCCCGTTGTCCATCTCAGTGAGATGGGTCTCGGCGTCTTCGATGCCGGCCTGAGCCTCAGTCACGGCTGCGAGCGCCTCTGCGGGTACCGACGGAGCCATACGATGCACGGTGTAGGCCGTCCAGCTCTCGACCCCGACCTTGTCCAGCAGGGTCTGCATTTCTTCCTTCTCGGTCGAACGGAGGAGCTTGCGCCACCTCCCGCGGCGGCTCTCGTCCATGCTCGGAAACGAGAGCAACTCGAGCCTTGCCTCTTCCTCCCGACTCAGCAGGACGGGGACTGCGCCCTGTTCGGCTTCGACCAGGGCCTGCTTGGCCCTGTCGAGGCGGGCCTCGGCCCGCTCCACCGGCTTGGCCAGCTTGTCCAGCTGATCGGCAGCATCAGCGAGCTTCTCGGTGTGAGCAATCCACCGCTTGCGCAAGCTGATGATCCCCGGAGCAGCTTCGAGCACCGTCGGTTCCAGACCATCTATCTCGGCCAGGATGGCACTGATTTCGTCGGCCAGACTCGGTCCGGGTTCTACTGCATCCTGTTTCGCTTCGATGAGGGGGGCCAACCGCTGGACCAGGGAAGCAACCCTGGCTCGGGCCGACGGGTCGAGGTCAGCTCGGATCTCTTCTACCATCACCGCTTCGATCTCGGCCTTGCGCTCTTGTTGATCGATCTGAGCCCGTAGCCAGGTCAGATCGACCGCGCCGCGGGCCTCGGTGTCGATGATGACGTTGGCCGAGGTGATGGCCGACAACGTGTCACTACCGTTCCCGTCGAGCTCGACCAACAAACCCTGATTCTGAACAAGACCCTTGACCCCGGCCGTCGAACCTCGGGCCATGGTCCGTACCGCTTCGGTGATCTGTCGCTTCATGGCCTCATCGAGCTCAGCGACGATCGTCACGAACGGATGGAGATCGACGGCATGGCCGGAGTCCAGATCGAGCCGCAAGAGTCGCATACCTGGGTTCTTCGACCCAAAAGACGGCTACCTCAAGGAAGAAATGACTCCACCCGGTTCTTGAATCTCTCCAGCGCAGCCTCGACGATCTTGTCTTCAACCCGGCGCTTGACATATCCGGGAAGAGGAACCGCCAGATCGACCAGAAGCTCGTAGGTCACGTCGGTGGCGATCTCGCCTTCGGCCACGGTTGGGCTGGGCTCGAACAGGTAGGTTCCCTCGAGCCGGCTGGTCAGATCGCCCTCGACCATCGACCAGGACAGGCTGGTCGGCTCTCGATCGAGATCGTAGCTGAGGGTGTAGGCCGAGGTCCGACCCACAGCCGTTGCCTCGAAACGGGCTCGCAGCGGTCGTCCCTGATCATCACGTTCCTGGACCTCGACCGACGTGATCCCTTTGACCCACTCCGGGTAGGTGTCGAGATCGATGGCCACCTCAAAACAAGCTCCAACCGGAGCTGCAACTGTTGTGAGAACAACCGTATGGGCTTTGGCCGGGATCTCGTGCACCGGCCAAGACCCTATCGGAACCAACACCCGGAGGGAGAGATCATCAACCCAGCTGGGCCACTGTCTTGCTGATCGCATCGCTGAGGTGCTCGGCCAGTCGGTCATAGTCGAAGGACTCGACGGCTCGCAGACGAGCGGCGCGGCCCATCTCCAACCGGCCTCTCTCGTCTTGATAGAGGGCCCGGATGGCGTGGGCGGTGGCCTCGACCGACCGAGGCTCATCCACGATCAACCCGGTCACCCCATGCTCAACGGCTTCATGGGCACCCCCTGAACGGCCAGCAATCTGGGGCAGCCCAGCTGCCGCCGCTTCGAGGAACACGATCCCGAAACCCTCCTGCTCTAGGCCAAACCAACGATCGTGGCAGAGCATGGCCATGGCGTCAGCCCCTCCATAGAGGCGGACGACGTCCTCATCGCCGAGGCGACCCAACAACTCGACCGGGGCTCCGAGTTCACCGACCAGATCGGCTAGATCACCCTGTTGGCGACCGGTGCCTCCAACCATGACCCTCAGCGCGGCCGGAGCAATCAGACCCCGTCTCTCGACCAGGTCGGCCGCCCGAATCAGGGTCTCGATTCCCTTGCGGGGAACGAGCCGATTGACGGTGGCGACGGCGAAGTCGTCGTGGCCGAGACCGAAGTACTTGCGGGCTGTCTGACGTTGGCCGTCGTCGAAGGGGTGAAACCGTTCATGGTCGACGCCGGGTGGAATCACGACCGAGGGCAAGGTCTGGCCGGCACATCGCTCCGCCTCAGCCAGGGGATAGTGGCCCGCCGCGATCACCAGTGACGCTGAGCGCAAGGTCCGAGCCATGATCGATCGGGAAAGGGGCAACCGGCCGGGGATGGTGACTTCGGCTCCATGGAGGATGACCCCGTAGGGTCGATCCAGATAGGGGCCGATGGCACCCAGGGGAACAGCCGGATCGAGGAGGATGAGATCGGCCTGCTCGGTCTCGGCGAAACGATTGAGCCGCTCTACGAGCCAGGGGTAGGGGCCGATCACTGGTTCGGGCGAACGCTCGATCCGCATCTCGTGGTTGGCGTCGAAGGTGGCCGCTCCCGGGTAGGGGGTGGTGTAGATGGCGAACCCATCGACCGGGAGCCGCCGCCACAGCTCCCAGAGATAGCTCTGGATACCTCCGATCTTGGGCGGGAAGTCATTGGTGACCAGGAGATGACGGCCGCTCATGTTCGCCGCCTGACCTCGACCGAGGCCTCGAGCTCGGCCCGGAGGTCGGGACCCAGGTGAGGGTCCGATTCGGGATCGAAGGGGGCGAGAAGATCGTCCAAACCAAGTCGTCGAGCGGCCCAGATGGCATGGGCCACCAGCAAGGTCCGCTCACAGCTCAGGTACCGACCGAGAAGGGGTCGTAGGGCTGGGTGGCCAGGGTCAGCGGTATTGCCAACGATCACCAAGGCCGTTCGGCGCAAGACATCAGGATCGCGGTTGGCCAGATACCACCGGCCGTAGCGATCGAGTAGCTGCTCGTCGGAAGCATCGAGCAACCACCAGACGTCGACCGAGGCATCCCCGTCGTCGGTGTTTTGATCTTCACCAGTGCCGGCGCTCTTACCGCCAAGGGGCCGACGACGTAGGGCCACCCGGTTCGGGGGGCACACCTCTTGGCAGATGTCGCAGCCGTAGATCCGATCGCCAACCGCAACCCTGAACTCCATCGGGATCGGCTCGGCCGCCTGCACCAGCCACCCAATGCAACGGCGCCCATCGAGTACACCAGGGCCTATCAGAGCTTCGGTCGGGCACTGGTCGATACAGACCGAGCAGACCCCACAGCCATCTTCGACGGGACGATCACCACCTGGGAGAGGGGCATCGGTGACGACGGCCCCCAGCACATGCCAGCTCCCCACCGTCGGATGTATGAGGTTGGTGTTCTTGCCGTACCAACCAATACCGGCCCGCCACGCCGCATTGCGATCGACCAGCGCGTTACTGTCAGCAACGATCCTCGTGGCGTACCCAGCCACGTTCAGCACCTCGGCCACCTTGGCCAAAGCTAGCCGGAGCTGGGCGTAGTAGTCAGTGGTGGCGTACCGGGCCACCCTTCCCTCGCCCTCAGACGAGGCTGGCTCGTGACCGGGATAGGCCAATAGGCCAACCACCATCGAGCGGGCTCCAGCCAGGATCTGACCAGGATCGGTTGACCGCTCGGGATTCCGGTATGTGAACTGCATGGCGCCAGCCAAGCCCGCCTCACGCCGTGGTGTCAGTACCGATCGGGCCGGCTCCAGGATCTCGGCTGTGGTCACTCCAAGGACATCGAGGCCAGCATCGAGCCCGACCCGACGAAGCTCGTCAACCGTCGGCGGCAAGAGAGCCGACGGATCCTGGGTGGCAGGCACTACGGATGACACACCTCCAGCATGCCAGCGGACTCAGCCTGCCTTGCGCAGCCGCACGGGTGGACTTCGATTGGCCTCGAGAGGTGAGCTGATCAGACCGGCGGCAGCCAGGCGGCGCATGGCTGCAAACTCACCGGCATCGACCACTATTGCCTCATCGGGACGACGGGAAGTGACAAAGGTGACGACACAGTCATCACAACTATCGCCCTGGTGGTGAGGACATGCCCGGCAATCAATCGTGAACTCCATGTAGGAGACTTTACGTACGGCCTGTGACAGTGAGTTTGACGCTAGATTCCACTGGCAGTGAAAGCGCTCGAGTTCAGCCGCTCCGAAACCAAGTACGCGGCAGCCGCCATCTCCTCACGGCTTCGCCCAGGCAGCGGAGCTCAAGCGGGGCCCCTGGAACTGATCGATGCCAGGCCTCCATCCATCCCAGGCCCTGGCTGGCACCGGGTCAAGACCCGCCTGGCTGGAATCTGCGGATCCGATCTGGCCACCGTGGACGGCCAATCGGCCCGCTACTTCGAGCCCTGGGTCTCGTTTCCCTTCGTTCCCGGCCATGAGGTCGTCGGGACGATGGAGGACGGCTCGCGGGTCGTGCTGGAGCCCGTACTCGGTCACCAGGCCCGCGGCTTCGAACCCCCCTTTGCCGACGCAGCACCTGGCGATGGCAACGACTATCGCCACCTGGTCGGAGGCTCCGTCGAACCTGGCATCCAGATCGGCTACTGCGCCTCGACGGGTGGGGGCTGGTCCACTGAGTTCGTGGCCCACGAATCCCAGCTCCATCCCATCGCCAGCTCCCTGTCGGACGAGGCGGCAGTCATGATCGAGCCGGCCGCGGTCGGTGTCCATGCCGCTATGAAGGCCAGGGTCACCCCCGGCTCCACGGTTGCCGTTCTCGGGAGTGGGACGATGGGCCTGGTCACGGTGGCAGCTGTTCGCCGCTTCACCGAGGCCTCGACCGTCATCGCCAGCGCCAAATACCCCGAGCAGCACGCCTTGGCCATGAAGCTCGGGGCTGACATCGTGGTGAAGCCCAGTGAGCTGGCCCGGGCCGTTCGTCGGGCCACCGGCAGCTTCATGATTGGTGACGATCTATCGGGAGGGGCCGATGTCGTCATCGACGCCGTGGGTACCGCCTCTTCGGTCGATGAAGCCATCGGGACCGCCCGTCCCCGTGGTCGAGTGGTCCTGGTCGGAATGCCAGGCCGGGTATCGGTCGATCTGACCGCCCTCTGGCACCGAGAAACCGAACTGGTCGGCGCCTACACCTACGGCACCGAGGAACTGGCCGACGGCACGAGGCGCCGCACCTTCGATCTGGCCACCGAACTGGTCGAGGCGGCCGACCTCGGCTCGCTGGTTTCGGCCACCTACCCGATCGACGACTACCAGGACGCCATCACCCATGCTGCCAATGCTGGCGCCAGAGGGGCCATCAAGGTCTGCTTCGACCTGCGCTGATCCGCCCGCTATCCTCATTGGACAGCGGCGAAGCATCGCCCCGCCACACTCATGAACCGGGCCTTGGCCTGAACCCTCCGGAGGCAGGATCGTGGACAACGACCCCACCATCGTCGAATCATCCGAAGACACTGGTCTCGAGACGCCGACCAGCGAGCTCGCAGAGTTGGTCGAGGACGAGTTGTTGGTCGAGGAGATCTCGATCGACGGCATGTGCGGTGTCTACTGAGGGCGATGTCATCCACCCTCTCGAGGGTCGATGGAAGCTTCATCGACGGGTAGCCCTCCGGCCCGAGCCGTTCGGGGCCCTGGCCTATCACTACGACAATCGCCGCCTCAACTTCCTACGCTCTCGAGACCTCGTCGAGGTGGTGAGCTGCATGGGTGACCATCCGACGACCGAAGCTGCCTTCGTCGCCTGTGGTATCGACGAGCAACGGTGGCCGAGCTTCCGTCGCGCCCTGGCTTCGCTGATCGCCTCCGATTTCCTCGAACCAGTGGCCGATCCGGCCCGGCCCGATCCCCTGTCCGGTACCACCGCCACCTGATGCCATGACTGCCTTGACCGACGAACTGAAGCTCGGCCTGGATGCCCCCATCTGCTTGACCTGGGAACTGACCTACGCCTGCAACCTGGCCTGCGTCCATTGCCTCAGCTCGTCGGGCCGGCGAGACTCCCGCGAGCTGACCACGGCCGAGGCCATGGGCGTCGTCGACGAGATGAAGGCCCTCCAAGTCTTCTACGTCAACATCGGGGGTGGTGAACCCATGATCCGCCCCGACTTCTACGACCTGGTCGATCACGCTACGTCCAATGGCGTCGGCGTGAAGTTCTCGACCAATGGTTCACGCATCGACCGAGCCGGGGCCGAGCGGCTGGCCACCATGGACTACACCGACATCCAGATCTCCATCGACGGAGCTGATGCCGAGACCAACGATGCCGTGCGAGGCGATGGCTCGTTCACAACGGCGATGGCGGCCATGGACCACCTGGCCAAGGCCGGCTTCGGACCGTTCAAGATCAGTGTGGTGATGACCCGCCAGAACATCCCCCAGCTCGATGCCTTCGAAGCTCTGGCCGCACGCTTCGGGGCCGAGCTCCGATTGACCCGCCTGCGGCCGGCGGGGCGAGCAGCCGACAGCTGGCACGAGCTGCACCCTCACCCCGGCCAGCAGCTCGAGCTGTACCACTGGCTACTCGACCATCCGAGGGTGTTGACGGGCGACTCCTTCTTCCACCTCAACGCCCTCGGTGAGGAGAACCTGCCGGGCCTCAACCTGTGCGGGGCGGGCCGGGTTGTCTGCTTGATCGACCCCATCGGTGATGTCTACGCCTGCCCCTTCGTACTCCAGGAAGACTTCAAGGCTGGCAGTGTACGGGCCTCAGGTGGGTTCACCGAAGTCTGGAAGCGTTCCGAGCTGTTCACCTCGTTGCGCGAACCCCAGTCGGCGGGAGCCTGCGTCAGTTGTGGCCAGTTCGACGCCTGCCAAGGAGGTTGTATGGCGGCGAAGTTCTTCACTGGCCTCCCCCTCGACGGTCCCGACCCCGAATGTGTCAGCGGCCACGGAGAGCTGGCCCTGGCCGGTGTCGATCCAGGATCCAGACCCAATCCGACCTCCGACCACTCCAGACCAGTCCGGGTATCACTGACCAATAGGCCAAGATCGTCGTGACCTGAGACGGGCTGGCTACCAGCCGGGCACTGATCGACTCCTAGTCGCGGTGTCCGGCGAGAACCGGGAGAGCCGTTCTCAGCGATAGAACGGTCGGACGGGGCATCACATCGAGCGGGAGGGCACCACAACCATGACCCAAGCCATCGTCTCCTACGACACCGACGGACCGGTCGCGATGATCACGATGGATGACGGGCGAGCCAACGCCCTCGGCCCTGATCTCACTCAGGCCATCAACGATGCCCTCGACCAGGCTGAGGCCGACGAGACGGTCAAGGCCGCGGTCATTGCCGGGCGCGAGGGACGATTCAGCGCTGGGTTCGATCTGTCCATCATCAGCGGTGGTGATGCGGCGGCCATCCGGGCCATGGTGTCGGCCGGTGGTTCCCTGGTGCAGCGGCTCTACGGTGGCCCCCTGCCGGTAGTCGCCGCCTGTACCGGCCACGCCGTGGCCGCCGGCGCCCTGATGCTGCTCGGGTGCGACGTCCGAGTCGGACCCGACGCCCCAGTCAAGATCGGGCTCAATGAGGTCGGCATCGGCCTCACCCTCCCGGGGTGGGCCCTCACCATTGCCTCCGAGCGGCTGAGCTTTCGCCACCGCCAGCGGGCAGTGGTCAACGCCGTGCTCTATGACGGGGCTGGGGCGGTCGATGTCGGCTTCCTCGATCGGGTGGTTGCCCCCGACCAGGTGCTGGCCGAGGCCGTGGCCGAAGCAACCATCCTGGCCGAGCTCGACGC